>CAKZHP010000067.1 GCA_936924635.1 uncultured Propionibacteriaceae bacterium
CGGCATCCGGATGTCCATGAGCATGACGTCGGGCGAGTGCTCGGCCGCGGCGCGTACGGCCTCGTCACCGTTCGCGCCCGTCGCCACCACCTGCATGTCGGGCTGCGCGTCGACCAGAGCGACGAAGGCGGAGACGAGCAGGGGCTGGTCGTCGACGACGGCGACGCGGATGGTCACGAGGGCTCCTGAGGGGTCGGTCCGCTGCTGCGGGGCGGCGTACGCCTCTGCTCGACGTGGTCGAGCAGAGGCGCAGCGCCAGGTAGCGGCACCGTCACGTCCAGCTCGAACGTGTCGATCGTGTGCCGCGCCGTCATGCTGCCACCGAGGGCCGTGACACGCTCCCGCAGCCCCACCAGCCCGTAGCCGGGGGGCCCTCGGCGGCGGCCGCGGGATTGGTGGCGCGCATGCGTACGCCGTCGTCACCGATCGTCAGCGTGAGGTCGAGCCGTCGCGGCCGGGCGTGCTTGATCGCGTTCGTGAGGCTCTCCTGGACCGCCCGGCGGATCGTGAGCCGGAGGTCGGCGGGCAGCTCGTCCTGCCACCGGGCGAGGTCGGGCGGGAGGGTCGCGGTGACGTCGATCGCCGTGGCCGGCTGCTCGACCATCGCGGGCAGCGACGTCAGGTCGCCGGCGGGGTCGCGGCTCTCTCCGGGTTCGCGCAGCATCGACACCAGGGCGCGGGTGTCGTTGAGTGCTCTGCTCGCCGTCTCCTTCACCGCGCGCAGGGCGGTTGTGGCCTGCTCCGGGGTGCCGATCGCCAGGGCGGTCGAGGCCTGGACCTGCACCACGGCGAGAGAGTGCGCGACGACGTCGTGCACCTCACGCGCCACCCTGGTGCGCTCGGTCTCGATGGCCAGCGCGACCCGTGCGGCGGTCTCCTGCTCCGCCGCGGCCGCCTGCTCGGCCAGGGCACGGACGCGCCCCTCGGCCGCCGAGCGCCGGTCGGCGGCCCACAGTGTGGCTTTCGCTCTTAGATGGCGGCGTTTTTTCGATGGTCGGTGGCGGTCTGGCCGGATGGAAAAGTAGGGGGCCTTCGGCCCCCTACTCGTGGTTTCCTAGCAGTTGCAGCCGCAGCCGCAGGTTTCTGATTGGCAGGTCGGGTCGTCGCAGCAGTCGTTCACCGTGGGTCACCTCCTTCCCGTTGGAGCCAGGTGCCGGGGGTTGGCTGGGAGCATTCCCCGGCGGGTAGGGCGTCGAGCATGGTGGTCATCTCGGTCCGGAGTGCCTCGAGACGGTTGATCTCGGCGTCCAGCTCGGTCAGGCGCCGGGTGAGCAGGTCCCCGGCGGGCTCGCACGGGCAGGTGCCGGTGTCGCGGATGGCCAGCAGGTTGCGGATGTCCTCTAGGTGCAGGCCCAGGCGTTGGCAGCCGCGGATGAAGCGCAGCCGATCCGCAGCCTCGGGGCCGTAGGCGCGGTAGCCGCCCGGGGTGCGGGAGGGCGGTGGCAGGAGGTCGGCCCGCTCGTAGTACCTGATCGTCTCGGTGCTCAACCCGGTGGCCGCGCCGAGTTCGCCGATCCGCATCCCGTCCTGAACCGCCGTCTGGGTCGTCATGCACAGACGGTAAAGCTTAAAGCCCACTCCAAGGTCAAGGGTTTCGCGCCGCATTTCTCGACGTCGTTCTGGGCGGTTAGCCGAGGCGCCCGGACGGTGCCCGGGCCTGGGATGTTCTGGTGAGGTGTTCGGCCACGGCGGCAACGGTGGCCCGGGCGGGGGCACCGACCCCGATGAGGGTGGCCGAGGCCGGGCCGCACCAGTCCCCGTAGCCGAGGAGGAACAGCCCTGGCCGGTCGGGTGAGCGTGTGGGCGCATCGTCGGCGGTGGCCGGGACGGCGCCGTTCAGGGGCAGGCACAGCGGGCGGAGGTGGGCCAGATCGGGGCGGAAGCCGGTGCACCAGAGCACCGCATCCACCTCGAGGCTGCGCCCGTCGTCCCACCGGATGCCGGTGGGGGTGAAACCGGAGAACATCGGCTGGGCCTCCAGTCGGCCGGCGTCGCGGGCCGCCCGGACCGGGGGCACGGCGACGATGTCCCCGAGGGAGCCCACCCCGCCGGGGCTGGGTTCGCCCCGGCGCAGGGCCTGGACGTGGTCGGTGGCCAGGGCGAACAGGGCCCGGCCGTCGACGTCGTCGGGCAGGTAGCGCGGGGGCCGGCGGGTCACCCAGGTCACGGCTGCCGCCGCGGGGAGCAGGTCGGCGGCGATCTGCGCCCCGGAGTTGCCCCCGCCGACGACCACGACCCGCTGGCCGGTGAAGGGTGCCCGGTTGCGGTAGCCGGTGGTGTGCAGCTGGGTCCCGGCGAAGCGTTCCGCGCCGGGGATCCGGGGCACGAAGGGGCGGCGCCAGGAGCCGGTGGCGTTGATGATGACTGTGCTTTCCCAGGTGCCGCGGTCGGTGCGGGTGAGGTAGCCGCCGCCGGGGTGGTCCTCGACGGCGTGCACGGTGACGGGCCGGTGCACCGGCAGCCCGTAGCGGTGTTCGTAGGCAGTCAGGTAGGACACCACGTGCTCGGCCGAGGGGTGGCCCGCCCCGGTCCAGGGCGGCATGCGGTAGCCGGGCAGGGAGCTGTAGGCGGCCGGGGAGAACAACTCCAGGGTGTCCCAGTAGTACTGCCAGGCCCCGCCGGGCTGTTCGTTGGCGTCCAGGATCGCGAAGCTGGGCGCCGGGCCGCCGCGGCCCCGGGCGGCGTCGCGGGCCATCCGGTGCAGGTAGAACCCGGCGGCAAGCCCGGCCTGGCCTGCCCCGATTACCAGGATGTCGACCGCACTGGCCGTCACGGACGCTGCTGTCGGGTCTGCTGGCGGGGCCGGCGGGGTCAACCCAGCTCCAGCATCCGGCCCAGCTCGGCGAAGGCCGCCGGGACGACGCTGTAGTGGGCCCACCGCCCGCGTTGTTCGCGGGTGAGCAGTCCGGCCTCGACGAGTTTCTTCATGTGGTGGCTCACCGTGGGCTGACTGATACCGAGCTCCTCGGTCAGGTCGCAGGCGCACACCGCGTCACAGCCCTGGGCGGCGACGTGGGAGAGCAGGCGCAGCCGCATCGGGTCGGCCAGGGCCTTGAGCATCCCGGCGGCACGCTGGGCCTGTGCGGCGCTGATCGGGCCCGCGGACAGGGAGCAGCACGCCACCGAACCCGGCGCATCGGCGCCCTCGGGGGCGGGCAGAGTAGTTGTCGCGACCATCACCCCATCTTACATTGACGTAGATCGATATGTCCCAGTAGTGTTCGCATCGATATCAGTCGATACGAGAGATGGGCTCTCATGAGCGTCACCACCGCCGCACCCGCGCCCCAGCACGGCGTGATGAAGGAGATGTCCTTCCTGGACCGCTGGCTCCCGGGATGGATCCTGCTGGCCATGGCAGCCGGCCTCCTGCTGGGACGCTTCGTCCCCGGGCTGAACACCGCCCTGGAGGCGGTGAAGATCGGGGAGGTCTCCCTGCCGATCGCCATCGGCCTGCTGGTGATGATGTACCCGGTACTGGCCAAGGTCCGCTACGACGAGGCCCATCGGGTGGCCGGGGACAAGCGGCTGATGATCACCTCCCTCGTGCTGAACTGGATCGTCGGTCCGGCGCTGATGTTCGCCCTGGCCTGGATGCTGTTGCCGGACCTGCCCGAGTACCGCACCGGGTTGATCATCGTCGGGCTCGCCCGGTGCATCGCCATGGTGTTCATCTGGAACGACCTGGCCTGTGGCGACCGGGAGGCCGCCGCCGTGCTGGTGGCCATCAACTCCGTGTTCCAGGTCGTCGCCTTCGGCGCGCTGGGCTGGTTCTACCTCCAGGTGCTGCCGTCCTGGCTGGGCCTGCCCACCACCAGCGCCGACTTCTCCGTGTGGGCGATCGTGCTCAGTGTCCTGGTCTTCCTCGGCGTCCCCCTGCTGGCCGGCTTCCTGACCCGCCTCCTGGGCGAGAGGGCCAAGGGGCGCACCTGGTACGAGGAGAGGTTCCTGCCCCGGATCGGGCCCTGGGCCCTGTATGGGCTGCTGTTCACCATCGTGCTGCTCTTCGCCCTGCAGGGCGAGGCCATCACCTCCAACCCCTGGGACGTTGCCCGGATCGCGCTGCCGCTGCTGGCCTACTTCGTGCTGATGTTCGGCATCGCACTGCTGGCCTCCAAGGCCGTGGGCCTGAACTACGCCAAGTCCACCACCGTGGCCTTCACCGCCGCGGGCAACAACTTCGAGCTGGCCATCGCCGTGGCGATCGGCACCTTCGGGGTCACCTCCGGCCAGGCCCTGGCCGGCGTCGTCGGACCCCTGATCGAGGTCCCCGTGCTCGTCGGCCTGGTCTACGTCTCCCTGTGGGCCGGACGCAAGCTCTTCCCCGGGGACCCCACCGTCCCCGCCCGACCCCAGGCCGCCGCCGCGCATCGCGCCTGAACCCGCACCCCCCGACAGGAGACCACCAGTGACCACCCCAGAGTCCGCCTCCCGGCCGTCCGTCTTGTTCGTCTGCGCCAAGAACGGGGGCAAGTCCCAGATGGCCGCGGCCCTGATGGAACACCACGCCGCCGGCGCCGTTCAGGTCCACTCCGCCGGCACCAAGCCCGGGAAGTCGATCAACGCCCTGTCCGCTGAGGTGATCGCCGAGGCCGGGGCGGACATGTCCGCCGGGCACCCCAAGCCCATCGACCCGGACCTGCTGGCCCGGGTGGACCGGGTCGTCGTGCTCGGCGACGAGGCCAGGGTCGAGCCGGTGGACGGGATGGCCGGGACCATCGTCACCTGGCACACCGATGAGCCCTCCACCCGCGGCATCGAGGGGATCGAACGGATGCGCCTGGTCCGCGACGACATCGACGCCCGCGTGCGGACCCTGCTCACCGAACTCACCGGCAGCCCCGCCTCCTGATCCCTCGTTCGCCCTTCACCTCCTGACTGAAATGGATGACTTGATGACCGCAGAGACCACCCCGGAGACCACCAAGCCCAGCGTGCTGTTCGTGTGCGTGCACAACGCCGGCCGCTCCCAGATGGCCGCCGCCTACCTGCAGCATCTGGCCGGGGGCCGGATCGAGGTCCGCTCCGCCGGCTCTGCCCCGGCCGACACCGTGAACCCTGCCGCCGTGGAGGCCATGGCCGAGGAGGGCATCGACATCAGTGCGAACCAGCCCAAGGTGCTCAGCGAGCAGGCCGTGAAGGACTCCGACGTGGTGATCACCATGGGCTGCGGCGACGCCTGCCCGTTCTTCCCGGGCAAGCGCTACGAGGACTGGAAGCTGGACGACCCGGCCGGCCGGGGCGTCGAGGGCGTGCGCCCGATCCGCGACGAGATCAAGACCCGCATCCAGCAGCTCATCACCGAACTGCTCCCGGCCGAGTCCACCGCGAACTGAAGGCGAACCACTCCATGAGCACCACGAGCACGGACACCACGAGCACTGAGCAGGCCACGGACCAGCTGATCATCATCGGGTCCGGTCCGGCCGGGTACACCGCCGCGATCTACGCCGCCCGCGCCGGACTGGCCCCCCGGGTCATCGCCGGCTCCGTCACCCACGGCGGGGCCCTGATGAACACCACCGAGGTGGAGAACTTCCCCGGCTTCCCCGGCGGCATCTAGGGACCGGAGCTGATGGCCGGACTGGCCGAACAGGCGGCCCGCTTCGGGGCAGTCATCGAGTACGACGACGCGGCGTCCGTCCGGCTGTCCGGGCACCTCAAGGAGGTCACCACCCTGGCCGGGAAAACCTACCGGGCCCCGGCAGTGATCGTGGCCACCGGCTCGGCCTACCGGGAACTCGGCCTGCCCGAGGAGAAGAAGCTCAGCGGGCACGGGGTGTCCTGGTGTGCCACCTGCGACGGCTTCTTCTTCCGCGAGCAGGCCATCATCGTGGTCGGCGGCGGGGACTCGGCTATGGAGGAGGCTCTGTTCCTGACCCGCTTCGCGAAGTCCGTGACCGTCGTGGTCCGCCGGGACGCCCTGCGGGCCTCGAGGATCATGGCCGCCCGGGCCAAGGACAATCCCAAGATCCGCTTCGCCTACAACAGCGCCGTGACCGCCATCCACGGCACCGACAAGGTCACCGGGGTCTCCCTGAGTGACACCATCACCGGGGAGACCCGCGAGGTCGCCGCCACCGGCGTGTTCGTGGCCATCGGGCACCTGCCCCGCACCGAACTCGTCGCCGACCAGCTGGACCTGGATGACGAGGGGTACATCGTCGTGGACGCCCGCACCACCCACACCAACCTCTCCGGGGTGTTCGCCTGCGGGGACGCGGTGGACCACCGCTACCGCCAGGCCATCACCGCCGCCGGCACCGGCTGTGCCGCCGCCCTGGACGCCGAACGCTACCTGGCCGCCCTGCACGATGCCTACAGCATCGCCACCGCACTCGTCGAGGAACCCACCCATGGCTGACACCACTGGCGCGGACACCGACGGCCTGCCGGTCGTCGTCATCGGGGCCGGCCCCGTGGGCCTGGCCGCGGCCGCCCACCTGGCCGAGCGCGGCCTGACCCCATTGGTCCTGGAAGCCGGCCCCGTGGTCGGGGCGGCGATCCGGGAGTGGGGCCACACCCGGTTGTTCTCCCCGTGGCGGTACAACGTCGACGCCGCCGCCGCCCGTCTGCTGGAGACCAGAGGCTGGACCGCCCCGGACCCGGAGGCCCTGCCCACCGGGGCTGAGCTCGTCGAGCAGTACCTTCAGCCGCTGGCCGCCACCGAAGCCCTGGCCCCCCGGATCCGCACCGGGGCCCGGGTCGTCGCGGTGTCCCGGGCCGGGATGGACAAGACCCGCACCACCGGCCGGGCCCAGACCCCGTTTCTGGTCCGAGTCGCCCACGCGGACGGCGCCGTGGAGGACGTTCACGCCCGCGCGGTGATCGACGCCTCCGGCACCTGGACCACCCCGAACCCGCTGGGCCAGGCCGGGCTGCCCGCTCCCGGCGAAGCCGAGGCCCTTGCCGCCGGGCAGATCACCGCCCCGCTGCCGGACGTCCTCGGCGCCGACCAGGCCCGGTTCGCCGGTCAGCATGTGCTGGTCGTCGGGGCCGGGCACTCGGCAGCCAACACCCTGCTCGAGCTCGGCACCCTGGCCCAGGACACCCCGGGCACCCGAATCTCCTGGGCGGTCCGCTCGGCCGACGTCGCCCGGGTCTATGGCGGGGAGGACCGCGACGAGCTGGCCGCCCGCGGCGCCCTGGGCACCCGGCTGCGCCACCTGGTGGAGACCGGGACCATCCAGGTGCACCCCTCCTTCACCATCACCGCCTTCACCACCACCGGTCTGGGGATGATGGTGCAGGCTTCCACCCCGGCCGGGAAGGAACATCTGGTCGTGGACGTGGTGGTGCCGGCCACCGGGTTCCGTCCTGCACTGGGCATGCTCTCGGAACTGCGGCTGGAGCTGGACCCGGCTGTGGAGGCTCCCCGCCAGTTGGGCCCGCTGATCGATCCGGAGGTCCACTCCTGTGGTTCGGTCACCCCGCACGGGGAGAAGATGCTCGCCCACCCGGAGCCGGGCTTCTACATCGCGGGCATGAAGAGCTACGGGCGGGCCCCGACCTTTTTGATGGCCACCGGCTACGAGCAGGTCCGCTCCATCGCCGCCGCCCTGGCCGGAGACCGCACCGCCGCCGACAACGTCGAGCTGCAGCTGCCCGAGACCGGGGTTTGCTCCACCGACCTCGGCGGATCCTGCGACGCCCCGGCCCCCGCCACAGCCGCCGACACCGCCGACCAGGGCTGTTGCGCCCCGGCCCCCCAAACCCTGCCCGCACCCGCGTCCAGACTGCCGGTATTGCTGCCGGTTCAGGCCGCCACCTGCTGCTGACCAGCCCGCTGACCCTGAGGAGCCGTCATGTCTGAGCCGACCACCCTGGACACCCACGTGTTGCAGCGTTCCGCCGAGCACCTGGCCGAACGCTACGCCGGGGTCTTCTCCCCGGAGACCGTGGAACGCTACGTCTTCGAGTCCTACGCCACCCTCTCGCGCACCGCAAAGGTGCGCACCTACCTGGCCTCCACGGCCAGCCACTTCGCCGACAACCGGTTGCGGGCCCTGGCCCAGTCCGAGGGGAAGATCGCCTCCCCGGTTCCGCAGGTGCTCTTCGTGTGTGTGCACAACATCGGCCGCTCCCAGATCGCCGCGGCCCTGCTCACCCACCACGCCGGGGATAAGGTTGAGGTCCGCTCCGCGGGGCCCCTGCCCGGCTCCGAGGTCCACCCCCTGGTCGTACAGGCCCTGGCCGAGCGCGGGATCGATTTGTCCGGGGCGTACCCGAAGCCGCTGACCGATGATGTGGTGAGGGCCGCGGACTACGTCATCACCATGGGCTGTGGGGACGCCTGCCCGGTCTACCCGGGCAAGCGCTACCTCGACTGGGAGATCGCCGACCCCGCCGCAGAGACCCCCGACGGCGTGCGCGCCATCGTCGACGCCATCGATACCCGAGTGAAGGCCCTCTGGGACGAGCTCCGCAGCGCCACTTAGTCCCCACCCTTTCCGCAACACCACGTGCCCCGGCTCCTGCCGCCTCGCCGCGGACTGCCGGAACCGACCGGTGCGGCACGCTGTGACACACACCGCGGGCTCCATCTGGGGGTGCCACCGCCGGCGCCGAGTACGTTCATCGTGGCCTGACCGATCCACCCTTGAAAGGGTACATATGGACCGTATCGGGACCTTCCTGTCCGAGCTCTCCGGCGCCGAACGTAGCCACACAATCCCGCCCTGTCACCGGATCGACTTCACCGACCATGACCTGGCCCGGCTGAGCCTGCCCGGGGGTAGCTGCACGATCAGCGTGGACGCCGATCGGCAGACCATCACCCACGTGCTGCACGCGCTGCCGACCGAGGCCGCCACGGCGCCGGATGCACAGAACCCGCATCCCGAGGCCCTGGTTCCTCAGCGATGGTGGGCGGATGTGCTGCACGATCTGTGTAAGTACTCCGCGGACATGGCCAGTCTCTCCCGCGCCCGCTCACCGGGTCGGACACCGTGGAGATACCAGCGGGTTGAACGGACCGGGACCGCGGCGCTGGTTACCGTCTCCAACGGCAGCGAACAGCTGACCCACTCGATCGACCTCGATACGCCCCACCCTCCGGCAGCTATCCCCATTGAGATCGCCGAGGCCATCCTTGCCTGCCCCGCCCAGCACGCCACCCCCACTTCGTCAGCGTTAGCTCCGATCAGGCGCATCACCGAGTGGGTCCATACGTTCACGAGGCGCCGGTAAGCGAGGCGAGTGCGAGCCATGCCGATCACCTCCAGCACCAGGGCCGGGCACCGCAGGCGTATCTGCCCCGGCGTCTAAAGACCGACGGGAGGCGGCCTCATCCGTTCCTAAATCGACCGTTTCCGCTACATGCGCAAAGTCGGAGCGGCGAGCAGCGTGAAGCATCCCTTTTTTGTAGCGAAACTGCGTCACGGAATCTATGCCCAGATACTGACGGCGTACGACGGGTTCCGGTACATTCTGTGCATGGGTGAGCTGTTGGGTTACGCGCGGGTGTCAACGATCGACCAGGATGCGGCACTGCAGATCGATGCGCTCAAGTCCGCCGGGTGCTACCGCGTCTTCGTGGACACCGGGTCCGGAGCGTTGGCCTCCCGGCCAGAACTGGAGAAGCTGCTGGATCAGTTGCGCCCCGGGGACACCGTGGTGGTGTGGCGCCTGGACCGGCTGGGTCGGTCGATCAGGCACCTGATCGATCAACTCCAGGCTCTGGGCGACCGGCAGGTGGGGTTCCGCTCCCTGCAGGAGACCATCGACACGACGTCCTCGGGAGGTCGGCTGGTGTTCCACGTCTTCGCCGCCCTGGCCGAGTTCGAGCGGGACCTGATCCGTGAGCGCACCAACGCGGGGCTGGCCGCCGCCCGGGCCCGCGGCCGGTCCGGAGGCCGGCCGCCTGCGCTGTCGGCCGAGCAGGTGCGGGCCGCCCGGCGGATGTACGAACAGAAGGAGCTGACGGTGGCCCAGATCGGCCAGGTGCTCGGCGTCAGCCGGACCACCATCTACCGGGCCCTGGAACGCGGGCACGACCGGCCGGAAAAGGCCCGCCCGGCCCGGCGCCGGCCGACGAAGAAGTCCGTGTAGGGCCCGGCCATGGATGCGGCCGGGCGGTGGGAGATCCTGCGACTGCACGTCGAGGACGGGATCCCCCTGACCGCACTGGCCCAAGACGCCGGCATCGGATTGCGCACCCTGCAGCGCTGGCACGCCCGATACAAGACCCACGGCTACACCGGCCTGCAAGACGGTCCTCGAGCTGACACCGGCAGCCACCGGGTCCCGGACGAGCTGGTGAGGCTGATCGAGGGACTGGTGCTGTCCAGGCCCCGGCCGGCTATCAGCACCGTGCGCCGTCGCATCGCGCCGATCTGCTCCGCGCGCGGCTGGCCGGTGCCCTCCTACGGGGTGGTCCGGTCCATCATTCAGGCCCTGGATGCGGGCATGGTCACCCTCGCCCTGGACGGGCCGGCCGCCTACCGGGACAAGTACGAACTGGCCCTGCGCTGGGCGGCCGAACGGCCCAATGCGCTCTGGCAGGCCGACCACACCATGTTGGACCTGCTCATTGTGGGCCCCAACGGCAAACCGGCCCGGCCCTGGCTGACCACGATCCTCGACGATTACTCCCGTGCGGTCTGCGGGTACACCGTCTTCCTCGGGGCGCCCTCGGCGATGAACACCGCGCTGGCCCTGCGCCAGGGGATCTGGCCCAAGACCCGACCGGACTGGCCCATGTGCGGGATCCCGGACGTGCTCTACGTTGACCACGGGTCGGACTTCACCAGCCACCAGCTCCGCACCACGGCCGTGGACCTGCACATCCGCCTGATCCACTCCACCGTCGCCCGGCCCCAGGGCCGCGGGAAGATCGAGCGGTTCTTCAGCACGGTGAACACCGAGTTGCTCACCACGCTGCCGGGACACACCGTCCGCGGCCAGCCTGCCCCCACACCGAAGCTGTCCCTGGCCGAACTGGACCGAGCGCTGGAAGAGTTCATCGTCGCCTACAACGACCGTGGGCACAGCGAGCTGGGCACCACCCCGCGCACCGCGTGGGTTGCCGAAGGCTGGTTACCCCGGCTGCCAGAGTCCCTGGAGGCCCTAGATGGACTGCTGCTCACCGTCGCCCAGTCCCGAGTCGTGCGCCGCGACGGCATCCACTTCCAAGGCCTGCGATATATCTCCCCCACGTTGGCCGGCTATGTCGGCCGGACCGTGGTGATCCGCTACGACCCCCGCGACATCACCGAGATCCGGGTCTTCGATCACAACGGGTTCCTGTGCAAGGCCGTGAACCCGGACCACCAGACCGAGGCGGTCAGCCTCAAGGACGTCCAGTCGGCGCGCAACGCCCGCCGCCGGGCCCTGCGCACCGGGATCCAGGAACGCATCGCCGTCATCGCCCCCGTCACCCAGACACCGCTGCCGAAAACCCCGGCAGTGCACTCACCACGGTCGAAGTTGAAGGTCTACCAGGAGGACTGAGATGAGTCCGCGCTTCATCATCACCAAGGAACACCGCCGCTTCACCGAGTTCGCCGACGCGGTGCGCCGCCAACGCACCATCGGCCTCTGCTACGGCGCCGCCGGCGTCGGCGAGACCCTCTCCGCCCGTCACTACGTCCGCTGGGACACCACCGGGGAACTGCTCACCCACTGGGGCCCCCGCTCAGAGAAGGACGCCAAGATCTACGCGACCCTGTCCCGGGTCCGCACCGTGCTCTACACCCCCGGCGTACTGACCACCCCGAAAAGCCTGAAACACGAACTGGACGAGGCGATTGCCCGCGTCAACATCTGCATCGACCAGCACCTCACACCCTTGGACAAGGGAACACCAGGCAGCTGGAGCTTGGAACGAGGCTGGCACCACGGGGTCAACCACGTCGAACTGATCATCGTCGATGAATCCGAGCGACTGCGCTCCACCGCCCTGGAACTCCTGCGCGAGCTCTACGACCGCGACAACATCGCCCTGATCCTGATCGGCATGCCCGGTCTGGAGAAGCAGTTCGTCCACTACCCCCAGTTCTACAGCCGGGTCGGATTCGCCCACCACTACCGGCCCCTGGGAGAGGACGAGATCCTCTTCGTTCTCCAACGCCATTGGCAGGCCCTGGGCAAAACCCTAAATCCCGAGGACTTCACCGACGCCCAGGCGATCGCCGCCATCACCCGCATCACCCGCGGCAACTTCCGGCTCCTGGAACGCCTCTTCCCTCAGATCCAGCGTGTTCTGAAGATCAACGAGCTCGACACCATCACCAACGACGTCATCGAAGCCGCCCAATCCACGCTCGTGATCGGCAACACCTGAACGCCGACCGCCACCGATTACCGAAAAACTACCGCCACTTAAAGGCGAAAGTCACACCACAGGTAGACGAGGACCACGATCACCAGCTGGACGGCGACGAGGATGGCGTTCATGCCGTACGTCAGGGCGGGGGAGACGACGGTCCCGGCGACCGCCAGCAGCAGCCCCGCGATCCCCCAGCCACGGGAGCGGGCGTGGCGCGTCACCGCGTACAGGCTGAGGGGCGCGGCGAGCAGCACGGGCGAGACCCCCAGCTGGACCGGCGTCCACCGCACCAGCACGGCCAGGGCACCGAGCGCGGCGTACGTCGCCACGAACGACGCGACCGGCCTCGTGCGGCGTACCGTCATCGCAGCGGCGACGACCAGGTGGATGGCGGTGTTCGCGAGATAGGTGAAGGAGGGGCCGAACATCCGCACGAAGTCGGCGGCGACGAGGCTGGCGGCCATCCCGGCGGCAGCGAGGGCCAGATCGGCTCGCGTGGTGGGGGGAAGGCGCACGGCCTCCACCGTAGGGGCGACGACCGTGAGGGCCATCCTCCCGTGGGAGGAGATGCGGGCGAGGTGCTCTGGGTGGGCTCAGAGGAACGCCGTCGACATGGCCTCCTTCGCCGGGACCGCCCTCGTGATCAACCGGTTCTTGAGCATGGCCTGGCTCATCGTGTCCCACTGGGCGGGGTCGAGCGCCCCGGAGGCCACTCCGGCCGCGTCCTGGTAGAGCGGGATGGTCGCGTTCAGCACCGCCTTGGCATCGGCAGCCGCGGCCTGGTCATCGAGCCCCGGCACGTACTGACCGGTGATGGTCAGCGCCTCCGCCGGCGCGGTGACGACAGCCTTCATGCCGCCGACGGTGCCCCTGACCACGGTGCGTACGAGGTCGGGGTTGGCCGCGGCGTACGCGCCGGTGGTGACCAGGCAGATGCTGACCAGGGGGAACGGGTCGCCGAGCGGCACCACCCGCGCGGAGAAGCCGGAGGTCGCGAGCTGTACCGCATCGCCGTTCACGAACCCCATCACCGCATCGACCCGGTTCGTGCGCAGCGCCGCCTGCTGGGTGTAGCCGATCTCGACCACCTCGACGTCCTTCTCCGTCATCCCGGCCAGGGCGAGGGCGACGGTGAGCCCGATCCACGACTCGCCGTACCGTCCTGCCACCCCCACCTTCTTGCCCCGCAGGTCCGTCAGCGACTTGATGCCCGACGCGGTCGGGACGATCAGGCGGGCGGGGTACTGGTGGTAGAGCTGCGCGACAGCCACCAGGTCGGCGCCGCTCTCGGCGCGCGCCTGGACCAGCTCGTCGCCGCCCGCCACGGCGAACTGCTCGGTGCCCTGGAGCAGGGCGTTGAACAACCCCTCCTGCTCGCCGTGGTGGCGCAGCGTCACCCCGTCTGCGAACAGCTTCTTCTTCACCCCGACGTAGAAGGGGGCGAACTGCACGCTCGGGATGTACGTGAGGCCGATCACGGGATAGGCGGGGCTGGCGGCCGGCTGGGTGGTCGGCGGCTGCGGCGCGGGGTCGGCGGGGGCCGTACACGCGGCCAGCGCCCCCAGGCCGAGCGCGCCGGCGCCCTGGAGGAGGGCACGGCGCGAGGTGCGTACGGGTGTGGTGCGGTCTGTCATGCGACGAGACTCCTGGCGGTAGCGGATCGGTGTTCGAGGGCGACGAGGAGGAGGTACGCGGCGGAGGCGACCGCGGCGAGCAGGACGATCGTGGCGACCATGCCGGCGGTGTCGACGCGGTCGCGCTGCAGGGTGAGGACCATGCCGAGCCCACGCCCGCCCATGACCATCTCGCCCACGACGGCGCCGGTCACCGACAGGGTGAACCCGTTGCGCAGGCCGGCGAAGATCCAGGGGAGTGCGAGGGGGAGCTCGATGTGGGTCAGCCGCTGCCACGAGCTGGCGCCGTCGATGCGGGCGGCGTCGACGATGTCGCGGTCGACGTGACGCAGGCCGCTGGAGGCGGTGACCAGGATCGGGAAGAACACGATCAGCGCGCAGAGCATGACGATCGCCACGAGCCCGTACCCCACCCACAGCACCAGCAGCGGCGCCAGCGCCACCGCGGGGATGGCCTGAGTCGCGCCGAGGAAGGGTCGGGTCGCGGCGTCGGCCCAGCGCGAGCGGTGCAGCACGACCGCCAGGGGCAGCGCCACCGCGGCACCGAGCAGGCAGCCGAGGAGGGCCTCGGTGACCGTGCTGCCCAGGTAGGGGAGGAGGGAGCCGCTGGCGATGCCGGTGTACAGCTTGCGGGCGACGGCGCCCGGTGACGGCACGAGGAACGGGGGCAGGACGAGCGAGGCCACGTACCAGGCGGCGAGGAGGGTGCCGGCCAGCACGAGCGGGGCGGTGATCGCGGGCTCCCGGCGTGTACGGGTGCGCCTACGCTCGGGCGGTGTCCGGGGGGCCGGCTCAGACGGTGTACGGGTGGGGCCGTGCACAGACTGCGCCCGCGGGGGGTTGACGCCGGTTGGCGTGCTGGTGCGGCTCGGCTCCCGGTGCGTGCTGGGGTGGGGTGGCGTGCTGGTGTGGCTGAGTCCCGGGTGCGCGCCGGTAGGGCGGTGACCGGGCAGGGGCGCCGACGGCGTACGCGTGGGGCGGGCCGGCTCGCGGGCAGGGGACGGCGGCGAGGCGGCGTGGCCGCTGCGAGGTGTGTCCACGGTCCTCATGAGTCCTCCGGTCGGGCGTGCTGACCGGGGACGTCGGAACGCGTCGCGAGGCCCGCAGGGCGACCGGTGTCGTCCTACGAGCCGCGTGCGCCTCCCATCCGGACTTTCACCGTCGGTCCTGGAGTTCCACCAGGTCAACCGGGCGGCTCGGGAGCGGCTGCCCCCTCGACGCACGGGTCGCGGACTGTCACCGCCGGTTCGGAATCTCACCGACCCCGGAGCACGTGCTGCAGGAATCGTACGCCTCCGCGAGAACTGCCCCCACCCGGTCTCATCCGCTCTCATCCCCCCACGTCACATCCGTCTCTGCGCCCCGCATCCCTCCAGGCGGTTGCGAAGAACAGGAACGGATGTGACGTTGCGGGAGGTACCGGTCCGTGAGTCGGGGGGCGTCAGCCCCGGGGGCCGCGCCAGAGCTCGTACGCCTGCTGGGCCACCGCCGGGTGGGCCGCCAGGATCGGGGTGCCCGCCGGGGGGAAGGCCACCTCCTGGCCCTGGTCGTCGAGCACCACGCCGCCCGCCTCCCGCACCAGCAGCAGCGCGGCCAGGTGGTCGACCGCGGAGAAGGCGTCGATGACGGCGGCCTGGCCCCAGCCGGCGGCGATCCCGGCGAGCGTGAGCGTCCCCGACCCCATCACCCGCAGCGTCACGTGGGCATCGGTGGCACGGCCGAGCATGTCGAGCATCCCTGGCCACGCGGCGTGTGCGGCCAGCTCGGTGAGCAGCACCCGCAGCTCCGGCTCGCCGTCGAGCTGCAGCAGCCGGCCGTCGCGGGTGGCCCCCATCCCGTACGCCGCCAGCATCACCTCACCCAGCCACGGGTGGCCGACGGCCGCGACGAGCGGCCGGTCGCCGACGGCCATGGCGAGGCTGAACGACGTCCAGGGCAGGCGGTTGGCGAGGTTGGTGGTGCCGTCGACGGGGTCGAGGTACCAGGTCGGCCCCTCACCGGGCTCGCCCCCCTCCTCCTCGCCGACCACGACGTGCCCGGGCAGCTCGGCCGCGATCACCTCGCGCACCCGGCGCTCCACGGCAGTGTCCACCTCGGTCACCACGTCCGCGTCGTGCGCCTTCGCCACCACCGAGCCGAGCGGGGCGTCGGCGGTGTACGCGTTCGCCCACTGCGCCAGCGACCCGGCCACGCTCAGCGACCGGCTCAGCTCGCGCTCGTCGACGGGCAGCACCACCGCCGTACGCGCCCGGGGCGTCTCGCTCAGCACCTCGTTCAGCAGCCGCAGCCGGTCACTGGTGATCGCGTCGATCCCGATCGACCGCAGCCACCGGATCACCCCCGCCTCGTTGGCCGTCCACGCCCATGCCTGCAGCCCGAGCCCGTGCACCTGCTCCACGAGCGCCGCCGTCCAGTCGGCCCAGCTGCTGTTCACCATCGTCGGCCGCAGCCGCTCGACGAGCTCCAGGTCCAGCGCGCCGCCGGGATGGTTCATCTGGATCGCGGCCTCGGGGGCCCGGTCTCGTACGGCCTGGGTCGCCGTCACGTCACCGCAGTACGCCACCTCGACACCGCCCACCGAGCGCACCACGTCCAGCGCCGCCAGAGAGTCCTCGGCGCACGTGGCATCCACCAGCACCCGCGCCGACCGCTCCTTCGCCAGCGCCAGCACGTCCTCCAGCAGCGGGATCGCGTACGCGGCCCCGCCCAGCGCCTGCACCTCGGCCCAGGTCACCTCCGAGACCGCCGCCGGCAGCCCCCACAGCCGGCGCAGCGTGGCGTCGTGCAGCACGACCGAGCGACCGTCCTTCGTCGTCCGTACGTCGATCTCCAGCCAGTCGCACCCGATGTCGAGGGCGTGGGCGAAACCGTCGAGGGTGTTCTCGCGTCGGGCGGCGGGGTGGCCGCGGTGGGCCACGCGAAGCACAGGATGAGCCATACCAGCGACCCTAGAGGCTCTGGGTGAAGCGCAGGTGACGAGCACCTCATCGCGCATCAGCCCCTGTGCTCCCTCAGATCGCGGCCTGTGTCTGAGGTACCTCAGACCCTGCACCGTGCGCAAAGACTGGGCACCCGCCCGATGCCTCGCCGCGCGTCTCACGGCGAGCCTGGACGTCATGAGCGACTACCAGTTCACCCAGCTGCACCGGGCCCGGGAGGCAGACCTGCGACGCGGGGCCCGCGACGCGGCGCTCGCCAGGTCGCTGCCGCGGCGCCCCGGCCTGCTCGCACGTCTGCGCGGTCTCGTACGCCCTTCCACCCGCGAGACCCCCCACCCCCGCCCTGGCACGATGAGCGCATGAGCCCACGCGTCATCGGCCGGGAGGACGAGCTCGCCTGGCTGCACGAGGCGTACGCGGCGGCGCAGGCGGGCGGCGCCGTACGTCTGATCGCCGGCGAGGCCGGCATGGGCAAGACCAGCCTGGCCCGGGCCTTCGCCGCCGGGCTCGATGCCCAGGTGCTGGTCGGAGCCAGCCTCTCGCTCGGCGATGAGCCAGCCCCGCTGGCAGCCGTCAGCGCCACGATGTCGACGCTCGCTCAACGAGTCGGCGACGACACGGTGCTGGAGTGGGCAGGCGCCGGCGCGGCGTCGCTGGCGCCTGTGCTGCCCGCGGCCGGCCCGCCGTCGGCCGGCAGCTCGGTCGACCGGCTGCGGATGTTCGAGGCGGTCGCCCGTACGCTCCAGCGCGCGAGCGAGCAGCAACCTCTGGTCTGGGTGGTGGAGGACCTCCACTGGGCCGACGCGGCCACCTGGCAGCTGCTGCAGTTCCTCACCACCACGCTGGGCGAGGCGCGGGTGCTGGTGCTCGGCACGTACCGCTCCGACGAGGTGCTCGGCCGCCACCCCCGCCGCGGAGCGCTCGCCGAGCTGCGGCGGGCTCCCGGGGTGCAGACCCTGGAGCTGCGGCCCCTGCCGGCAGCGCGGATCTTCGAGATCGTCCGCACGGTCGCCCCCACCGCCCCCGACGCGTACGCAGCCCGGATCGCCGACCGCGCCGCCGGGGTGCCGTACTTCGCCGAAGAGCTCGCTCGTGCCCTCGCCCCGGCCTCCTGGGCCCTGCCGACGACGCTGCGGGAGGCACTGCTGCTGCGGGTCCGCTGCTTCGCGGTCCCGACCCGGCAGCTGCTGGGTCGGCTTGCCGTCGTCGGCGTCCGGGCCCCGCACGACCTGCTGCGCGACCTCGCCGATCAGGACGAGGACACGTTCGCCACCTCCGTGCGCGAGGCCGTCGACGCCGCCGTGGTCGACCTCACCGACGACGGGTACGCCTTCCACCACGCGCTGCTGCAGGAGGTGCTGTACGACGAGGTGCTGCCCGGTGAGCGCGTCCGGCTGCACTCCCGGGTGGCCGACCACCTCGTCGGTCCGAGCCGGGAGGAGCGGTCCGAACGCATCCACCACCTGGCCGCTGCGCGACGTACGGAGGACGCGTTCCGTGCTTGCGTCGAGCTGCTGCAGTGCGTCGGCTCCTCGCACTGGAGCGCCTGGCAGCTCTACCAGCGGCTGCTCGGAGCCTGGGACCTGGTCTCAGAGCCGGAGTCGGTCGCGGGGCCCCGGGATGCGGTGCTGGCTCGGGCCGCGGTCGCCGCGGGTGCCTCAGGCGACTGGGCCGAGGCACTGGCGCGGATCGACGAGAGCCTTGCCGACACCGCCCCCGACATCGACCCGCTCGAGCGCGCCAACCGGCTCATCACCAAGGGCAGGGCGCTGGGATACCTCAACAGGCGCGGCGACGTCACCGTGCTCCGGCAGGCGCTGGCGCTGACGCCCAGCGACCGGCCGACGATGCAGCGGGCACGAGCCTTCGACATGCTCGCCGGCCGGCTGATGCTCGAGGGCACGCACTTCGAGGAGGCCATGCGGACCGCCCAGGAGGGGGTCGACGTCGCCCGGGCGCTCGGCAGCGACTACTACGTCAGCACGCTGGAGAACACCATCGCGGGGTGCCTGTGCTCGCTGGGCAGGGAGGACGAGGCGGAGCCGCACTTCGCCGAGGCTCGCCGGCTCGGCAGCGGCCGCACGCGCATCCGCTACTTCCTCAACCACGGCCACTACCGCAACCTGCGGGGCGACTACACCGGGGCCGTCGATCTCGCCCGGGAAGGCATCGCCACGGCTGCCGAGCAGGGAGTCGGTCAGTCGGTGGGGGCCATGCTGCTCGGCAACCTCGCCGAGCCCCTGGTCAACCTCGGCCGGTTCGACGAGGCGCGCGAGATCCTGAACGAGGCGCTGCTCCTCAACGTGCACTCGACGTACGAGATCCAGCTGCGCGAGCTCCAGGCGATGCTGCTGCTGGAGGCGGACCAGGCCGACGACGCGTACGCGACGCTGGAGGCGATGGGGCCGGTGGACGAGGCCCAGCACGTGTGGTTCACCAGTGTCATCCGGCAGGACGTCCTGCTCGCCCAGGGCCTGTACGCCGACGCGGTCGCCACCGGCGCCCCGCTGCTCGAGGGACGTACACCATGCCGACTCTCCTGGGACGTGATCGTCCGCTCGGCCAGGGCCGAACGGCTGAGCGGGGGAGACCCGTCACGGCTGCTGGAGGTGGCCAGACGGATCCCCGGATATGTGCGTGGGGCCGCGTACGGGGCCTTGCTGGCGGCCGAGTGCACCGGCACGGTCGAGGCCTGGCGGGAGGCGTACGAAGTCCGCGAACCGCTGCCGTTCAGCCTGGGCCTCTACGTCGCCGGCGCGTACGGGCAGGCGCTGCTGGCTGCTGGCCGGCCTGAGGGACAGACGGTGGTGGCCGAGGCGTTGGAGCGCGCTCGCGATGCCGGGGCGGTGCGGTGGGAGCGCGAGCTGTCGGGACTCGTGGCGCCGAGGCCGGCGTCGCGGCCAGGAGCTGGCGTGGGGAGGCTCACGGCGCGCGAGTCGGAGGTGCTGCGCCTGGTGGCCGCCGGCCGGAGCAACGGGCAGATCGCGGCGGAGCTGGTGGTGTCACCGAAGACCGCCAGCGTGCACGTGTCGAACATCCTGGCCAAGCTCGGGGTGAGCAGCCGCGGTGAGGCCGCCGCCTGGGCGCACGCGAACGGCGTGTAGACCCGCCCCTTCCCACACCGCAGCGGCACAGGCATCTGGGTTCAGGACCGGCGAGATCTCGCCCGTCCTGGACCCAGACCCCTGTGCAGTGGCGGACGCGGCCGGAACGGCTGCGCACCAGGTAGTTCAGATCAGGGGTGCTTGGGCTCCACCGACAGCCAGGGCCGGCGCTTCATCATGTGCACCTCGACACCCTCGGAGCGCAGCAGGTACACCGCCACCCCCAGGAACAGCACGATCAGCCCGGCGGCGCAGAACCAGACGGTGGAGCGGGCGCCGTACGCGGAGCCGATCCAGCCGACCAGCGGCGACACGATCGGCGTGAGGCCCATGATGACCGCGCCCCAGAGCGCCATCACGCGGCCTCGGACCTCGGGCGCCACGCCCATCTGCACCAGCGCGTTCGCGGTCACCATCACCTGCACCGAGCACAGGCCCATGGGGACCATCAGCAGCGTGAAGAGCAGGAAGGTCGGTGCCATCGCCGACAGGGTCATGCAGATGGCGAAGCACCCGAGCGCGACGGCGACGTGCCGGATCCGGGGCCGCGGTCTGCGTGCGGCCAGGAGCGCCGCGGTCAGCGAGCCGATGCCCATGATCGAGCCCAGGGCGCCGAACTCGCCGGCGCCCTTGCCGAACTCCTGCGTCGCCATCAGCGGGTTGGTGATGGCGAAGTTGAAGCCGAAGGTTCCCATCGCGGCGGCGATGGTGAGCAGCATGGTGAGGTCTGGGCGCTTCGAGACGTACCGGATGGCCGTCATCAGGCCACCCTTCTGCCCGCCCTTGGCGACCTGCGGGGCCATGGTCGCCGGCTCGAGGCGGAGCAGGCAGAACATGTGCACCAGGTAGGTGACGGCGTTCACGATGAACACCGGGCCGGTGCCGATCAGTGCGATCAGCGCGCCGGCGGCACCGGGGCCGAGGAGGCGGGCGGCGTTGAAGCTGGTGCTGTTCAGCCCGATGGCGTTGGACACCTTCGAGACGGGCACCAGGTCGGACACGATCGACTGCCGGCAGGGGCCGTCGAACGCTCCAGCCACCCCGTCGAGGAACGCGAGCAGGAACACGTGCCACAGCTGCACCGTGCCGGTCAGCGTGAGGGTGGCCAGCGCGATGATGTCGGCGAGCAGCACCGTGTTGGCGATCAGCATGATCCGACGCTTGGGGAACCGGTCGGCGAGCGAGCCGGCGATGGGGGTGAGCAGCAGCGTCGGGATGAACATCGCGCTGGTGAGCAGCCCCAGTGCCTGGGCGTTGCCCTTGGTCAGCTCGACGAGAACCAGCCAGGACTGGGCCGTACGGGTCATCCACACGCCGAGGTTGGAGGCGGTGACGCCCGTGAAGTACCGGCGGTAGTTCGGGACCGAGAGGCTGTCGAAGGTGCGGCTCATGCGTCGATCACCTTCCGGAGCACCTGGGCGCCGGCGAGCAGGGTCTCCAGCTCGGCGGGGGTGCAGTCGCGCAGCAGCTGAGCGACGTACGCATCCCGCTCGGTCCGGCCCTTGTGCAGGGTGCGCTTGCCGGCGGCGGTGAGGGTGACGATCTTCGCCCGGGCGTCGGTCGGGTCGGGCTGGCGGGCCACCAGGCCGCGCTCCTCGAGCTCGCCGATGGTGCGCGACATGGAGGGGGCGCTCACGCGCTCGCGGTTCGCCAGCTCACCGGCGGTGGCAGGGCCCTCCTCGAGCCACGCGAGCACCGTGAACAGGTGCGGGGCGAGGGAAGGCGTGTGGTCTCGCACGTGCCGTGCGAGCGACTGCGAGGAGAGTCTGATCTCGTGGGCGATCTGGGTCAGGGTCGGGTCAAGGGTGTGGGCAGGCATGCGTCAGATATCTGGGTCGAGGATTAGTTACGTGCAGCAACTAACTGTACGTGATCTCGCCGCTGATCCCACCCCGATGAGCGCTCTCTCACCTCCGAGAGGTGGCCTCAGAGCCGGCGCAGGAAGTCTGGGTCGTCGTCGGGGCCGCGCGCGTGCGGGGGCTGCTCGTAGTCGGTGGGCCGGGCCGGTTGCCCCAGCAATAGCCAGAGAAGCGTGCCGA
The DNA here is from genome assembly GCA_936924635.1 of uncultured Propionibacteriaceae bacterium. Classification (GTDB taxonomy): domain Bacteria; phylum Actinomycetota; class Actinomycetes; order Propionibacteriales; family Propionibacteriaceae; genus Fen-668. The sequence continues at coordinate 21,985 of CAKZHP010000067.1, forward strand.
CCACCGGCATCAGCAGCACCACCACGAACCACATCCAGCGCGGCATCCTGCGCACCCGGTCGCCGTCGGCCCCACCGACGTCGACCAACCCGTAGACGGTCAACGCGATCACCGCCACGACCAGGATGATCCGGAGCATGGGGCGAGTCTAGGTCGGGGCCGGCCACCTCAGACCGTGGAGCGACAGCCGCGACGACGCTGCACAGGGGGTTCAGGATCGCGCACGGCCGCGGGGGCTGCAGCCGCCAAGGGGTCGGCGGAGCTTCATGCGCAGCGGAGCTCCCCGCGTGCCCTGGGGGTGCGTTCAGCCGACGGTGAGCGTCGTCGTCAGCTCCGCCTCGCTGCTGCCGCCGGCCCAGACGTCGATGACGGTCTGGTCCTGCACCCAGTCGCGGGTGACACCGCTCCAGTAGCGCAGCTGGTCGGGACCGAGCTGGAACGTCACGGTGACGGTCTGCCCGGCGGGCACGGTCACGCGCTCGAAGCCCTTCAGCTCGCGCACGGGGCGGGTCGAGGTGCCGTACCGCTGGTGGATGTACAGCTGCACCACGTCGTCGGCGTCGCGATCGGAGGTGTTGGTGACGTCCACCGACACGGTCGCGGTCTCACCGACTCCGATCTGCTCCCGGTCGAGCGTGAGGTTGTCGTAGGTGAACGACGCGTACGACAGCCCGTGGCCGAACGGGTAGAGCGCGGTGGACTCCTCGCCCCAGTAGCGCTTGGTCTGGTTCTCGGGCTGGAAGCTGCGGTAGTGGTTGTAGTACGTCGGCACGTGGCCGACGTGGCGCGGCCAGGTGAACGGCAGTCGCCCCGCCGGGGAGACGTCGCCGAACAGCGCCGCCGCGACCGCGTCTCCGCCGCGGGTGCCGGGGTACCAGACCTGGAGGATCGCGGGCACGTGCTCATGCGCCCACTGGATGTCGAGCGGCCGGCCCGACATCACGAGCACCATGACCCGCGTACCGGTCTCGACGATCCGCTGCAGCTGCTCCAGCTGACGCCCGGGGAGGTCCAGCGTCGCCGTCGACGCGGACTCGCCGATCTGGTTCTGCCGCTGGCCCACGACCACCACGGCCACGTCGGCGGCCCTGGCCACCTCGATCGCGCGCTCGATCTCGGACTCGTCGTCGTAGTCCGCTGCGGTGTTCAGCGCGTGGGCGTCCATGCGGTCGAACATCGACGCGTACAGACGGTTGGGCACGCTGGCGCCGGAGGCGTACGTGACCTCGACGCCCTCGGCGCGCCGCCGGATGCCCTCCAGGATCGTCACCGCCTCGGTCGCGTCGTGGTCGAACACCCATGGCCCGAGCACGTCGCGCTGGGAGTCGGCGAGGTCGCCGATGACGGCGATCGACCGGAGCGCGGAGGTGTCCAGCGGCAGCGCGTCGGCGTCGTTCTTGAGCAGCACGAACGTCTTCTCGGCAGCGGCGCGCGAGATCTCGCGGTGGTCCTCGCGGCCGAGGATCTCGGCGGTGGCGTCCTCGTCGACGTACGGGTTCTCGAAGAGCCCGATCTCGAACTTGGCGCGCAGCACGCGGCGCACCGCCTGGTCGATGCTCGCCTCGTCGACCCGGCCCTCGGCGACGGCCTGGGGGAGCCGGCTGTACGCGGGGTCGGCCATGCACATCTCCATGTCCAGACCGGCGTTCAGGGCGCGTACTCCCGCCTCGGTGAGGTCCGGAGCGAAGTGCTGCACCTCCAACGAGCGCACCGCGTTGGCGTCGGACACCACGAAGCCGTCGAAGCCCAGCGCGTCGCGCAGCACCTCGGTGAGCAGCCACTTGTTGCCGCTGGCGGGGACGCCGTTGAGGTCCATGTATGCACCCATGATGTTGCGCGCGCCCGCGTCGATGCCGCCCTTGAACGGCGGGAAGTAGATGTTCCACAGCTCGGAGTCGGAGATGTCGGACTCCTCGTAGTCACGACCGCCGACAGAGGCCCCGTACCCCGCGAAGTGCTTCGGGCCCGACAGCACGTTCTCGCTCCCCAGCTCACCCTGGAAGCCGCGTACCTGTGCCGCAGCGACCGCCGCGCCGAGCACCGGGTCCTCGCCCGCGCCCTCGATGATGCGGCCCCAGCGAGGGTCGCGCGTGATGTCGACCATGGGGGCGAAGGTCCAGTGGATGCCGACGGCCCGGGCCTCGCGGGCGGCGACGGCCTGGCCCTGCTCGATGGTCTCCGGGTGCCAGGACGCGGCGAGGGCGATGGGGGCCGGCAGGATCGTACGGAACCCGTGGATGACGTCGAACCCGAACAGTGCCGGGATCCCCAGCCGGTGACCCTCGATGGCGAGCCGCTGCAGGCGGTTGGCGTTGGTGGCGTCGCGTACGAACAGCAGCGAGCCGACGCCACCGTGGGCGAGCGCCGCCTCGACCCCCTGCGACTGGAGGGCCGTGTCGGCGGCCTCGGCCGGTGTCGCGCCCATCTCCGACCCCTCGGCGGTGTCGCCGAAGGACCCGAAGTAGAAGTACTGGCTGAGCTGGCCCGCCTTCTCCTCCAGCGTGAGGCGACCGAGCAGGTCCTCGACCCGCTCGTCGGTGCTCAGGGACTGATCCTGGTAGGGCAGTGTCGTCATCGGCTGCTCCTTCGACGAGAGCGGTCGCCGCTCTGGGGGGGTGCTTCGTACGATATCGCGGGTCACCGACAGTGGCGGTGGTTGAGCAATCCTGGTCCGAGGGACTCAGCCTGAGGGAGCGGCAAGGTCAGGGTGTTCGTGGTGCTCGTCTCGCCGTGCCTCGCTGGCGCTCGGCTCGGCGTGGTTTCGACTCGGGTCTGCTTCGCAAGCTCAGCAGACTCTCGCTCAACCAGCGTGTGTGGTCACCCCCAGAGGCGGGTGCCCAGGTCGAGGACGTACGGGAGGAGCAGCAGCATGCCCAGGGACCAGGTGATGTGGGTGACGGTGGGGGCGAGGAAGCCGCCGGTGGCGCGTCGCTGCAGCGACACCACGACGCCCAGGAGCACCGCTGCGAACACCAGCAGGGGGACGAGGGAGAAGGCGGTGACGACCGCGTACAGGGCGGTGCCGACGCCGATCTGCCAGCGCCGCGGCAGGGCCTGGAACAGGGCACCGCGGAAGAAGTACTCCTCGCTGACGCCGTTGACGACGGTGATGAGTGCCACCAGCGGCAACGATCCGTAGCGAGCGTGGTCGAGCAGCTGCTGCACGGGGTCGCGGAGCAGCGGGATCCCCGAGACGACCAGGGCGCCGGCCAGGAAGATCGCCAGCAGCGCGCCGCCGACGATCACCGACTGCAGGATGCCGAGGCTGGTGCCCTCGCCGCTGCGACGCCGGCCGCGACCGATCGGTACGGGACCAGACAGCCGCGCGCCCAGGACCCACACCACCGCGAGCAGCGCCGTGGCGACATAGAACGTGCTGTCGCCGGGTGCCAGCGACAGCGACCACCCCAGCGTGGCGGCACCCGCGGCGAGCGTGACGCCGGAGACGCCGCGACGGCGCCGTACCTCACCGACCGTCGCTGGCACCTTGACGTCAGCGGGGTCGAGCAGGGCTGCGTGCAGGAAACGCCCCAGCTCTCCACCCGTGTTGCGGACCACGTCGGGCAGCATGGTCCCCCCCTTCGTGGCGCCCACAGCGCTCAGGTGTTGGCGGATCCCTCGTCAGACGGCAGTCTTGCGGGATGACCGCGACCGAGTCCACTCCCCGTCTCGCGCTGGTGACCGGCGCCTCCGGCTACGTCGGCGGCAAGGTGGTGGAGCGGCTCCTCGACCAGGGCTGGCGCGTACGGGCGCTGGTGCGCCACGCCTCCTCGTACGAGCCGCCCAGCGACGAGGTCGAGATCGCCGAGGGCGACGCGCAGACGTACGACGACGTGCTGACTGCCCTCGACGGGGTGGACGTCGCCTGGTACCTGCTGCACTCCATGGACGCCGGCGGTGACTTCCAGGGTCGCGACAAGGAGATGGCGGACACCTTCGCGGCCGCAGCGGCGAAGGCGGGGGTGTCGCGCATCGTCTACCTGGGCGGCCTCCACCCCGACGGGGAGCCGCTGTCGCACCACCTCGCCAGCCGCGTGGAGGTGGGCCGCATCCTCCTCGACAGCGGCGTGCCGACCGCTGCCGTACAAGCCGGGGTGGTGCTCGGCGACGGGTCCGCGTCGTTCGACATGCTCGCCGGGCTGGCGGAGCGGCTCCCGGGGGCCGTGGCGCCGAGGTGGGTCGAGAACCACATCCAGCCCATCGCGGTCGACGACGTCGTCCACTACCTCGTCGCCGCCGCCGACCTGCCGCCGCAGGAGAACCGGACCTTCGACGTCGGCGGCCCCGACGTGCTCACGTACGGCGAGATGATGCAGCGCTATGCCGGCGTCATGGGCATGGGGCCCCGGCCGCTCCTGGTCGCGCCGGTGGCCACGCCCCGCCTTGCCGCGTACTGGATGGGGCTGGTGACGCCCGTCGACTCGACCATGGCCACCCCGCTGATCGAGAGCGTGCTGCACGACACCGTGGTCAAGGAGCGCGACCTCGACGACCTGGTCGGCGCCCCCGAGGGTGGCGTGGCCGGGTTCGACGAGGCCGTACGCGACGCGAACCGCGACCGTGAGCCGTGGCGGCCGGTACGGCTGCTGGGGGCGACCGCCGCTGCCACCACCGCGACCGCCGTGCTCGGCGTCATCGCCACCACGCCCGGGTCGCTGTGGTTCAAGACCCTCCGCAAGCCCGCGTGGCAGCCGCCGAACGCGACGTTCGGGCCGGTCTGGACGTTCCTGTACGCCGACATCGCCGTCATCTCCGCCCTCCACGTCGCCGACGCCGCCGACAAGGGAGACACCGCGGAGGTGCGCCGGTTCTCGGCCGCCCTGGCGGCGAACCTGATGCTCAACGCCGCCTGGTCGTGGGTGTTCTTCCGGGGCAAGAACCTGCCGGCGGCCACCGCGGTCGCCGTCGGTCTCGCCGCCAGCTCCGCCGACCTGGTACGACGGGTGGGCCAGCGCCGGGAGCGGGGCGTCGCGCTCGCCCCGTACGCAGCCTGGACCGGCTTCGCCGCCGCGCTGTCGGCGACGCTCTGGCGCAAGAACCCGCACCGGAGCCGCTGACACCCCCCGATCGGTCACCGGCGCCGGAGTCGCAGCCCGACGGGGTCGGGGGTCCCGGAGCGCCGAGCTGTCTCAGCCGCCACCGCGGCGGGTCACAGCGGGCTCAGCCCCGGGACCACCCACGTGAGCTCACCACCTGCCCGCTACCCCCGGCGGGCCCGCACCAGGTGCAGGATCTGGTTCTGCCAGCCCGTGACCGTGCGCGACTCGACGTCGCTGAACCCCGCCTCGCGCAGCTGCCGCCCGAGCTCACGGATGCCCATGAAGTCGGTGACCGAGCGGTGCAGGTACTCGTACAGCTCCCGCCGGTGGGCGATCACCCCTGCGAGGGGGAGGATCACCAGGCGGTTCACGGTGCGCCAGCGACGCGCGGCAGCGGGCGACTCGGCGACCGAGTAGTCCTCGACCACCAGGCAACCGCCCGGGGCCAGGGCGTCACGCAGGGCGGTGAGCGCCACCGGCAGGTCGGGCACGTTGCGCACCAGGTAGCACGCCAGCACCCCGTCGGCCGGGCCGAGGCCCAGCCCGCCGATCTCCTCGGCCCGCGCGTGCCGGAACGAGACGCCGGCTGGCCAGTCGTGCCGCCGCGCCTGCGCCAGCATCCCCGCAGAGGCGTCGATGCCCACCACGGTCGCGCGCAGGCCGCGTCCCGCCGCGGCCTCGGCCAGCTCACGTGTCGACAGGCCCGAGCCGCACCCCACGTCCAGCAGCAGCGGCTCTGGCCCGGTCACCTCGTCGAGCAGCGCCTCCGCCGCCTCCCGCAGGTGCCGCCGGTAGCCGGGGTTGAGCGACACCATGAGGTCGTACGTGTCGGCCACCTCGTCGAACCCCTCGCTGAGGGTGGTCTTGCTCACGGCGCTCGTCGTCACGGCTGCCCTTCTGGTCGGCGGGTGCGTACGGTGCTCATCATGGCGACCCGATCACGTCTCGTGCGATCCTGGCGACCTGGGGCGGATCGAAGGGCGGTACGCCACCCGGGCCAGCGGCCCGCGACCGGCGCCCCGGGAGCCCGCGGCAAGACCGTCGTCGTGGTCGGCGGCGGCATCGCAGGCCTGGCGGCGGCGACGGAGCTGGCCGAGCGCGGCGCATCCGTCACCATCGTGGAGCGCGAGGACCAGCTCGGTGGCCGCGTGCGCTCCTGGCCGGTGACGCTCCCTCACGGGCAGCAGACCCGCATGAGCCGCGGTTTCCACGCCTTCTTCCGGCAGTACTACCAGCTGCGTGCGTTGCTGCGTCGCGCCGACCCTGAGCTGACCGGGCTGCGACCGGTCGCCGACTACCCGTTGCAGCTGCCGAGCGGCGTACGCGACTCGTTCGCCGGCATCCCGCGCACGCCGCCGTGGAACATCGCCGGGTTCGTCGCCCGGTCACCCAGCTTCCGGGTGCGTGACCTGGCGCAGGTCGACGTCGGCGCCGCGCTGGGGCTGATGGACGTCGAGGTCCCCCGAACCCTCGACGAGCTCGACGGCATGTCGGCCGCCGACGTGCTCGACCGCCTCCGCTTCCCCGACAGCGCCCGCCACCTCGCGCTGGAGGTCTTCGCGCGCAGCTTCTTCGCCGACCCTCGCGAGTTCTCCGGGGCCGAGCTGGTGACGATGTTCCACACCTACTTCGTGGGCTCGGCCGAGGGGCTGCTGTTCGACGTCGCCGCAGACGACTTCGGCGCCGCCCTCTGGGCCCCCCTGGCGCGCTACCTGGAGCGGCTCGGGGTCGACATCCGTACAGGCACCACGGTCGGGGCGGTTTCCCACCACGACGCGGGCTTCCGCCTCGAAACCGGCTCGGAGACCCTCGAGGCCGACGCCGTCGTTCTCGCCACCGATCTGGCACCGCTGAAGCGGCTCGTCACCGAGGAGACATCGCTCGGCACACCCGAGTGGCGGGAGTCCGTCGCGCGGCTTCGCCAAGCCCCGCCGTTCCTCGTCTGGCGCCGGTGGTTCGACCGGCCCACGCGGCCCGGCGCGCCGGAGTTCCTCGGCACCAGCGGCTACGCCCGCCTCGACAACGTCTCCCTGCCCCACCTGTACGAGGAGTCCGCCCGCTCCTGGGCCGACGCCCACGGTGGCAGCGTCGTCGAGCTGCACGCGTACGCCCTCGCGCCAGGCGCCGACGAGGGTGTCCTGCGCGCCGAGATGCAGGAGCAGCAGGACCTGATCCATCCCGAGCTCGTCGGGGCCCGGCAGCTGGGTGAGCAGTGGCTGGTCCGCGACGACTGCCCCCTCGTGGACACCGCCCCCTGGCGGCAGCGCCCGGGTGTGGTCACCCCGACGGACGGGCTCGTCCTGGCCGGTGACGGCATCCGCTGCGAGCTGCCCGTCGCGCTCATGGAACGCGCGGCCACGACCGGGGTGCTGGCGGCCAACCACCTTCTGGCTAGGTGGGGGAGCGCCACGGCCGACGTCTGGACGACCCCGGTCACCCCGCGCGTGCCCGGTGTGAGCACAGTTCGCCGCCTAGTTTCAAGATCTTGAAACCCTGGGTGGGGCGGGTTAGGTTCACCACGTGACCGCCCCCGCCCCTCCCGCTGCCGACCTCATCAGGTCGTCGGTCTACTGCTCGATGGTGCACCTCGTGCAGCGGCTGACCACCCAGGTGGCCCCGCGGCTGACCGAGCTGGGGCTGGACCCGACGGCGTACTTCGTGCTGGGCAACCTCTTCGCCGAGCCGGGTCAGAGCGCGTCCGACCTGGCCCGGGCCAGCGATCTCAGCCCGCAGCGGCTTGCCCTGCTGCTCGACCGGTGGGAGCAGGCCGGGCTGGTCGAGCGATCCGGCGTACGCGGTCGTGGCCGCCGCACCTCGATGGCCCTCACCGCCCACGGGCTCGCGATGATGGCCGCCGCCTGGCCAGCGGTGAAGGACGCCGGGTCGGCGCAGACACTGAACCTGACTCCTGACCAGGCCGGCCAGCTGCTCGCGCTGCTGCAGGCGGCCGGCGAGCCCACCCTGGCCATCGACGACGACGTCGTGGTGCTGGTCGACGACGACGGGACGCCCACCGGCACGGCACCGCGCCGATCCGTGCACACCGCCCGCACACCCCTGCACCTGGCCTTCTCCACCTACCTCCAGGACGGCGAGGGCCGGGTGCTGCTCACCCGCCGTGCCCTCACCAAGGCCACCTGGCCCGGGGTCTGGACCAACTCGGTGTGCGGTCACCTCCGGCCCGGCGAGACGGCGGCCGAGGCGGCGCAGCGTCGGGTGCCGGAGGAGATCGGCGCGCCCGTGACGGGTCTGGAGACCGTGCTGCCGCACTTCCGGTACCAGGCCGTCGACGCCTCGGGCCTGCACGAGAACGAGCTCTGCCCCGTGCTCACCGGAACCATCGACCCCGACGAGGTGACCCCTGACCCGGCCGAGATCTGCGAGACGGCCTGGGTGAGCTGGGCCGACCTCTTCGCCACGGCCCGGGCCACGCCAGCGCTGCTCAGCCCGTGGTGCCTGGCGCAGCTGCGCGAGCTGGAGGGGAAGGTCTCGTGACCACGCTGACCCGCAGGGACGCCACGGCGGCCGCCGCGACCGCACTCGACGAGGTGGGCGGGCTGCTGTCGCAGACCGTGCGCCGCCTCGCCGACGACTGGGTCGCCATCACCGGCGGCACCACGGCCGACGTGCTCGGCGGCTGCGACGTGCCGCGCCTGCTGGAGCTGGCGACCCGGGGTGGCAAGCGGTTCCGGCCGCTGATGGTGCACTGGGGCTGGGTGGCGGCCGGAGGGCACTCCGAGAAGCAGCGGCGCGACGTCGTACGCGTCGGAGCAGCCCTCGAGCTGCTGCACGTCTTCGCCCTGGTGCACGACGACGTGATGGACCGCTCGGAGCTGCGCCGAGGCCACCCCACCGTGCACGCGCTGGCCCGGGACGCGCACCACGCCGCGCAGGCCGCCGGGGACGCGCAGCAGTTCGGCAACAGCATCGCGATCCTCGTCGGCGACCTCGCCCACGCGGAGGCCGACCATCTCGTCGCCGGCCTCAGCCCCGAGGTGCACGCGCTGTGGCGTCGGCTGTTGATCGAGCTGGTGCTGGGTCAGCGGCGCGACCTCACGGGGGCCGCCATGGGGCGGCGCGACCTCGACCACGCGCTGCAGGTCGCGCGGCTGAAGACCGGCACGTACACGGTGGAGCGGCCCCTGGAGATCGGGGCCCGGATCGCCGGGGCCGACGCGAAGCGGCTGGCCGCCCTCGCCGCGTACGGGCGCCACGTCGGCTCGGCCTTCGGCCTGCGCGACGACGTGCTGGGCACCTGGGGCGACCCGGACCGCACCGGCAAGCCCAACGACGACGACCTCACCGCCGGCAAGGCCACGGTGCTGCTCGCGCTCGCCAGCCACGTGCTGCCCCCGGCTGCGCGCCGCCTGCTGGTGCGGGTCGGCACCGAGCAGCTCACGACCACCGACCTGGCGCGGCTGCGGCTGGCGATGGCCGACTGTGGCGTCCGGGAGAAGGTCGAGGAGATGATCCGCGACGAGGTGGACGCGGCGTGCCGCGCGATCGAGGGCGGCGGGCTCTCCGACGAGGGTGTGGCCGGGCTCACCGAGCTGGCCCACCTGGCCGCCTGGCGGCAGGCATGAGCGCGCGGGCCGAGGGGCTGCGACCATGAGCCGCGTCGTGGTGATCGGGGCCGGTCTCGCCGGCCTCTCCACCGCCTGCCACCTGATCGGGCAGGGCCACTCCGTGACCGTGCTGGAGCGCGACCCCGGGCCGGGCGGGCGCGGGCAGCGGGTCACCCAGGACGGGTTCACCTTCGACCTCGGCCCCACCGTGATGACGATGCCGGAGCTGCTCGACGCACCCCTGCGCGCTGCCGGGTCGTCGCAGGCGGAGGCCGTGCCGATGCGCCGCCTCGACCCGGCCTACCGCGGCGTGTTCGAGGACGGCTCGGAGCTGCTGATCCGCTCCGACCCCGCCGCCACCCGGGAGGAGATCCGCAGGCTCGCCGGTGACGCCGACGCGGAGGCGTTCGACGCGCTGGTGCCGGAGCTCGCCCGGCTGTACGCCCTCGAGCTACCGAACTTCATCGACCGCAACTTCGACTCCCCGCTGGGGCTGCTCAGCAACCCCGTCGCCGCCGCCCGGCTGGTGCGGATGGGGGCGTTCGGCACGCTGTCGTCCTTCGTCGGCTCGCGCATCAGCGACGACCGGGTGCGCCGGATGCTGTCGTTCCAGGCCCTGTACGCAGGGCTCTCGCCGGCCCGCGCTCTGGCCGTGTACGCCGTGATCACGTACATGGACTCCATCCGCGGCGTCTGGTTGCCCGACGGCGGCATGGGCGCCATCCCGGCGGGCATGGCCGCCGTCGTGGAACGCAGTGCCACGATCGCGTACGACACCCCGGTGACCCGTCTGCTGCGCCGCGCCGACGGCGTGGTCGCCGGGGTCGACACCCCTGACGGCCCGGTGTCGGCCGACGCCGTGGTGTGCACGATCGACACGCCGGTCGCGTACCGGACGCTGCTGCCCGACCTGTCGCTGCCGCTCACGCTGCGGCGGCCGCGCTACTCGCCGTCAGCCGTGGTGTGGCACGTCGGCGCCCGGGGCGCGCTGCCGGAGCGCGCCACGCACCACAACGTGCACTTCGGCCGCCAGTGGGAGCAGGCGTTCGAGGCGCTGGTCGACCGCGGCGAGCTGATGCCCGACCCGTCGCGGCTGGTCACGGTGTCGTCGCACGGCGAGCCGGGGCTGGCGCCCGAGGGCGGCCACACCTTGTACGTGCTGGAGCCGGTGCCAAACCTCGACGGGCGCGTGGACTGGGCGATCGAACGGGAGCCGATGCGCGAGCGGCTGCAGGAGTTCCTGTCTGCGCAGGGATATCCGACCGACGTGGTGACCGAGCGGCTGGTGACGCCCGTCGAGTGGCGGCAGCTGGGCATGGGCGGGGGCACCCCGTTCGGGCTCGCGCACCTGTTCCGCCAGACCGGCCCGTTCCGGCCCGCGAACCACGACCGGCGCGTGCCCGGCCTGTTCTTCGCCGGCTCCTCCACGGTGCCCGGCGTGGGGGTGCCGATGGTGCTCATCAGCGGGCGGCTGGCTGCCGAACGCGTGGAGCGCTGGGTGGGGAGCGGGCGATGAGCACCACCGAGCTGCTGCGGCAGGGCTACCGCGAGTGCGCGGCGCTGACGAAGGCGTACGGCACCACCTACTACTGAAGGCGTACGGCACCACCTACTACTGGGGCGCGGTGCTGCTGCCGAAGGAGCAGCGCAAGGACGTGTACGCCGTGTACGCGCTGTGCCGGCTCGCCGACGACATCGTCGACGCGCCAGGGGCGACCACCGAGGCCGCCCTGGTCCCGCGCACCACCGCGGCCCTGGCGGCGTTCCGGGAGGAGTTCGCCGCGGCCGTCGACGACCCCGCCGCCGCGCGCCCGGTGCTGGCCGCGGTGAGCGACACGGTGCGTCGCAGCGGCATCGCGCTTGAGTGCTTCGACCGGTTCTTCGGTGCCATGGCTGCTGACCTCTCCACGACGGCGTACGACACCTGGGACGACCTGCTCGGCTACATGGAGGGGTCGGCGGCGGTGATCGGGGAGATGATGCTGCCCGTGCTGCGCCCCACGGACGAGGCCGCGTACGGGCCGGCGCGCGCGCTCGGGTTCGCGTTCCAGCTCACCAACTTCCTGCGTGACGTGGGGGAGGACCTGGACCGGGGCCGGGTGTACGTGCCGGCGCAGGACCTGCAGCGGTTCGGCGCCGACCCCGCGCGGCGTACGGTCGACGAGCCCTGGCGCGAGGCGATGCGGTTCCAGATCGCCCGCAACCGCGAGCTCTACCGCGAGGCGGACCGCGGGATCGCGTACCTGCCGCCAGCCTCGGCCCGCTGCGTCGCGACCGCGCGCCGCCTGTACTCGCAGATCCTCGACCGCATCGAGGCCGCCGACTACGACGTGTTCTCCCGCCGCGCCCGGGTGCCCACCTGGCGCAAGGCCCGTACGGCCGCCGTGGCGCTGACCCGCCGCTACCCGTTGGAAGGAGTCGCATGAGCCTGCTCGCATCCCTCAAGGGGGAGATCGCCCGCCGCGTGCCCATCGAGCGCGTGCCGGAGCCGCCGCTGCACCGCATCCGGCCCACCTGGCGGCAGGCGAGCGTGCCGCGCATCGAGCGCGCCCTCGCCCGTGCCCAGCAGCGCGACCCCGGCGGCTGGCATGTGGTGGCCGCCTCCACCGCCGTGCCCGCGGCGGAGTCGATCACCGTGACGGTGATGGGGCAGGACGTGGTGCTCTGGCGCGACGGGGCACAGCTCATGGCCGGCCCCGGATCCTGCCCCCACATGGGCGCGTTGCTGCGGCAGTGCCCGGTGTTCGACGGCAATGTGCACTGCCGCTGGCACGGGCTGCCGCTCGGGAAAGAGGGGTTCGGCGCGTGGCAGCCCTACCCCGCGTACGACGACGGGGTGCTGGCCTGGGTGCAGCTGCCCACCGAGGGGGAGTCGATCAGCGACCTGCCCACCCTCACCCGGCGGCCGCCGCTGGAGGGCTCGATCGCTGCCGTCGTGGAGATCCCGGTGCGCTGCCAGCCGTCGGACGTGATCGCGAACCGGCTCGACCCGTGGCACGGCGCCTGGTTCCACCCGTACGCGTTCTCGCACCTCACCGTCGACGAGGGCGCGAGCGACGACGAGGTGCTGGTCGTCGACGTCACGTTCCGGCTCAACAAGACCTGGGGGGTGCCCGTACGCGCCGAGTTCGCCTGCCCCGACGCGCGCACCATCGTGATGACGATCGTCGAGGGGGAAGGCACCGGGTCGGTGGTGGAGACGCACGCCACGTACGTCGGGCTCGACGCCGACGGCGAGCCCATGACGCGCATCACCGAGGCGACCGTGGCGTACTCGCCGCGGCCCGGCTTCCGCGCCGCCCGGGCCGCCGGTGCCCTGATCCGCCCGCTGATGCGCCGCACCGCACGCCAGCTGTGGGTCGACGACGCCGAGTACGCGGAGCGCCGCTACGAGGTGCGGGAGTCGTCATAGCCATCGACCTGGCGGTTGTCGGGCTCGGGCCGGCCGGGCGCGCCCTGGCCTCGCGTGC
>CAKZHP010000068.1 GCA_936924635.1 uncultured Propionibacteriaceae bacterium
ACCCGCGCGGGCTGGGCGACGGCCGGCTCGGGCTGGGCCGGGGTCGCGGCCGGCACAGGGGCAACGATGACGGCCGGCTCCCGGACCGCGGTGCGCGGGTCGCGTACGCGCTGGGAGAGATCGCTGGAGGCGTCGGCCGAGCCCAGCACGGCCGTGAGCTCGGCGGCGATGGCCGCGGCGGTGCTCAGGCCCGGGGAGCCGGGGGTGAGGATGTCGGCGGTGATGCGGTTCAGCGCGGGAGAGACCCCGGGCCGGACCTTCGCCGGCGGCAGCAGGCCGCCCTCAGGAGCGGTCGGCGCGGCCGGCAGCCCAAAGCCGTCCGCACCCGGCCAGCGCTGGCAGAGGCAGGCGTACAGGATCGAGCCGAGCGCGCGGACGTCCTGCGCCTCGTGGCGCTCCGGCGACACGTCGGTGGCCGAGCGGGGGTGCAGCGCGGCGTCGATGGACAGGCCGATGATCTTGACGTTGCCGGTGGTCGACACCACCACAGACCCCGGGTTGAGGCGCTGGTGGGTGAGCCCTGCGGCGTGGACGGCGGCCAGCGCGTCGGCCAGCTCCCGCACCGCCCAGGCGGCCTCCAACGAGGTCAGCGGGCCGGAGGCGAGGAGGGTCTCCAGCAGCAGGCCCTCGGTGTACTCGCAGACGATGTACCCCTCGTCGTCGACCGCGTCGAGCACGCGCAGGAACCGGGAGTCGGTGGCGCGGGCGGCCGTGCGGGCGGCGTCGAGGATCTCGGCACGGCGGGGGTTGTCGGGCGCCAGCACGTGCACGAGCGCGGCGCGGGAGAGCACCTGGTCGTACGCCTTCCAGGTAGACGTCGTGCCACGCACCACGATGGGCTCGTCAAGGCGGTAGCGGCCGCCGAAGATGTCTCCGGGGCTGACGTCGGCAGGGGTGCCGGGCTCCGGGTCGTCCAGCGGCAGGTCCGGGTCGCCGGAGCGGGGCAGCGCGACCACGGCCGTACGCTCCGGCTCGGTCTCGCTGGTCGGCACCTCGGGCTCCTCCCCGGTCTCGGTGGTCTCGGCGGGCGCGTCGTCGGTGACGTCCCGGCGGTCGGCGGGCGCGGCCCCCCGGCCCAGGCGGCGGCGGACCATGCCCACGACCGCCTCCACCTCGCTGACGTGCAGCACCCGCGCCATGGCGAGGTACCCGCCCACGGCGACCGCTGCTCCGACGGCGAGGCCCAGGAGGTCGACGACCAACCCGTCCCACCGGCGTGCCTGGAACCAGACCAGACCCGCCGCGACCACCGTACCGGGCAGGGCCGCGAGCAGGACCTTGCCGACGTGAGAAGCCAGGCCCCCGAGGGCGAGGCCGGGCACCAGCCGCCGGAAGTGGAGGAGCGACACCACCAGGCCCACCACGTAGGCGAGGGTGTAGGACAGCGCCAGCATCGGAGCCACCCAGGCCGCACCTGGGCTCACGGCGAGCACCAGCACCAGGGCGAGCACCGCGTTCAGCCCGGCGATCAGCAGCTGGAGGAAGAAGGTGGAGCGGGTGTCCTCGAAGGCGTAGTAGGCGCGGAGCACCAGGTACTGCACCGAGAACGGGAGCAGGCCGACGGCGAACAGCATCAGCGTCCAGCCCACGAGGTCGCCGCCCTTGCCGGGGCCGCGGAACGCCAGCTCGGCGATGGGGATGCCGATGGCGAGGTACAGCAGGGCCACGGGCGCCAGCGCCGCGACGGCCATGCGGATGGCGGTGGTGAGCTCGGTGCGGACGCTGTCGAGCTCGTCGGAGGCCGCCATGCGCGACAGCGACGGCAGCATCGCGGTCGCCAGGCCGACGGTGATGAGGGAGTGCGGCAGCACCCAGAGCAGGTTGGCGTTGTTGTATGTGGTGATGCCGGCGCCCTCGCCGCCCGCGGTCGCCGACGTGGCGAGCTTGGTGACGATCAGCAGGGCCACCTGGTTGACCGCCACGAAGCCGAGCGTCCACTTCGCGAGGTGGAAGGTGTGGCCCAGGCCGGTGTGGCGCAGGTCGAACCGGGGCCGGTAGCGGAAGCCCACCTTGCGCATGAACGGCACCAGCACCGCCGACTGCACGGCGATGCCCAGCACCGACCCGATGCCCAGCAGCAACGCCTGCGGGGTGGAGAAGGGCGCCGAGGTGTCGGTGTGCGAGCCCCACACGACCGCGTACGCGGCGAGCACGACGACCTGCACCACGTTGTTGGCGATGGGCGCCCACATCATGGGGCCGAACTCGTCGCGGGCGTTGAGCACCTGCCCGCCGAGGAAGAACGCGCCGTAGAAGAACACCTGCGGCAGGCAGAGCGCCGTCAGCAGCACCATGGAGCGGAAGTGCGGCGCCAGGGCGTCGGTGTGCCAGGCGGAGTCGGAGTAGATCCACGCCAGCAGCGGCGCCGCGACGGTGAGCACCACGGCGACGACGCCCACCAGGATCAGGAAGGCCGTCATGATCCGGTTCGTGTACGCCTCGCCGCCGTCCTTGTCGTTCTTGACGGCGCGCACGAGCTGGGGGACCAGCACGGTGTTCAGGGCGCCGCCGGCGAACAGGATGTACAGGGAGTTCGGCACCGTGGTCGCGACGGAGAGGATGTCGGCCTGGCGGGTGTTCGTGCCGAGCAGCCAGGCGGCCAGCACGACCCGGACCAGCCCGAGGATGCGCGACATGATCGTGCCCGCCGCCATGATCGCGGTGGCACTGAGCAGGCGGCGCGCGCTGGGGCGGGTGGCGGTGTCGGCCGCGGCGTCCGCCGGGGCGTCGGGGGTGATGGCCTCGTCGTGGCCGGGCTCGGGGGCCGGTACGGCGACGGCCGGCTCACCCTGCTCGCGGGCCGGGCTCGGCCGCCCGCGTTCGGTCTGGAGCCTGGTGGCCCCCCGGCTCGATGCCTCGTGCGAGCCCTGGTCAGCCGGCTGGGTGGCCTGCCTGGGCTGCTGACCAGGCTTCTCCTCGGCCCGGTCCTCTCCGCCCGGGTTCTGTCCGGGCCGGTCCTGCGGCCGCTGGTACTGCCCGTGCGAGACCTGACCGGCGGCGGGCCGGGCGGGGTCCGGCCGGGGCGAGTCCTGCTTCGCCGGGTCCTGGCGGGGTGGGTCCTGCCTCGGTGGCGTGGGCGCAGGCGCGCTGGGCTCGCGGGGCGAGGGCTCCGAGCGTCCGTACGCGGGCGCAGCCGTGCCGAACCCGGGCGCCAGCGTAGGCGGGCCGTCGTCGTCCTCGGCGGGGGACGTCCGGGCCGGTGCGCTGCGACCTCGTCGCCACCACGAGGTGGGCTCGCCCTGGTCGGGCTCGTCGAGCGGCCCGGTCTCGGTGGCGAACTGGTCGAAGAAGTCGTACTCCTCGTCGTCCTCCGACGGCGACAGCGGGCCTGGCCTCCAGCGGGACCGATCGGTCATGCGGACTCCCCTCGGCTGCGGGCGACCTGCCGCACACGCCAGACGGTCACCACGACGAGGACGATCCCGGAGGCGATGACGATGATCCAGCCCACCCTGCCTGCTTCGGTGGCGTCGATCATGAACTTCTGCGGCGTGCCGACCGGGTTGCCTCCCTGCGTCACCAGCCGCGCGACCACGTCGACCTCGCCGGGCACCTTCGCCTGGGGGTTGACGTTCACGGTGATCGACTCGTGCGGCCGCACCGTCACGAGCTCGGACTCGGGCACCTGGAGCCGCCCAGGGTTGCTGCTCTCGAACCGCACCCGCACCCGCACCGGGCTGGCCAGGGTGTTGATGACCGTGACCGGGAACTGGTTCTCCTGCGAGGTCATCGTGACCTGGCGCGACACCTTGAGCTGCACGCCGTTGGTGATGTCGCTGACCTCGGCCGCCGACTGGGAGAGGAACCCGAGCGCTTGCGCGTCGGTGCTCCAGGAGGCGCTCGGCACGCCGGCGAGGGCGCGGGCAGCGAGCTGGTCGCCGACGACCGCGGTGCCGACCAGGTCACCGTACGTCGCGTAGCCGGTCGCCGCCCTGGCCAGCGGCTCGATCACCGTGGCCGACAGGGGGCCCGCAGCGGCGCCGGTGCTCGTCGAGGCCGTCCACTGCCCGGTAGCGGTGATGGCGCCCAGGGGCCGGCGCGCCTCCCAGGCGGCCGTGGGCGTGGCGTCCAGGCCGGCGCCGGCCTCGTCGTCGACCACGCGCACCAGCCCGGCGCGCGGGCCGAGGGCGGCCAGCAACGACTCCGTACGCAACCGCTGCACCCGCTGCAGGGTCGTGCCCCGCTCGTCTGGGCCCGGCCCGCCGGCGAAGGGCTCGGCCTGCGTGGAGACCAGCAGGCCGGCGGCCGACTGCAGCCCG
This sequence comes from uncultured Propionibacteriaceae bacterium, assembly GCA_936924635.1. Lineage (GTDB taxonomy): Bacteria > Actinomycetota > Actinomycetes > Propionibacteriales > Propionibacteriaceae > Fen-668. Next base: position 4,260 of record CAKZHP010000068.1, read on the forward strand.
AGGGCTGGGTCGTCGGTCGCCGCCAGCACGACCTGCGGCTTCATGCCGGCGACGAAGTCGAGGAACCGCTGGTCGGCCTTGCCGTTGGGGGCGCGGACCAGCAGGGGCAGACCGGCCAGCTCGGGCACGTCGGCCAGCGCGTTGGCCGAGCGCTGCGGGATCGACGCGTCCCCAGCGGTCGCGGCGAGAGCGAGGTCGGGGTTGCCGTACGGCAGCCGGTAGCCGTCTGCCGGGCGCAACGCGGCCACCTCCGTCAGCCACTGCCGGGCTGCCTGCTGACCGGCCCCCGAGGAGCCGTCGGGGAGGGTGTACCCCTGCGCCATGACCGAGACCTCGCGGTAGAGGGCGGGGTCGATGGCGTACGACACCCCCTCCCGCTGCGCCGAGCGCACCAGCGTCAGCAGGCGGCCGGTGAGCTCGGCGGCCAGGTGGTCGTCGGCGAGGACACCGGGGCGTACGAGGGCGGGGCGGCTCGTCAGCAGCACCACCGACGTCACCTGGGCGGGGCGCTGCCGGGCGGGGTCGACGACCGGGAGCAGGGTGCGGGCCCGACCCACGGTCTGGAAGCTGGTGGACCGGTCGGCCGAGGCGCGCACATGGATGCCGACGACGTACGCCCCCGCGGTGCGGAAGCCCAGGTCTTCCATCGTGGCCGTCAGGGTGAACGGGCTGCGGGAGCCGGGGGCGAAGGCGGCGCCCTGGGCGGTGACCGTGACGTAGCTGGCCTCGGTCGTGAGCCGGGTGCAGGGGGCGGTCAGGGGGTCGACGGCCAGCGCGTCGGTCAGGCCCTTGCGCGTGGTGATCGGCGTGCTGTCGCGGCAGGTCATCACCTGCACGGTGTAGAGGGGCTTGGTGCCGGTGTTGGTGACCGTGCCGGACAGGGTCACCGTGCCGCCGGGAGCGCCGACCTCGGGGGTCACGGCGGTGAGCTCCACCGACGCCGAGATCGCGTCGGCGGCCTGCGCTGGCGGGACCAGGCCGAGGACGGCCAGCAGGGTGGCGAGCGCGACCAGGAGCAGGCGGCGCGGCGGGATCACCGCGCCATCCTACGGTCGGGGCCTCTGCGGGCCGAGAAAGGTCGTCAGAGGACCGCCGTCAGACCACCGCGGCAGGTCGAACGAGAACCAGTCGGCACCGTGGATGTGGTGGGCCACGCTGCCGAGGCACACCGGGTCGCGCGCCTCACCGCCGTCGGGCAGCGTCACCGAGCTGCGGGTGAGGCCGTCCAACTGGTCCAGGGTGCCCAGCATCAGGGCGGCGGGGTCGTCGTACGCGCCGGTGAAGCCCACCCGGTCACCAGCGACGACCAGCCCGGTGGGGCCGTTGACACCAGTCGTACGCCGGACGGTGGCGTGCCCGTCGGGAGCGACCTCGATGACGGGGAAGTCCGTGTACGGGCACGCCCAGGCACGCTCACCGTCGACGTTGAGGGGGTAGCAGTCGGAGATGGAGTCCCAGAGCTCCGGTCCCTCGTGCTGCCAGACCGGCCCCAGCTTCTGGAGAAGCGCACCAGCCCGGACGCTCCGACCGGTTGCGGCCCTGTGACCCCCCAGCCAGCGCTTCCGAAGATTCCCTCGTCGAAGTAGCCCGCCCAGATCTCACCGCGCTCGTCGACGAGCAGGTGGAGGATGCCGTCGCCGAGCCTGCCCGTGCGCAGCACCCCGCCGTCGGGGCCGATCACGTGGCGTTCTGCTGCGACCCCTCGGGGGGCCACTCGCACCGTGAGTGCACGACGAGGGACTCGTCGGCGGGCAGGGGGTGCTTGGCGCGCAGCTCGTCGACCACCACGGCGTGGGCGGGTGCGAGCGAACGTGCCGTGTACGACGCCAGCGCGACCGCCGACGACCCCGAGGTCGCCCACATCGCGACCGGCCCAGACGGCCCGACACTCACGGTGGTGAGCTGCTGGAAGCCTGCCGGGCCTGGAGCGTGCCGCGGTGATCGAACGTCTGCGCCGCCCGTGTCGTCATGCGCCGATGCTAGGCGTCCCGGGCGAGAGCTGATCGACCGCGGAACCACCCCACGACCGCAGGCTGGCCGAGCAGGATGCCGAGGAACACCAGGGTCATGCCGAGCGCCTGGGTGGGTCCGAACGCCTCGTGCGTCACCACGATGCCCAGCACGGTCGCGATCACCGGGTTGACCAGGCCCAGGAGCGACGCGGCGGCCGCGGGCATGCGGCGCAGGCCACGAAACCAGCAGACGTACGCCAGGCCGGTGCCGATGATGCCCAGATACGCGTACGCGGTGAGGTTGGTGCCGCTCAGCGGTGGCGGCGGGCCTTCGACCAGGAGGGCCAGCGGCACCAGGAACAGGCCGCCCGCGACCAGCTGCCACCCCACCAGCGTCAGCATGTCGACCGGTGGCTGCCAGCGCTTCACGAGCACGAACCCCAGGGCAGAGACCGCGGTCGAGCCGATCGCGGCCGCCACGCCGACGACGTCGACCGCGAAGCCCGCGCGCAGCACCAGCAGCGCGACGCCGGCGATCCCGATCAGGGCCCCGATCACCGCGGCGCGGGTAGGGCGCTCGCCGATGAGCAGGGCTGCGAGGGCGATCACCAGCAGCGGGCTGGTGGACTGCAGCGTCGACGCGAGCCCGCCGGGCAGCCGGTAGGCGCCCACGAAGAGCAACGCCATGAACAGCCCGATGTTGGTGAGGCCGAGCACGGCCGTGCGCCACCACCAGGAGCCGCTCGGGAGGGTGCGCCGCCAGAGCAGGATCACCAGCCCGATCGGCAGCACCCGCATGGCGGCGGAGAAGAAGGGGCGATCGGGCGGCAGCCAGAGCTTGGTCACCACGTACGTGGTCGCCCAGGCGACCGGGGCCACCAGGGTCAGCAGCACGGTGGGCAGCGACGGGCGAGTATCTTCCACGGAAACATTCTACCTTCCGCGGAAGGTATCGGTCCAGCGGCGCTAGTCTTCCCGCCATGACGACGCCCGATGGCCAGGACGTGGTGGCCCGCAACGTCGCCCAGTGGGGCGTCGAGCGGCCCGACCTGGACGTCTCACCGATGCTCGTCATCAGCCGGCTGCACCGGCTCGCGACGCTCACCGACGAGGGGTTGCGGCAGGTGTTCGCGCCGGCCGGTCTGGGCGACGGGGAGTTCGACGTGCTGGCGACGCTGCGACGGGCCGGGGAGCCGTACGCCCTCTCACCCACCGAGCTCGCCGGGCGCACGATGGTCACCTCCGGGGCCACCAGCAAGCGCATCGACCGGCTGGAGGCGCGTGGTCTGGTGGAGCGCCAGACCAGCACCGGCGATCGCCGGGGGCGGCTGATCTCACTGACCGATCAGGGACGCAACCTCGTCGACCGGCTGCTCGTGCTGCACCTCGCCAACGAGGAGCGCCTCCTCGAGGGGCTGAGCACCGACGACCGGGATCAGCTCGCCGCTCTACTGAGCCGCTGGTTGCTGGCGCTGGAGGGGCCGGCATCCTGATCTAGGAGGGCCTGACCGCACGCAGGACGCACCGACCCGGAGGGCACTGCCACATCTGGCAGCGCCCTGCGGATCGAGGCGATCCTTGCGGGGAGGGACGCGGGCGTCAGCGGCACCGGCGGCTCACCAGGCCGGCACCGAAGGTGAGCGAGAGCAGCGCGAGCAGCGCGGCTGGAGCGAGATCCGGCGCGCCAGTGCTCGGCAGGGTCGGGCTCCCAGGCATGGTCGGAGCCGGCGTTCCCGGCACCGGGCTGCTCGGCGTGGCGCTCGGCCCGCCCGTCAGCGTCGGGACGGCCGACGACGGGGCCGGGCTCGACGGCGAGTCGGTGGGCGTCGCCGACGGCGGCGCGGTGGTCGGGGCGACCGGCACCGACACCGCGCTGGTGGAGGTCACCTCCGGGGCGCCGGTGGCAGGGGTGCCGTGCACCGTCGCGGAGTTCGCCAGAGCGCCGCCGGCGTCGAGGTCGGCCTGCGTCAGCGCGTACGTCGCGGTGAAGCTCACCGAGGCCCCCGGCGCCAGGTTGCCGTCGAAGCCGGCCGGGGCCGCAGGCGGGGCGTCGAGCGTGCGTGAGCCAGCGGGGCCCGCGAACTGGTCCTCGGTGATCCGCACCCCGGTCAGCGGCACGTTGCCGGTGTTGGTGACCGCGAAGGTGTAGGTGACCTTCTCTCCGACGGCGGTAGCAGCGAGGGTTGCGGTCTTGACGAGCCGTACGCCCGGGGCGGCGGCCACCGTCGTCGTGCTGGCGCAGGCCGTGGTCGCCGGCTGACCAGCACCGCACGAGCCATCGCCCGTGATCGGGCCCGAGGCGCTGTCGGCCGAGGCGGAGTTCACGAGCGTGGTGCCGTACTGGCCCGCATCGACGGTGGCCGTCACCGTCGCGACGTCGACCCGGGCACCCGGCGCGACTGCGGTCGCAGGGCTGAGCGGCACGGTCACGACGCCGTTGGCCACGGTCCCGGTGGGGGTGCTCGACACGTACGTGGTGCCCGCCGCCAGGCGGTCGGTGAGGCTGGTCACGCTGCCCGGGGCCGTACCCGTGTTCTCCACCGAGATCGTGTAGGTGAGCATGTCACCCGGCGCGGCGGCCGCCCGGTCGACGGTCTTGCGCAGCACGAGGCGCGGGAAGGCCGCGGTGGCGACTGGCGCGCACGAGGCGGCGGGGTCGTCGGAGCAGACCGTCGCCGGGTCGGGGTCGTGCCCGCCCGAGGAGGCCACGGTCGCCCGGTTGACGACGGTGGAGCTCGGCTGGATGCCAGCGCCGTACGTGACGGTCACCTCGACCGTCGCAGACTCACCGGGCGCGAGGTCGTTGACCGGCACCTGCACCTGCCCGTTCGCGGCAGAGGTGGTCTTCCCTCCGTACGTCGCCGTGGCCCCCGTCGCCCCGGCAGGCAGCGTGTCGGTGACGACGATCCCGGTCGAGGGCTTGTTGCCGTCGTTGGTGACCGTCACCTGGTAGCGCACCGTTCCGCCAGGCGCGACAGTGTCGGTGGCGGCGCCGCCGTTCACATCGATGACCTTCTTGGCGAACGTGACGTGGGTGTAGTCGGCGCGCGTGATGCCGACCTTGTTCGACTCCACGGGCGGCAGCGCGACACCGGTGACCGAGTTGGTGGCGGCGGCGCCGAACGTGTTCCACGCGGCCTGGCCGGCGTCCATGGGCGGCATGGTCAGCTTGATCGGCAGCACCAGTACCGCGTTCGGCTCGTACACGGCGGTCGAGACGAACCGCAGCGCCGTGACCTTGCTGAGGTCGGACGGGGTGGTGGTCCAGTCGTCGGTGCAGCCCGGGTTGTCCGGCATCACCTGCGGGCGACAGGGGTTGGTCGCGGTCGAGTACGCCACCGTGACGCCGGCCGGCAGGGCGCCGACCGAGGTCAGCGTGGCGTCGACCTTCGTCTGGCGCGGCATCGTCGAGGCCGTCTGCGTGCTGCCGGTGTCGCCGATGCGGGGCAGGAGGTCGTAGAGGACAAGATCCTTGAGCGGCTGAGGCGACTGGTTCATCCACTGCAGCCGGAAGTCGGCGCTGCCGCCGGCCGGCGGGATGATCCCGACCGCCGGGTAGTTGTGGAAGCCGGTGTCGTTCGGCCCCTTGACCCACTTGGAGACGCCCATCGCGTCGGGCACCGCCTTGATCGGCACGTAGTAGCTCGCGTTCGAGCGGCACGCCGTGGTCGTGGCGGGGTTCGAGTCCACATCAGCGGTGTCGTTGTCGCGGTAGCCGTACGTGCAGCTCTCGTCGAGCTCGGCGTCGGCGGTGGTCGCGTACGACTCGTTGGTCCACCAGCCGGTCGGTACCCCGAGGGTGGAAAAGTCGTAGCTGGCCGCGAAGTTGCCGCCGTTGGAGTTGTACTGATTGTACGCGTCCTTCGAGATGCGCCACGTGAGTTTCACCCGGCCGTCGGGCTGCGCGGCCTGCTCCACCTTGCTGCCGGCCGGGAAGGTCGGCACCAGACCGGCGGGCAGGAGGTCGGTGATGACCACATCGTCGGTGAGCGCGCTGGTCGTGCTGATGGACACGAAGATCGACCAGTCGAGGTTTGCCGGGTTGGCCTGGTAGCCGTTCGTGGGCGTGACCGACTTGCTGATCCCGATCCGGGTGCCGGCCATCGCGTAGAGGTTGCCGTCGTCGGAAGCGTCGATGCCGGTGGTGGAGGTGGCGTCGGGGTAGATGGTGGCGGTGACCCCGTTGCGGAGGTTGTCGTGGTTCTTGAGGAACTTCGGGACCCGCCCGATCATCCGGATGCGCTGGTCGGTCCCCAGCCGCGGGTAGCTCACGGCGGCGACCTTGCCGACCAAGGTGGAGGGCACGCGGAAGATCATGGCCGGGGTGCTGGCGCCGACCAGGGGCACGGTGGTGCCGTCGGTGAGGGTCACCACGGGCTGCCACCCTGCCGGGGCCTCCTTGGTCAGCTCGATGCTCTCGAGGATGTAGGCGGGCTTCTGGCAGACCTGCCCGGCGGGCGCCGGCCCGTACACCTGGCCCTGCGGCGCGTCGGCGCACGGCAGCGAGTCGACGTACGAGGCCGTGCCGCCGGCCGGCCCGCCCTTGACGCCCACGTAGTAGTCACCGGTCTCGCCCACGAAGGCGCCCGAGCTGAAGCGGCCGCCGACCTGCGATGCCTCGGCGTCACCCTGCGAGTACGCGAGCCGGGCGTAGCCGTACTTGTAGAGGGTGCCGACGGGGTACGGGCCCGCGTACGTGGTGATCGTGGCGGTGCCCCGCTCCTGACGGGTCTGCCCCGTGACGGTGGTCTGGGTGATGGTTGCGGTGTTGCTGATGGCGGTGCCGTCAGGGACGGCGGTGTCGACGCGCGCGGTGACCGTGGTGGTCACCTGCGCGCCGGTGGCGAGCAAGCTGCAGATGTCGGCCTCGCGCTGGGGGAGCGTCCAGGAGAGCTGCTGCCCGTTGACGGTGGTGGCGGCGGGCGACGACGACACGTACGTGAGGCCGGCCGGCAGCGTGTCCTCGAGCACGAGCGAGCGGGTCTGCTCGATGCCCTGCCGCGACTGGTCGCAGCGGAAGGTGAGCGTGTACGTCACCAGGTCGCCCTGGTGGGCGAATGACGACGGCACGGTCTTGTCGATGCGAGCCAGGTTCGGGCTCGCCTTCGCCGTGGAGGTCACCGGCGTCGGAACGGTGGCCGACGGGGTGCCGTCGGTGAAGGTCACGGTGGGTGCGAGCGTCCACGTGGTGTCGTTCGGGGTCGTCTTGTTGGGCGCGACCATGTTCAGCGCGATGGTGCCGGACTGGTTGCCGAGGTCGTTGAGCTGCATCACCAGGTCACCGCCGACCACGGACCACGACTTCACGAGCGGGCTCGCGGGCACGTCCAGTGCGAACCCGGCCGCAGCGCCCAGCGGCACGCGCAGCACGCCGCCCTGCGCGCACACGTTGCCGTTGATCATGGTGCAGACGAGCGTGATCTGGTACGCCCAGCGGGAGCCGCTGAGCTGGGTGTCGCGGGAGATCTGCGTGATCGAGAGGGAGGTCCTGCTGTCCACCGACTGCGCGCGCACCGTGCCGGAGGGGGTCGCGGTGGGAGCAGACGGCGTGGGGATGGGCGTGCCCGGTGTGGGGTCGGCCGCGGCGGTACGCGCCGTCGCGCCCAGTGCGAGAACCAGAGCAAGCGTGGCGGCGGTCAGACGGCGGCTCGTGACGCGGGGATGTCGCGTCGTGGCAGGACGGCTCACCAGGTACCTCTCGGAGGAGCGCGGCAGGGGAGACAAAGGGTGATGGCCACACCTCCCCACGGCGTGCAGCGCTCACAGGATGCCGGGGGTGACGACGCCTGGCAAACCCGGAGGGGTGGGTTCTCATGTGACTGACTTGACAGTCGGCAGGTGGCACCGGCGAAGCCTTGTGGTGCAAGGGATCGGTCGTGGCAGGAGGCAGAATGCTCGGCATGGAGCGGTCCGACCTGATCCGCCTGCAGCGAGCGCGCGACCGGATCGACCGCGACTACGCGCAGCCGCTCGACGTGCCGATGCTCGCGCGCGAGGCGCACGTCTCGGTCGGCCACTTCCAGCGCCAGTTCAAGGAGGCGTTCGGCGAGACCCCGTACGCCTGGTTGATGACCCGTCGCATCGAGCGCGCCATGGCGCTGCTGCGCAACACGGACAAGTCGGTGACCGAGGTGTGCATGGAGGTGGGGTGTACGTCGCTCGGCTCCTTCAGCGCCCGGTTCACCGAGCTGGTGGGCGAGACCCCGAGCGCGTACGCGGCTCGCGACCACCACGAGCTGCGCGGCGTGCCGGGGTGCATCGCGAAGCAGGTGACCAGACCGCGCCGGGCCTCGGTGAAGTGATCAGGATCGGAGAAGCGGACTGTCGGTCGCGACTCCTAGCGTGGTGGCCATGACGAACACCACTCAGTCCCTGGCCATCAGCAGCGTCTTCGTGTTCACGAACGACACCGAGAAGTCGCTCGGCTTCTACCGCGACGTGCTGGGCTTCAGCACCCACACCGACGTCACCAACGGCGGCTTCCGCTGGGTGACGCTCACCACACCGACGCAGCCGAACATCGAGATCGTGCTGCACAACTACACCGGGCAGGGCATGCCCATGTCGGACGCCGACGGCGAGCACATGCACGACCTGCTCGCGAAGGGTCTGCTCTCGGCGGTCATGTTCACCAGCAAGGACGTGGACGCGGTCTTCGAGCACGTACGGGCCTCGGGCGCCGAGGTGCTCCAGGAGCCGACCGACCAGTTCTACGGCGTACGCGACTGCGCCTTCCGTGACCCGGTGGGCAACATGGTCCGCTTCAACCAGCCGCTCCCGGGCTCCGCTGGTTGAGCAAGGCTCGTCCGAGGAACGAGGACCGCGTCCCGTTGGTTGAGCAAGGCTCGTCCGAGGAACGAGGACGAGGCGCGTCGAAACCAACCGAGCGCAGCGAGGGCCGGCGACCGAGCTAGCGTCTGCTGTCCCGGTACGCGCTCAGCAACCACGGCCAGTCGGTCTGCACGATGTCGGCCCCGAGGTCGAGGATGGGCCCCCATCCGGCCTCGGGGCCGTCGGCGACGGCGGTCTCGTCGCACAGCCCGGGCCAGCACTGCACCGGGATCGGCAGCACCTCAGCGTTGACGAGCACCGCGACCCCGTACCCGTGGATCCGCTCAACCACGTCGGGTCGTGCCAGCTCGTGCTCGGGCTGGCCCGCGATGATCTCCACCCCGACCACGTTCAGCCCGTCGGTGCCGAGCACGCGCTCGACCTCGGCCCAGGTGCGGCAGATGGGGAGGTACGGGAAGGGCTCGGAGTGCGCCGCGAGCGCGGCGAGCGCGTCGTGCGTGGCGGGACACTTGAGCAGCAGCTGACGGGTCATGCCGAGGCCGGCGAGCAGGTGGAGCGCCTCGGGCCACCACGGCCAGGAGCGGTCGATGTTGAACAGCGGCGCGTCGTCGGCGTCGGAGCGGAAGCCGGTCAGCAGGTCGGCGAGTGCTTCGATGCGTACGGGTCGTTCGGGCCGGTCCTTCCAGCAGTAGGACTGCTCGGCGATCTGCACCCCGGTGAGCGTGGTGAGGTTCTCGTCGATGCGCAGGTGCTCGGGTTCGATCCCGTCGTGGAACACCACGTAGGCCCCGTCGCTCGACCGAGTCACGTCGATCTCCACGATGTCGGCACCGGAGCGGAGCGCCCCTGTCACCGCGAGCGTGGTGTTCTCCGCGACGCTGCCCGACGACGTGCCCCGGTGGGCCATTACGAGCGGCCCGCGGCGGGCGTACGTGTCGTTGAGAAGCTGGTTGACCTCGGCATGCTGCTGAGTCCCGAACACGGTCCTCACCCTAGGGCGACCAGCGGTGTCGCCTGCACAACCGGTGCGCATATGTGCGCAGGTCCGGCATTGGGGGGGCAAGGCCCGATATCGCACCGGTTGTGCAGACGGCCCGGCACGCTGAGCGGAGCGAAGCGTGACGATCAGCCAGCCCGGTAGGCACGTGGCCGCTCCACCAGCCACGACTGGCCGGACACCCGCCTCCCGTACCCTGTCGGCCGTGACTTCCCAGACCGTCAGCCGAGACGAGCTCACCCGGGCCCAGCAGCTGCTCACCACGTTCCAGCGGGGCTACTCCACCAAGGTCGTCGGCCAGCACAACCTGGCGCGGGCGCTGCTGGTGACGCTGCTGAGCCGGGGCCACGTGCTGCTCGAGTCCGTACCCGGCCTCGCGAAGACCCTGGCCGCGGCGACGATGGCGAGCACCGTGCAGGCGTCGTTCTCCCGCATCCAGTGCACGCCCGACCTGCTGCCCAGCGACATCATCGGCACGCAGGTCTTCGACACCCAGACCTCGGAGTTCGTCACCAAGCTCGGCCCCGTCCACGCGAGCTTCGTGCTGCTCGACGAGATCAACCGATCCAGCGCCAAGACCCAGTCCGCGATGCTGGAGGCGATGCAGGAGCGGCAGACCACGATCGGCGGCGAGACCTACCGCCTGCCTGAGCCGTTCATGGTGCTGGCGACGCAGAACCCCATCGAGGAGGAGGGCACGTACGTGCTCCCCCAGGCCCAGATGGACCGCTTCCTGCTCAAGGAGATCGTCGACTACCCGACGCCCGCCGAAGAGCTCGAGGTGCTCAACCGCATCGAGTCCGGCGTGCTCGCCGACCGCCACGTCGAGTCTGTGCTCACCACCGCCGACGTCGCGTTCCTGCAGCACGTCGTGAGCCGCGTGTACGTCGACGAGGTCATCAAGCGCTACATCGTCGCCCTCGTCGACGCCACCCGCCACCCGGAGCGCGCGATCGGCAAGGAGAAGGCCGCCTACATCGAGTACGGCGCCAGCCCCCGCGGCGCCATCGCCCTGCTCAACGTCGCCAAGGCGGTCGCGGTGCTCAACGACCGCAACCACGTCGTGCCCGAGGACGTGAAGGCCCTGCGCCACGCCGTGCTCCGGCACCGCCTGGTGCTCACGTTCGAGGCCGTCGCCGACCGCGTACGCCCCGAGGCGATCATCGACGCGCTCTTCGACGCGGTGCCGACCCCGTAGCCCATGGCCCTGCTGACGAAGGTCAAGACCCGGATGGCGGTGCATGCGCACCGCAAGGTCCGGGGCCTGCTCGACGGCGCGTACGCATCGGTGCAGCTCGGCCGTTCGATGGACTTCTTCGACCTGCGTGAGTACGTGACCGGCGACGACGTGAAAGACATCGACTGGAAGGCCAGCGCCCGCAAGGGCGAGATGCTCATCAAGCGCTTCGTGGCCGACCGCAAGCACACGATCCTGCTCGTCGTCGCGACCTCCCGCACCATGGCCGGGATGTGCGACGCCGAGACCTCCAAGCGCGACGTCGCGGTCTTCGCCTCCGGGGTGCTGGGCTGGCTGGCGACACGGCACGGCGACTGGGTGTCGCTCGTGTACGCAGACCGCGGCGAGCCCCGCTGGGTGCGCCCCTCGTCACGCGAAGATGCGCTGGAGCGGATGCTGCAGCAGATCCAGGCCGCCTGCGACCCGGCCGCCCCCGAGCCGGACCTCGACGCGCTGCTCGACCACGTCGTCACCGCCGTACGCCGCCGCACCATCCTTGTCGTCATCACCGACGACGTGGAGCTCGACGCCGCCACCGAGCGTCGCCTGACCCGTCTGCGCGCCCAGCACGAGGTGCTCTGGCTCACCGTCGGCGACCTCGATCCGACCGACCCGGCGCTTGCCGGCACGGCCCTGGTCGACCAGTCCACGATGCTCGACTGGCCCGCGTTCCTGCGCGACACCGACCTGCACGCCGACGTCGCCCGCGAGGCCGAGGAGCGCAAGGCCCGCCGCGGCCGCCGGCTCGACCGGGTCGGCATCGCCTGGGAGCACGTCGACAGCGAGAACGACGTGATCCCGTCGTTGTTCACCCTCCTCGATCGGCACCGGCATGCGCGCGCTTGAGGTGTTCGGCCCGCACGCGTACGCGTCGTACTGGCTGCCGCTCGCCATCGTCGCGCTGCTGCTGGTCGTCGCCGTGCCCGCCGGCATCTGGTTCTTCACCCGGCCGAAGCCGCCGCCGCCCCCACCCCCGCCGCCGCCTCCACCCGACCCCGAGGCCGGTCGTCGCGCGGTACTGGCCGAGATCGCGCAGATCCGCCACGGCCTGGCCAGCGGCACGCTCGACGCCAAGCCCGCGAGCCAGCAGCTGAGCAGGGCCGTACGCGACTTCCTCGGCGAGAGCCGCCCCCACGTGGAGTCGATGACCCTGCTGGAGCTGCGCGCCGACCCGCAGCTGGCACCGGTCGCTGACGTGGTGTCCGGCCTGTACGAGCCGGCGTTCGGCCCCGGGCAGGCCGAGCGGCGCGCGGCCGCGCAGCTGCTCGACGCGTCGGCCGAGAAGGCGGAGAGGCTGGTGGCGTCATGGCGCTGAAGTACTGGCCGCTGGGCCTGGCGCTGCTGGTCGCGCTCGCGGCCGTCGGCTACCTGTGGTGGCGGCGTACGGCCCCGCGCCCCGGCGGGCAGGGTCCCTTGGTCGCCAACACCGACAACGTCCGCCGTACACCCCGCTTCCAGACCCTCGCCCGCTCCCTGCTGCGGTGGACGGCCGTGCAGGTCGCCTCGCTGGCCCTGGTGGTCACCGGCTGCTGGCTGCTGGCGTCACGACTCGGCCTGGCCGACGAGAGCACCAGCGTGCAGCACAACCGCGACGTGATGCTGTGCCTCGACGTCTCCGGGTCGATGAGACAGGTGGACGCCGATCTCCTCGCTGCCTTCGCCGACATCACGAAGCAGCTCAAGGGTGAACGCGTGGGCCTCACGATCTGGAACTCATCGGCGGTCATGAAGTTCCCGCTCACCAACGACTACGACTTCGTCGCCGCCCGGCTCGCCGAGGGCGCGGAGGCCCTGCGCGGGATGAGCGGTGTCTACACCGTGGGCACCTCGGAGGGCTCGGGGGCCAGCCTCATCGGTGACGGCATCGTCTCCTGCCTGCAGCGCTTCGACCGCCTCGACACCCAGCGGGCGCGCACGATGATCCTGGCCACCGACAACGACCTGTCCGGCACGCCCATCTACACCACCGACCAGGCGTTCGAGCAGATCCGGCAGCAGAAGGTCGTGGTGTTCACGCTCGCTGAGTACGAGAGCGATGACTACACGGCGCTCCGCAGGCTCGCCACCGACACCGGCGGGGCCGGCTACCTGCTGCGCGACAAGGGCAGCGGCGCGCAGGTGGTGCGATCGATCCAGTCCATGGAGGCCGCCCGGCTGCAGGGCGAGAGGCAGGTCACGGTCACCGACCTGTCGGCGGTGGGGCTGTCGCTGGTCAGCCTCGGGCTGCTGGGCTGGCTCGTCGCGTCGAGAAAGGTGGGCCGATGAGCGTCAACTCGTTCTGGCCGGCGGTGCTCGTCGGTCTGGCTGTGCTGGTGCTGGCGGTGCTGAGGCTCTCGGGCCGTACGCGGTCGTGGGGCCGCCCGGCCGCCGTCAGCGTGTCGCCGCGGGAGCGGCGCACGGGTTGGCGGCGCGTCGCGATCGGGGTGCTGGTGCTGCTCGCGGCGCTGCGGCCGGGGTTCGGCTCCACGCTGGAGGCCGGCCGGGCCACCGACGTCGACGTGGTCATCATGCTCGACCGCAGCCTGTCGATGATCGCGGAGGACTACGACGGCACCACGCCGCGGCTGGTGGGGGCGAAGGCCGACGTACGGCTGGTGCTGGAGCGGTTCGCCGGCGCCCGGTTCGCGGTGGTCACCTTCGACCACATCGGGCGTCTGGAGATGCCGTTCACCACCGACACCACGGCGCTGATGTCGCTCGTCGAGGTGGCGCAGCCGCGAGCGACGTACGCGAGCAAGGGCAGCTCGATCGACGCCGGAATGGTGACGGCCGAGGAGGTGCTGCGCTCGTCGGCCCAGCAGTTCCCCCAGCGCCAGCGGGTGCTGGTCTACCTGGGCGACGGGGAGCAGACGCTGCCGACCCCGCCGGCGTCGTTCGGGGCGCTGAAGACCTATCTCTCGGGCGGGCTGGTGCTCGGGTACGGCACCACGGCGGGCGGCCGGATGAAGACGGGCGCGGACTCGTACGAGAAGGACTGGACCAAGGGTGGCAAGGACGCGCTGTCGGTGATCGACGAGGGCAACCTACGGGCCATCGCGTCGCAGGTGGGCGGGGAGTACGTGCACCGCACGGGCCCTGGGCCGCTGACGATCAAGGCATCGGTCGTGCGCGGGTCGGGCGGGGCGGGGCTGGTGACGGCGCGCGACGACTGGTCGTGGCTGCTGGGGCTGCTGCTGCTCGGGCCGGTGCTGTGGGAGATGTGGGACGCGGCGACGACGGGCCGGGGTGTACGGCGGCTGGTGGGGCGTCGGGAGGAGACGGCATGAGACGGCTGGTGAGGGGAGTGCGGGGCACGTTGCTGCTCGCGTTCCTGCCCATGGCGGTGCTGCTGCTGGTGTTCGCCGTCAAGGTGCTGGTGATGCTGGGGGCGAACGACGCCGGCCGCGATGCGTACGCGGACGGCCGTTATGTCGACTCGGCCTCCCAGTTCGAGCGCAACCGCAAGGGTGACGTGCTGGAGGACTGGGTGGCGTCGTACAACCGGGGCACGGCGATGTACAGGCTGGGGCGCTACGCCGAGGCCCGCGCCGACCTGGAGCGGGCGCTGGCGCGGGTGCCGAAGCAGCAGGAGTGCCTGGTGCGCCTGAACCTGGCGCTCACCCTGGAGGCGCAGGGCGACGAGCTGCGCACGCAGCAGCGGGCGGCCGAGGCTCAGCAGCTGTACGCCCAGGCGCGCACCGTGCTGCGGGACGGGAGGTGCGGAGAGCTGGCCGACCGGTCTGCGTCGGGCTCGCCCAGCCAGACCAGGTCGGGCTCGCCGTCGAACGCCTCGTCGGGCACGCCGTCGAAGAGCGACTCCGGCAAGCCCAGCACCGCCACCTCGGGCAAGCCGAGCACCGGGTCCTCGGGCCAGCCGACGACCGGCTCGGGGTCAGGCAAGCCCACGCCGGACCCGACGAACGAGCAGGAGCAGAAGCAGCAGGAGGGCGAGCGCGCCAAGGAGACCGACGAGCGCCTCGGCCAGAAGGAGCAGCAGGCCCAGAAGGAGGCCGAGCAGCAGCAGCGCAACCAGTCGCGCGCGGCCACGGCCAGTGCGTCGAAGAGCGCGTCAGC
Organism: uncultured Propionibacteriaceae bacterium; assembly: GCA_936924635.1. Lineage (GTDB taxonomy): Bacteria > Actinomycetota > Actinomycetes > Propionibacteriales > Propionibacteriaceae > Fen-668. The sequence continues at coordinate 19,291 of CAKZHP010000068.1, forward strand.
CTCCAGCGACCCGCAGTCTCAGCAGAGCCAGCTCGACCAGAAGAACAAGGAAGGCCAGCAGGAGCAGCAGGAGCGCAAGGACAGCAACGACCGCACCGCGTCGGGCGGCCCGACCGCCACGGCCGAGAAGCGGTGGTGAGCGTCAGTCGAGCCCCAGCGCCATCGTCAGCGCGGTCTCCACGAAGTCGAGCTCTGCTCGGTTGAGGCGCCTCCTGCATCCCCACAGCCCCCATCGATCCGCGCAGCCTGCATGGAGGCTGCGCGCATCGATTCAGGCTGCGGGGATGCGGGGAAGAGCACCGTCAAGGACCATCCGGTGTCGTACGCCGTCGCTAGGCTGCCGCCCATGAGCGGGCGCTGGGGGGTGGACCGGGTCACCGCGCTCGCGCCCGACTCCGGCTCGGAGGTGGCCGGCCGCAAGCTCGCGCGGCCGGGGCCGTGGAGCGACGTGGGCTGGGCCGACCCGCTGCTGTGGGGGTCGTGCCAGGGGTCGGGCAAGACGCCGTACGCGGTCGCGGTGGATGTGTCGGGGCCGACGTACAAGTGCTCGTGCCCCTCCCACAAGTTCCCCTGCAAGCACGTGCTGGGGCTGCTGTTCCTGTGGGCCGAGGGCGGCATCGGCGAGGGCGGGCAGATCAGTGCGCATGCCGCGGAGTGGTCGGCGAAGCGGGCGATGGCTGCCGCTCCCAAGGCGGAGCCGGCGAGCGCCGAGAAGACCCAGGCCCAGATCGAGGCGGCGGCCGCCCGGGCTGCGGCGCGCGACGAGAAGGTCGCGAACGGCCTGGCCGAGCTCGACCTGTGGCTGGCCGACCAGGTGACGGCCGGGCTGGCGATGACCCGGCCGGAGGCAGCGTCACGGCTGGCCGCGCGGATGGTCGACGCCCAGGCGCCGGGTGTGGCGGGCCGGTTGCGGGCGCTCGCCGAGCTCCCGCAGGGAGGGCGCTGGCTGGAGGAGGCGCTGGAGACGTACGGGATGCTGCACCTGCTCGCCACCGCCACCGCCCAGGTTGCGGCGCTGCCTGAGGGGCTGCGGCAGACCGTACGGCAGCACGTCGGCTACCCGACCCCGCGCGAGAGCGTCGAGGCCACCGCGCCGGTCACCGACCGCTGGGCCGTGATCGGCATGCGCGACTCCGACGAGGAGCAGGTCTCCACGCGCCGGGTGTGGCTGTGGGGCCTGGGCACCGGGATCCCGGCGCTGGTGCTGTTCTTCACCCCGTACGGCCAGGCGGTGGACAGCTCGCTGCTGCCGGGCACCGCGGTCGACGCAGCGCTGCACTTCTACCCGGGGCAGCCGCGGCTGCGGGCGCTGGTGGGTGTACGGACGGGGGAGCACGCTGCGGCGGCGTGGCCGGCACCGGGTGGGACCGTGGCCGATGCCGTCGCCACCTGGCGGCGGGTGCTGGCCGAGGACCCGTGGCTGGGGGAGTACCCGGTGGCCGTCGCCGGCCGGGTCGGCGCTGACGCGGTCGTCGACGACGCCGGCGACTCGGTGGCGATCTCCGGCGGAGACCGTACGCACCTGCTCGCCCTCACCGGCGGTCACCCGACGACCGTGCTGGGCGAGATCTCCCGCGCCGGCCTGCTGCCGACCGCCGTGGTGCTCGACGGCCAGGTGGTGCCGCTGTGAGCTTTGACGAGCTGACCGCGGTGGCGGCGGTGGGTACGGGCAAGCGGGCGCTGGATGCCGTACCTGTGGACGTGCCCGAGCGCGCCGACGCACCCCAGGCGCCGGCGCTGCGGCTGCTGGACGCGGCCGCAGCGATGAGTGTCGTCCGCCGAGGGCGGGTCGCGGCCGGGTCGGGGAACGTCCCTCCGCCCGCCCCCGAGGAGACCCTGCCCGAGCCGCCACCGGCGTTCGTGACCGCGCTGGTCGGGCTGCGCGGCGAGGGGGCCGTGCGGTCGGCGAGCGACCGGGCCGCGCTGCTCGTGGAGGCACTGGGCTGGCTGCGGGATGCCGGGGGCCGGCTGCCGCACCGTACGCTCGCGGGCCTGCTCGCCCACCCCGATCCGCGGGTGCGCCAGTCCGTACATGCCGTCTCCGGCGAACGCGGCGCCTGGCTGACAGCGGTGCTCGGGACGGAGAGGGCCGCTCCGCGGACGCCGACTCCCGAGGCGTGGGAGCTCGGCACGAAGGAGGAACGGCTGGCCTACCTGCGGGAGGTCCGGGCGAACGACCCCGATGCCGCCCGCGACCTGCTCGCGGAGGCCTGGCCGACGCTGGCCGCAGACGCCCGAGCGGCGATGGTGGAGGCGCTGGCCCCTCCCGTACCCGCCGACGAGCCCTTCCTGGAGCGCGCGCTGGACGACCGGGCGAAGGGCGTCCGCATGCAGGCGGCGCTGCTGCTGCGGCACCTGCCGGGTTCTGCCTACGCCGCCCGCGCGCGGGAGCGGCTGCGGCGCTGGGTGACGTACGCGCACGGTGAGGTCACCCTCTCCTCCGTGAGGCCCGACGCCGCCGACGCCCGAGACGGGGTCAGCGGACCCGTCGTCCACCTCCCGATGCCGCTGCTGCTGGGGGTGCCCCCCGGTGCGTACCCCGACCTGCTGGGCGCGAGCCTTGACGCCCTCGCCACGGCGGACGGACCCCAGACCTGGGCTGGCGGGCTCCTGGATGCGGCCGACAGCTGGTCCGACCCCGCGCTGGCGGGGGCGCTGGTGCGGGCCGGCCGCGCCCACCCCTCCCTGGCTAGGGTGGTGCCGGAGGCCGACCTGCCGCACCTGGTTGCCACCTCACCGCCGGCTGAGCTGGCGGTGGCGCTGGAGCGGGTGCGGCGGCCGTGGCCGGAGCCGCTGGTGGTCGCCGTGGCGGGCGTGCTGAGCGATCCGCCCGCACCCCGCAAGCCGTACCCGAGCGCCCTAGCGCGGCTGCTGGCCGTGTCCGTACGCCCCGAGGTCGCCGGGGTGTGGGCGTGGCGGGTGCGGGAGTACGCGCGGATGCCGCAGCTGAGCGACGCGGCCCGGCGAGAGGTGCTGGGTGCGGCCGGTGTGCTCACGGTGCGTGACACCCTGTGGACGGCGATCCGCCCGATGGTTGGGCGAGGATCCGCTGAGGAACGAAGCGGAGTCGAGTCGAAACCCGACGTGACGGAGCGAAGCGACGTCACGACGCATCGCGACCACGACCACCACACGACCGAGGGAGACCGATGAGCGAGATGCCCCAGGCGCCGCAGGAGACGCTGCTGCGGCCGCACGCGGAGCAGCGGTTCGCCGACGAACTGGCGGCGCTGGCGCGTACGGACGACCGGCCCCGCCCCGAGAGCTGGCGGCTGTCGCCGTGGGCGGTCGTGACGTACGTGATGGGCGGCGAGCTGAGCGACGGCACGGTGGTGTCACCGAAGTACGTCGGCAGCCGACGGCTCATGGAGACCGCCGTCGCCACCCTGGCGACCGACCGAGCGCTGCTGCTGCTCGGCGTGCCCGGGACCGCGAAGTCGTGGGTCTCCGAGCACCTGGCCGCGGCGGTGTCGGGCGACTCGACGCTGATGGTGCAGGGCACGGCGGGCACGGCGGAGGAGGCGGTGCGCTACGGCTGGAACTATGCCCGTCTGATCGCCGAGGGGCCGAGCCGGGGGGCGCTGGTGCCGTCGCCCGTGATGGTCGCCATGGACACGGGCGCGATCGCCCGCGTCGAGGAGCTGACCCGCATGCCGTCGGACGTGCAGGACGCGCTCATCACCGTACTGAGCGAGAAGTCGCTGCCGATCCCGGAGCTGGGCACGGAGGTGCAGGCCAAGCGCGGCTTCAACGTGATCGCCACCGCGAACGACCGCGACCGGGGGGTGAACGACCTGTCGTCGGCACTGCGACGCCGGTTCAACACGGTGGTGCTGCCGCTGCCGTCCTCGGCGGAGGAGGAGGTGCAGATCGTCACCCGTCGGGTCGCCGAGATGGGCAAGGCGCTCAGCCTCCCGCCAGCCGACGGTGCGGAGGCGGAGATCCGCCGCGTGGTGACGATCTTCCGCGAGCTGCGTCAGGGCGTCACCGAGGACGGCAAGACCTCGCTCAAGATCCCGACCGGCACGCTGAGCACCGCCGAGGCGATCTCGGTGGTCACCAACGGCCTGGCTCTGGCGACCCACTTCGGCGACGGGGTGCTGCGCGCCGGGGACGTGGCCGCCGGCATCCGTGGTTCGGTCGTGAAGGACCCGGTTGGCGACGCCACCACCTGGGGCGAGTACCTGGAGACCGTCGTCCGCCAGCGAGAGGACTGGCGCGACTTCTACCGGGCCGCCCGGGAGGTCGTGGGCTGACGCGGTCGTAGTTGCGAAATATTCGCAACCGCTTACGATAGTTGCGTATCGAGGAGGTGGCGGATGACGGCAGCAGTCGATTCTCTGGAGCAGCAGACGTACCTGCCCTCTGCGGCGACCGAGGGCCTTGCAGAGGTTCACAGCTTCCTGCGCGCCCACGAGGCCGCGTACGGCAGCAGGCCTGCCCCGCGCTACTTCCTGGCCGGTGCCGGCGAGGGGGATCAAGTCGAGATCCCGGCCGAAGTGCATGCCGTGCTGCTTCAGGTCGTCGCAGCCATGACTGCCGGCAAGGCCGTCACCGTCATGCCGCAGAACACGATGGTGACGACGCAACAGGCGGCCGACATCCTCGGGGTGAGCCGCCCCACGGTGGTCAAGCTGGCCGACGAAGGGCAGCTGCCATACGACCGTCCGGGTAAGCGCCGTCGCATGATCCGGCTCGACGACGTACTGGCCTACCGCGACCGCCGCCGGGAGGCGCAGTACCAGGCGCTGATGGACACCTCGGTGAGTTATGACGAGGATGAAGATCCCGCTCAGCAGCTGGAGTCGCTCCGCGAGGTTCGCGCCCAGCTCGCCGCTCGGCGGAGAGCGGACAGAACGCGCTGACGTCAGGCGTCGCGCTCAGCGATACTGCTGACGTGGCCTTTGAGGCAGTCCTCGACACGTGCGTGCTGTGGCCGAGCCTGCAACGCGACTTCTTGCTGTCGTTGGCGGTGGAGAACCTGTATCGCCCGCGGTGGAGCACGGCGATCCTGGCCGAGCTGGAGGAGCACGAAGCACGCAAGTTGATCGCACAAGGCCTTCCGCATGCCGACGCTCAGGCACGAGCCGAAGGCCTGGTGAATCAGATGTCAGGCGCGTTCCCCGATGCAGTCGTGACTGGGTGGGAGGCGCTGGAAGGCACGTACGGTCTGCCTGACCCTGATGATGAGCATGTCGTCGCTGCGGCCGTCCTCGGCGGCGCCGGGGCGATCGTCACCGACAACCTCAAGCACCTGAACGTGCCCGAAGTGCCTGGCCACATTGAGGTCATCAGCGCCAGCGAGTTCATGACCAACACCGTGGAGATCAGTCCAGCCGCGGCGGCTCGAGCGCTCACACAGATCTCTCGCCGTCACCGCAACCCGCCCCACACCTCGCAAGAGCTGCTGCAGCTCCTCGGGACGCGGTAGGGCATGAGCGAGGTTGTCGAGATCCTGACTCCCCAGCTCTGAGGTGCTGGGACGATCCGGACCACAAGCGAGGCGGTCACCGCCGCCGGTGACGGACCCAGGCTGCGGCCACCAGGAACGCTGCGGCGACGGTCCACCGGCGGCGTACGGCCTGGACGCGACGCGCGTCCCTGGCACGCACGGCGGGAGCAGACCCCAGCACGTTGCGGCCCGTGACCCGGGCCAGGGCGGTGTTGAGGGCGTAGTGGTAGCCGTACGAGACCAGCAGCGTGTGCAGCAGCCCCTGGTCGAGCCGCCGCGACGAGGTGGTCACGGGGTTGGCCGGGTCCCACCCGATGCGACCGAGCGGGCGGAGCCGGGCGAGCAGACCCGCCTCGTCGCCGCCCTGGGTGCGGCGGGTGTCGTACCCCGGGAACCCCTCGCGGCGGAAGGCGAGGTTGGCGGCGGTGGCGTACGCGACGTAGCCCGCACGCGCGCCCAGCGCGACCAGGCCGAAACCGATGCGGGGGAACACGACCGCCCACCACGGCGCGTCGCGGTAACGGCAGGGCCCACCCAGCGCGACCAGGTCAGGCTCGGCCCGGAAGCGGGCGTCGATGCGGGCGAGCCAGCGGGGCGGGTAGGTGGTGTCGGCATCGGCTGAGACGACGATCTCGCCACGCGCGACATCGACACCGCGCTGCCGGGCCCAGCACACACCTCGGCGGCTCTCCTCGACCACCACGACCCCGTACGCGCGGGCGAGGTCACCTGTCCCGTCGCTGCTGGCGTTGTCGACGACGACGATCTCCACGTCGGCGTCGACCTGCTGGGCGAGCAACGACGACAGGGTCTCGCCGAGGTGGTCGACCTCGTTGTGCGCCGGGACGACGACGGTGAACCTGGGCACCGGGGCCATCGTGGGCATCAGGTGCTGGACTCCTGGTGGCTGCGGAGCGGCCGGCCGGAGAGGAAGCACAGCGCCACCCCGGCGACGACGAGGAACGGGAGGGTCCAGCCCAGGGCCGGCAGGAGGGCGTCGTGGTAGGCGGCGATCACCCCCGCGCGGTCCTCCGGGGGCAGCTGGTGCACCCGCGCCGGGGTGAGGTGACGGTCGGCGAGCCCGGGTGGCAGGTCGGCGTCCAGCCGTGACACGAGCCGCCGCGCGAACAGGGCTCCGACCAGGGCCGTGCCGAGACTGACGCCGACCTCACGGCAGAAGCTGTACGCGGCCGTGGCGATCCCCACCGTCTCCGCGTCGCGCCCGTGCTGGACGACCAGCAGCAAGACGTCCCAGGTGCAGCCGATGCCGAGACCGAGCACCACGAGCCACGCGCCGATGACCACCACGGAGCCGCCGATGGGCAGGGTGGCCAGGCCCACCACGGCGGCCGAGGCGAGGATGGCGCCGACGACGGGCAACGGCTTGTACAAGCCGGTGCGCCGCAGGATCCCAGCGGCTGTCAGCGTGGAGGCGGCGATCCCCGCGGCCAGTGCGGTCATCAGCAGACCGGCGCGGGTGGGGCTGAGGCCGACCACCAGCTGCAGATAGGTGGGGAGGTAGGCCACCGTGCCGAACATGGCCACCGCCATCGACATCCCGGCCCCGGTGGCGATGAGCACGTCTCGCTGGGCGAGGAGACGCAGGGGGAGCAGCGGCGCGTGGCTCGGCGGCCGGCGGCGCTCGTCGTGCAGGACCATCACCAGCGCGATCGCCACGACCCCGAGCGGCCCGTTGATCCAGAACGCCCACCGCCACCCCACGGTGTCGGCGAGGGCGCCCCCGACCAGCGGCCCGGCGACCGAGGCGAGCGCGAACACGGCCCCGACGAGCGCGAGGTACGGGGCCCGGCGCCGCTCTGGCACCAGGTCGGCGATGATCGCCTGCACCAGCACGAGCAGACCCCCACCGCCCAGGCCCTGCGCGAAGCGGGCGAGCACCAGCCCGGTCACGGAGCCCGCCGACGCGGCGGCCAGAGACGCGGCGACGAAGAGACCCAGGGCCAGCAGGTACGATCGCCGGCGACCCCAGAGGTCGCCCAGCCGCCCGTACACGGGCATCACCGCCGTCGCCGCAAGCACGTACGCCGTTGTCAGCCACCCGACTCGTCCGGGCTCACCGAGCTCGCCGACGATGGTAGGCAGCGCCGTGGCGACCACCGTCTGGTCGAGCGCAGCGAGCAGCAGACCCAGTGAGAGCCCGGCGACGACCGGGATCACCCGACGCGGCTCGTCGGGGGCGTCGGTCACGCTGCCGACACTAGACGGGGGGCGAGCTGGGAGCACCGGCGCTACGTCCCGACGAAGGGGGATCGCCCGCCTGAGCTGGGGGTGCGTTCCTCGACGGAGCCGGGCGGGTCTGGTGGGATGAACGGCGTGACTCACGAGGTGGAGGCCGCTCCCGAGACGGGGGCCCCGCGCCCGCCGGTGCGGGTGCTCGGCATCCGGCACCACGGCCCCGGCTCGGCGCGCGCGGTGGTCGCCGCGCTGGAGGAGCACGACCCCGACGTGGTGCTCATCGAGGGGCCGCCGGAGGGCGACGCCCTGGTGCCGTGGGTCGGCAAGGGGTTGCAGCCGCCGGTGGCGCTGCTCGCCTACGAGGTCGGGGATCCCGCGCGTGCCGCGTACTGGCCGTTCGCCGTCTTCTCGCCCGAGTGGCAGGCGATGGCCTGGGCCGTCGCCCATCACCGCGAGGTGCGGTTCATCGACCTGCCTGCGGCGATGACGCTGGCACGTCCGGCCGAGACTGAGCTGTCAGATCAGGGCGAGCTGCTCGGCTCTGACGACGCCGAGACCGAGCCCGGCGAGCCCCCGGCTGACCCCGGCGTGCCGGAGGCGAGCGAGCCCGATCCCGTACGCGGCGACCCGATCGCGGTGCTGGCGCGGACGGCGGGGTACGACGACCCGGAGCGCTGGTGGGACGACGTCGTGGAGCAGCGCTCCGAGGGTGACCCGTTCGACGCCATCACCGAGGCGATGGGCGAGCTGCGAGCGGCGGCTCCTCCGGCGCGTACGCATGAGGACCAGGCCGAGGAGGCCCGCCGGGAGGCGTACATGCGTCAAGGCCTCCGTGCAGCGATGCGTGACCACGGTCGCGTGGCCGTCGTGTGCGGTGCCTGGCACGCGCCGGTGCTGAGCGGCAAGCTGCCGCCGGTCGCGCACGACACCCGGCTGCTGCGTGGCCTGCCGAAGGTCAAGGTCGCGATCACCTGGGTGCCGTGGACGCACTCGCGGCTGGCGTTCGCGTCGGGGTACGGGGCCGGGGTGACGTCGCCGGGCTGGTACCAGCACCTGTTCACCTCCCGCGGCGACACCATCCCGCGCTGGTTCACGTCGGTGGCGCAGGTGCTGCGGCACCACGACCTGCCGGTGTCCTCCGCGCACGCCATCGAGGCGACCCGGCTCGCCGAGACCCTCGCAACCCTGCGCGGCCGGCCGCTCGCCGGCCTGGAGGAGGTGCAGGAGGCGGCACTTGCCGTGATGTGCGAGGGCAACCGGGTGGCGCTCGACTTCGTCACCCGCGACCTCGTCGTCGGCGAGGAGCTCGGCACCGTGCCCGACGAGGCGCCGCTGGTGCCGCTCGACGCCGACCTGCGGCGGCAGGCCAAGTCGGCGCGGCTGACGATCGCTGCCACGGCCAAGGAGATCGTGCTCGACCTGCGCAAGGACATCGACCGCGCCAAGTCGCGACTGCTGCACCGGCTCGACGTGCTGGGCATCCGGTGGGGCACACCTGCGTACGTCTCCGGCAGCGGCACCTTCAAGGAGGCCTGGTCGATCGCCTGGGACCCGCAGCTCGCGGTCGCGATCGTGGTCGCGTCGGTGTGGGGTACGACGGTCGAGTCGGCCGCGGCCGCGTACCTGATCGCGGACCCCGGCAACCTGGCCGACGTGACCCGCCGGGTCGAGGCGGCCCTCGTCGCCGAGCTCGGCGACGCGCTGCCGCCGCTGCTGGAGGCGCTCGACACCCGCGCGGCCCACGAGGCCGACATCGCGCAGCTGATGACCGCGCTGCCGTCGTTGGTGAGGGCGCAGCGGTACGGGACCGTGCGCGGCACCGACACCGCCATGCTCGGCGACGTGGCGCGGGCGATGCTGGCGCGCGTCTGCGCGGGGCTGGGCGCTGCGGTCGCGGGGCTGGCGCCTGAGGCGGCGGCTGAGCTGCGTACGCACCTCGACGCCGTGACCGATGTCGTGCCGCTGCTCGGCGAGGACGCGCGCGCCGAGTGGTTCGCCGCGCTGGCCGGGCTGCTGGGGCGGGCTGACGCGCCGGCGCTGCTGAGGGGGCGCATCGCCCGTACGCTCCTCGACGCGGGCGCGCTGGAGACCGAGGAGGCGTACGGGCACCTGGGCCGCGGGCTCACGCACGGGCAGACGGTGGCGGAGCGAGCCGCGTACGCGGAGGGGTTCCTGTCGGGCTCCGCGCTGCTGCTGGTGCACGACCGGCAGGTGCTCTCCATCGTCGACAGCTGGGTGGGCGGTCTCGGCGGCGAGGACTTCCTGGAGGTGCTGCCGGTGCTGCGGCGCGCCTTCGGGGCGTACAACTCGGCCGAGCGCCGCGCGATCTCCGAGCGGGCGGCGCTGCTCGGCTCCGGGCCGACGGAGCGGGCGGTCGACGACAGCGAGCCGTACGAGGAGATGGCCGAGGCGCTGGCGACCGTACGGCTGCTGCTCGGCGGGCCCGTGGAGAGGGGCGCTGCGGGGGTGAACGCGTGACCGAGGAGATCGCGGGGCTGACCGCTGACGAGGTGCCCGCCGAGAGCACCCGCCGCTGGCGGCTGCTGCTGGGCGCGGGGGACGACGACGGGTTGTCACCGGTTGATGCCGGGATGGACGCGGCTCTGGCTGCGCTCTATGACAACGAGGACACCGGCGAGCCGGGCTCCAAGGAGAACATGCAGGTCGGGATGGGCAAGTCCGCGCCACGGGTGGCCCGGTGGCTGGGTGACATCCGCAAGTACTTCCCGACGTCGGTGGTGCAGGTCATGCAGGCCGACGCGATCAACCGGCTGGGCCTGAAGCGGCTGCTGCTGGAGCCGGAGATGATGGCCACCGTCCAGCCGGACATCCACCTCGTCTCGACGCTCGTTGAGCTGCGGGGGCTGATGCCGGAACAGGCGAAGGCGACGGCGCGCCAGATCGTGCGCACCGTGGTCGAGGAGGTCGAGAAGCGCATCGCCGACCGGCTGCGCTCGTCGGTGCGGGGCGCGCTGAACCGCGCGCAGCGCACCAGCCGGCCGCACCTGGGCGACATCGACTGGGCGCGCACCATCACCGCGAACCTGCAGCACTACCTGCCCGAGCAGCGCACGATCGTGCCGGAGCGGCTGATCGGGTACGGGCGCAAGCAGTCGGGCTTCCAGCGGGAGATCATCCTCTGCGTCGACCAGTCCGGGTCGATGGCGAGCTCGGTGGTGTACGCATCGGTGTTCGCCTGCGTGCTCGCCTCGATCTCGTCGCTGAAGACACACCTCGTCGTGTACGACACCGCGGTCGTCGACCTCACTCCCGACCTGCAGGACCCGGTCGACGTGATCTTCGGCACGCAGCTCGGCGGCGGCAACGACACCCCGCGCGCGCTCGCGTACTGCCAGCCCCTGGTCACCCGCCCCCGGGACACGGTGTTCGTGCTCATCAGCGACCTGTACGAGGGTGCCGGCTCCGAGCAGATGATCCGCCAGCTCAACTCGCTGCACACCAGCGGGGTCAGCGTCATGGTGCTGCTGGCGCTCGACGACGAGGGCAAGCCGTCGTACGACCACCAGAACGCCGCCACCCTGGCCGGCCTCGGCATCCCCTGCTTCGCCTGCACGCCCGACGCCTTACCCGACCTGATGGCCGCCGCCGTCTCGAGGGCCGACATCGGCGCCTGGGCTGCGGCCCAGGAAGCAGCGAGGGCAGCACGGCCCGGCTGAGGTGCTCGGACGTCGAGTACGGTCACTGCCGACTCTCGACGCAGGAGGGAACACGATGACCGACACCAGTGGCTATTGCGTGAAGTTGTCCGCAGAGGATGCCGAGTTCGTGGCCACCTGTGCAGAGTTCCCTTCGTTGTCGTGGCTAGCCGACACCTGGGACGCCGCGCTGACCGGACTGCGCTCACTCGTGGCGGAGGTCGAAACCGGCATGAAACGGGGACCCCCTCCGCCACGTGAGCCGTCTTCAAGCCTCAGCCCGCCACGAAGTGCAGCTCCACACGTCTGTTCTTGGCTCGGTTCTCCTCGCTGTCGTTGGGGTACGCGGGGGAAGCCTCGCCGTGACCGGTGACCGTGATGACCACCGTGGCTGGTAGCAGCGGCCGCAGCACCTTCTCCACCGCTGCAGCCCGGCGGCGCGACAGGTTGAGCCCGTGCTCGGCGCTCCCGAGGTCGTCGGTGTAGCCGTCGATGGCGAGCCGGCCGCCTTGGGCGTACGAGCCGATCACTGTCGCCACCTCCTGCAATCGAGCGTTCGCGGCTGGCTGCAGCACGTCGGAGTCCTTGCCGAACAGCACGTTCGCGTTCAGCACCACGTCGACCTTCTGGCTGGACTGACCGACGGTCGCGGCGCCGTCGAGGTCCTGGGTGACGGCCGAGATGTCAGTCACCACCGGCGCGATGTCAACGACCACGGGCTTGACCGCGGTCGTCGGCAGGCGGGTCGCGCTGTACGTTGTCATGGGAGCCAGCGCACCTGCGGCGGCGCCCTCCGGGCGACCCATGATCACGGCGGAGGCCACCGCCACCGCCAGGCAGATCGCGCTAGCGAACCGGGACATTTGCGTACTCCCCGAAGCTCGCCGACTGCACAGTGACCGTCGTGACCGACGTCGGCACGGCGCCGAATCCGCAGGTGATGATCAGCTCGTCCCCGGGGTACATGGGAGGGACCCGAGGCCCACACATCGGCAGGTCTGCGGACCTGGCAGGGAGGTAGGCCTTCTTGCCGGCCTGGTCCACGACCCGCCAGCCAGTGGGGAACGTGTCGAGGGGAGTGCTGGACCAGAGGTTCTGGCCCATGCGGTCACCGTTGGAGAAGGTCGCCCTGGCCGTCAACCACATCAGGTTGCCGTCGCGGCGGATCGGGTAGAGGGTCATGGTGACCTTGCCCCCCGCGACGGCCAGCTCCTTGGTCTCGACCGGAGGACCGAGGGGGGTTGCCGAGGGCGATGTGGGAGTAGGGGTCGAGGCCGCGACAGCGGACCCGGCCCCAGACGCAGGAGCCTGAGGGCTGGTCGCCGGGGCTGTGGGCGTGAAGCCGGAACAGGCGGTGACGGTGAGGTTGAGAGCGACTACCAGGAGGGCAGGGGGGCGACGCATCATGTGAGTCATCCTGGTGAACGCCGTCACCGCCCCGCGGAGTTATCCACAGGCAATTTCTCGGCGGGGCCCACCCCCAGCGAATCAGCCCTTCGCGCGCGTCAGCGTCCGGGTCGACTCCACGATCAGGTCGGCGAACTTCGGGAAGTCGAGCGTGGTGGCGACGTTCGTCCGGTAGTCGGTCTGCTCGGCAGACGTTCCCCCGAAGTGCCGCATCCCCCGACGCAGTCTCGAAGTTGGCGACGGTCTGGCCCTTGGTCCAGCGGCCCTCCAGCTCAGACCCGTACATCCGCCTTCTCGACCGTGATGATTCTCGGGTCGATCACCGCGGCGACGCAGCAGGCGTCGTGGATCGCGGGGTACGGGATGTCGAGCAGACCGTTGTGCGTGGTGTGCACGAACTCCCAGGTGTCGAGGATGAACTGGCTGATGTCGCCACCCACGGCCCGTACCCGGTCTTGCAGCTCCGGCGTCGCCAACGCCTGGTGCTGGGTGAGGTCGAGGCCGATCATCGTCACGTCCCAGGCGGCGCTGAACACGGCGTGCGCGGCCTCCGGGTCTGCGTACACGTTGAACTCGGCCGACGGTGTGATGTTGCCGCGGGTGTAGCTGCCGCCCATCGCGACCACCCGCTTCACCCGCTCGATGATCCGCGGCTCCTTGCGGATCGCGAGGGCGATGTTCGTGTACGGCCCGACGGGCACCAGCGTCACCGTTCCGGGCTCGTTGGCCATCACCGTCTCGATGATGAGGTCCACCGCGTGACGGGGGTCGAGGTCGAAGGATGCGGGCGGCAGGTACGGCCCGTCGAGCCCCGTCTCCCCGTGGATCTCCTCGGCGATCACCTGCTCGATCACCAGCGGCCGCTCCGACCCACGGGCGACCGGCACCCGGATTCCGAACGCCGTGCACACCGACAGCGCGTTCCGCGTCACGTTCTCGACGGTGTGGTTGCCCGACACGGTCGTGATACCCAGCAGGTCGATCTCCGGGCTGGCAGCGGCCAGCAGGATGGCGATCGCGTCGTCGTGCCCCGGGTCGCAGTCCAGGATGATCTTCTCCATCCTGTCTCCGTCACCCTTGGCGCCCGCGTGGTGCGAAACGATTCAGCCGGATTGTTCCACAGCCGGCCGCGCGGCAGGTCGGGGGTCAGGGGCCGGGAAAGGGCACACACGTGGGCCCGAACCCCCCCTTGTGTCTTGCCCCGGACTTCCGACACCATGCCTCATGGCGCCACCAGAAGGGTGGAGTCACCGGGGGCCGGCAAGTCCGCGCGAGCTTGGGGTCGCACGGGCTGTGGGGGGAGCCGGCCCGGTGGCACCGACTCAGACGCGAACCGCCGCCATCAGTGTCAGCACCATCTCTGCCGGACGTTCTACACGCAGCCGCTCGACCTCGTCCGTACGCCCTGACCTCAGCTGCTCCAGCTGTGCTGCCAGCAGTGTCACCCGGTCGTCGTGCGCGCTCTGCAGGTCGGGCCGGAACAGCCGCATGGTCGGCAGCGACGTGGCGAAGTAGTCGATGGTGGGCCGGGTCTGACGCAGCTCCCTGATGTACGCATCGAGCCCCTCGACCAGCGCCGACGCCAGGGCCTCGTCGCCCAGTCGCCGGGCCGCCACCACCGAGAACCAGGTCGCCTCCGAGTGCTCGGTGGGGGCCATCTCCTGGAAGTCGCCGCGGGCGTGTGCCGCCTCTCGCCACGCCTCCTCGGCCCCGGCCGCGTCACCCGCCCTTTTCCGAGCGTCACCGAGCGCCAGCCATACGTGGGCAGGGTTCGACAGCGGGTGCCTGGCCTCCCCGAGCGACTCCGGCGTCTTGAGAGCGGCCGCCACGAGGCGTACGGCCTCGTCGGCGCTCGCCTCGGCCGAGGCCACCAGGCACGCCGCCTCCCACGCCGCCAGGACCTGCCCCTCGCCTCCTTCCCAGGGCTGGAAACGGCGCCCCCGCATCCAGTTGACCGCCTCCCCGGCGCGCCCGTCGAGCACCAGCAGTCGCCCCCACGACACGGCCAGGTCGTCACGCGCCACGACCGCGCCCGGGTGCTCGGCCAGGGCCGCGAGCCGGTCGGGAACGGGCACCGCACGCCGCTCCGCAAGCTGGTCGTGCTCGCTCAGCAGGGAGGCGTCGTGGGGGGCGAGCTCTCTGGCGCGCCGATAGTGCGCCTCCGCCCCGTCCGGGTCCTGCCGGGCGTTCCACGCCAGCACCCCGAGGTTGCGCTCGGTCACCGGGTCAGGGGCCGTCGCGGCGACGGTCCAGTGCTGCTCGGCGCGGTCGTGCTGCCCGTGGTGGTAGCACCACGACCCGAGCAGGCCATGGGCGCGAGGGTCACCGGGGTCGACCGTGGTCGCCCAGGTCAGCACGTCCACGTCGTCGAGGGTGGCCGCGAGGCAGTGGGTGGCATCGGCTCGCCGGGCCTGGTCGAGCGCTGCCCCTGGGTCCTCACCGGCCCGGTCCAGCACGCGGGCCAGGTGGTAGTACGCCAGTGGCGCCACCGTCCGCTGGCCCCGGGGCCCAGGGCGTGCGGCCGCCTGCCGCAACAGCTCCACGGCCGGCGCCGTCTCCCCGACGGCCGCGTGCTCCAGCGCCACGTCGAGCAGGGTCGTGGGGTCGTCCGGCAGCGGCTGGCCGGCCAGGTGCCGCCCCCAGGCGTCGAGCGGGTCATCGGCGAGCAGGTCGGCCAGCGCCGCCTCGGCCTCGCTCCGGCGACCCAGCCGGCGCAGCCCGACCACACGGGCGCACCGGGCGCGCGACAGCCGCGGGTCCTAGAA
>CAKZHP010000069.1 GCA_936924635.1 uncultured Propionibacteriaceae bacterium
GCCTCGCGCCTCGGCCCCTCGCGCCGGACGCGCGAGAACGGCCCTGCCGAGCCGGAGACCAAGACCACGGCGCCGACCACCGAGACCGACCCGGCCAGCAGCAGCCGGTTGGAGCGGGCGAAGCCCAGGACGGCCGGCGTGCCCCGTTGGGCCCTCGTCGCCGGGATCCTGACGCTGGTGCTGGCCCTCCTCCTCGGTGGGCTGCTGTGGTCACGCGGCGCCGACAAGCCAGCATCCAGCCCGACCCCGACCCCGGGCACACCGACCCCGTCCCCTGTCGCCGTGCTCACCGCCGCCGACCTGGCCACGCCAGCCGACCTGGCCCCGGCCGGTGCTGGCTGGGCGGAGACCAAGACCGACGAGACGCTGTCGCCCGAGGCGCCGCAGCCGTTCTGCCTCACCGCCAACCGGCAGCCCCCCACGGCGGCGACCGCCCTGCAGCGGGAGCTGACCAGCAGCGACGCGAAGGTGACCCACCGAGCCGAGGCCTTCGCCTCGGTCGCCGACGCCACCCAGGTGATGACCGCGCGTGAGGAGCAGCTCGGCGCGTGCTCCCGCGTGCCCGCCTACCTCTCGCACGGGGCGAGCGTCAGCGGTCTGGCCGACCGGGCCACGGCCGTCACGGCCGTCGTCCAGGACGCCACCCCCGTCTACCACACCGTGCTCGTGGCGCGGACCGGCACCGTGGTGAACGTCTTCGACTTCAACAAGACCGGCGCGGCGATCACGTACGACCAGGCCGTCGCGTCCGTCGCCGCCATCCTGACCCGCGAGTGCCCCCGCTCGGGCGGGGCCTGCCCCACGACCCCCCAGGTCACGGTCGGCCCGCCGCCCCCGGGAGGGATCGCCGGCTGGTTGACCGTGTCCGACCTGCCGCGCATCAAGCCGGGCGTCGGCCGCTGGGCACCGCGCGAGCCCTCGACCAAGATCGACGTCGTGCAGACCCGCTGCGAGAACCTGCAGCTGGAGACGGTCGCCGGGCCCACCGCCCGCAAGCAGCGCACGTACCTGCTGCAGGACGATCCCCAGGTGCCGCAGAACTTCGGCGTCGACGAGGTCGTGCTCGACTTCCCGTCGCCCGAGACCGCCCTCGCGTTCCAGGGCCAGCTGCTGCAGAACATCAACAGCTGCCCGACCCGCGCCCCTGAGGCCAAGCTGGGCAACAACGGCCCGATCGACGGGGTCAGCGCCAACGGGCAGAAGATCACGGGGTTCTGGCGCACGGTCCAGCACCCCACGAGCGCCACGGACGTGGTCACGTTCCGCGTCGCCGTCGTCGCCGTGGGCGCGAAGGTCGTCTACCTGTACGGCACCCCGAGCAGCACGTTCGACTTCAAGGACGAGGCCTGGCGCGACGTCGCCGTACGGGCCGGGCAGCGCGTCACCCAGGCCTCCTGAGGCGAGGGCGGGATGCCGCCCCGCTGGAGCCGAGACGGGGTTCGGTCGAGGGGGCACCGCAACAGGAAGAGCCCTGGCCGCGCCTGCCTGGCTGGCACGTCTGTTCAACGACGGCCTGACGCTGTCGCTGGCCTGACCGCGCTGGGCTGCGGCGCACCAGTCCATCCCGTGCATCCCGGCTCCCGCCAGACACGACGATGCCCCAGGCCCGCGAGGGCCTGGGGGCATCAGAGTCGGTCGCGGCCGCCTCAGGCGGTGAGACCGCGCATGATCTCGGCCATCAACGAGGCCGTCTCGCTCGGCGTGGTGCCGACCTGAACGCCCACCGCCTCGAGAGCGGCCTTCTTGGCGGCGGCGGTGCCGGCCGAGCCGGACACGATCGCACCCGCGTGACCCATGGTCTTGCCCTCGGGGGCGGTGAACCCGGCCACATAGCCGACGACCGGCTTGGTCACGTTCGACTTGATGAACTCGGCGGCCCGCTCCTCCGCGTCGCCCCCGATCTCTCCGATCATGACGATCGCCTTGGTCTCCGGGTCGGCCTCGAACGCCTCCAGGCAGTCGATGTGCGTGGTGCCGATGATCGGGTCGCCACCGATGCCGACGGCGGTGGAGAAGCCGAACTCCCGCAGCTCGTACATCATCTGGTAGGTCAGCGTGCCCGACTTCGACACCAGGCCGATGGGGCCCTGGCCGGCGATGTTGGCCGGGATGATGCCGGCGTTCGACCGCCCTGGCGAGATCACGCCGGGGCAGTTCGGGCCCACCAGGCGCGTCTTGCCGGAGGCACGCACCGCTGAGAAGAACTCGGCGCTGTCGCGCACCGGGATGCCCTCGGTGATGCACACGACCAGGCCGATCTCGGCCTCCACGGCCTCCATCACGGCGGCCTTGGCGAAGGGCGGCGGCACGAACACCACGCTGACGTCGGCGCCCGTGGCCTCCTTGGCCTCGCCGACGGTGTTGAAGACGGGGACGGACGCCCCCTCGAAGTCGAGCGACTGACCGCCCTTCTTGGGGGTCACGCCGCCGACGATGCTGCTGCCGGAGGCGATCATGCGCTGTGTGTGCTTGCGCCCCTCGCTCCCGGTCATGCCCTGGACGATGATCTTCGACGTGTCGTCGAGGAAGATGGCCATCGGTGTCTGCTCCCTTTACTCGGCCGAAGCCAGCTCGGCGGCCCGGCGGGCCGCGTCGTCCATGGTCTCGACGACGGTGATCAGCGGGTGGTTGGCGTCAGCGAGGATCTGGCGCCCCTCCTCCACGGCGTTGCCGTCGAGGCGTACGACGATCTGGCGGGTCGCCCGGTCGCCGAGGATGCCCAGGGCCTGGACGATGCCGCGAGCGACCTCGCTGCAGGCGGTGATGCCCCCGAAGACGTTCACGAACACCACGCGGACCTGCGGGTCGGACAGGATGATGTCGAGGCCGTCGGCCATGACCTGCGCCGACGCGCCGCCGCCGATGTCGAGGAAGTTGGCCGGCTTCGGCTGCCCCGGCACGTTGCGGCCCGCGAGCTCGACGACGTCGAGCGTGCTCATCACGAGACCCGCACCGTTGCCGATGATCCCCACGCTGCCGTCGAGCTTGACGTAGTTGAGGTCCTTCTCCTTGGCCCGCTGCTCCAGCGGGTCTGCCGCGGCGACGTCGGCCAGGTCGGCGTGACCGGGGTGACGGAAGCCGGCGTTCTCGTCGAGCGTCACCTTGCCGTCGAGGGCGACGATGTCGCCGGCGCCAGTCTTCACGAGCGGGTTCACCTCGACCAGCGTCGCGTCCTCGTCGCGGTAGACCCCGCCGAGGGTGACGAGCACCTTGGCGATCTTGTCCTTGTCCTCGTCGGCGAACCCGGCCTGGTCGACGATCTCGCGAGCAGCCTTCTCGTCCAGCCCGGTGGCGGGGTCGATCGGGTAGCGCACCAGGGCATCAGGCCGCTCCTCGGCCAGCGTCTCGATGTCCATGCCGCCCTCCTTGGAGCACAGCACGAGGTACTGACGCTCGGCGCGGTCCAGGAGGATCGAGAAGTAGTACTCCTCGGCGATGTCGGCGCCCTCGGCGATCATCACCTTGTGCACGGTGTGGCCCTTGATGTCCATCCCGAGGATGTCCTTGGCCCGATCCACAGCCTCCTGCGGAGACTTCGCGATCTTCACGCCGCCGGCCTTGCCGCGGCCGCCGGTCTTCACCTGAGCTTTGACGACCACGACAGGCGTGCCCAGCTCCTGGGCGATCACTCCTGCCTGGTCGGGCTCGGTGGCGACCTGCCCGCGCAGCACGGGGACGCCGTGCTCTTCGAACATGTCGCGTGCCTGGTACTCGTACAGGTCCACTACGTTCCTCCCAGCTGTCGCCGCATCGCTTGCTGTCGGGCCGAGCCTAGTGGACCTGGCGAGGCGCGGAGAAACCCCGTAGACAAGGGGCCCTCGGGGTGAGAACACCCAAGAACCTGAACGAGATGAGCGAATCCTGAGAAGTTTTGCCCAAGTCTGAGAGCGGTGTTAGTGTCCTCTCACGCCAGAACACAGGGACGCCTCGGGCTTCCTACCCTGGCACGAGTCCACAGTCGTCGGGTTTGGGAGTAGATGGTGTCGTTCGCACCGGGTCGTCGGGGGCCTGCCCGCAGGGCAGTCGACGACGACGCAGTCCTCGCCGAGCTCGATCTTCTCGACGTCGACGACGACCGGATCTCCGTCTCCGCCCTGGTGAAGCAGGCCGTGAGCGCCGTGATGGTGTCGGCGCTAGGCATCGTGGTCGTGGGCGGCGTCAGCGCCGCCTCGGCCCCCTACTCCACCGCCGTGTCCCGTGACACCACCTCGGTGGTCGGGGCCGCGGACACCTCCCGGGCCCAGCCGACCGCTCCCGCCCCCGTCGAGCAGCCGGGCACCGCGCCCGTGACGACCCCCGAGGAGCAGAACGCCGACCTCAGCACGAGCGCGATCGCCTCGGAGCTCAAGAAGGTCGAGTCGGTGCAGCAGGGCTCCGTCCGCGACGCCTCCCTCAAGAACCTGGGCGAGCAGGTCTCCCGCGGCATCAACGAGTCCGCCGGCGACTCCCGTGTCGAGGCCCTCAAGGGCACCAGCAACGCCATCACCGGCGAGGAGCAGCGCCGCGCCGCCGAGGCGGCCCGCCTCGAGGCCGAGCGCATCGCCGCCGAGAAGGCAGCCGAGGAGGCGGCCAAGAAGACCGGCACCCTCGTCACGCAGCCCGGCAAGAAGGGCACCACCTCCTCCTCGTCCACCACCACCACGACGGTCGATCCGAAGGTGAAGGCGGCCCTCGCTTCGGCCGCCGCCTCCAGCGGTGGCTGGGTGACCCCGATGGCTCCGGGCGCCTACATCCGGGGAGCGGGCTGGGGTGCCGTCGGCTCCTGGGCGCGCTACCACACGGGTCAGGACCTGTCGGCCGCGTACGGCACGCCGATCCGTGCGGTCGGGTCGGGCGTCGTGCTGGGCTCCGACGGTGGCGGCTGGGCCGGCATCAACGTCGTCATCAAGCACGCCGACGGCGGTCAGACGCTCTACGCGCACATGTCCTCGAAGACCGTGCAGCCGGGCTCCGTCGTCCAGGCCGGCCAGATCATCGGCTTCGTCGGTCTCACCGGGCGCACCTTCGGCCCGCACCTCCACTTTGAGTACTACCCGCCGAGCGCACGCCCCGGTGATGTGTACTCGTCGTCCGACCCGGCCGTCTACATGCTGCGCCACGGCGTGCGCCTCTGACCTGAGACCACCCGCTCGAGGCCGCCGCCCGTGTCCCACGACGCGGGCGGCGGCCTCAGAGCTTTTCGAGCGGGGCCACCTTCAGCGCCAGGCGCTTCACACCCGCCGAGCCGAAGTCGACGTCCGCCTTGGCCGAGTCGCCAGCACCGCTCAGCGCGACGACGGTGCCGAGCCCGAAGGCGGTGTGCAGCACCCGGTCGCCCGGCTCCAACGACAGCGCCGGCCGGGGCTTGCGCGTGGTCCCGAAGCTGACCGCAGGCCGCGCGGCAGCATCGGCCGACCGCGTCCCGTACGTGTTGTAGCTCTGCCAGGCGCCCGCTGGCTGTGCTAGGCGGCGCCAGTCCATGAGCTGCGCCGGCACCTCCTCGAGGAATCGTGAGGGCGGGTTGTGCCGTGGGCTGCCGAACGCGATCCGCACCTCCGAGCGGCTGAGGTAGAGCCGCTTGCGGGCACGGGTGATCCCCACGTACGCCAGCCGACGCTCCTCCTGCAGCTCGTCGAGGTTGTCGCGCGCCCGCTCGTGCGGGAAGACACCGTCCTCCAGCCCGGTGAGGAAAACAGTGTCGAACTCCAGGCCCTTCGCGGTGTGCAGCGTCATCAGCGTCACCACGCCCTGCCCGCCGTCGGCGTCAGGGATCTGGTCCGAGTCGGCGACCAGCGCGATGCGCTCCAGGAACGCAGGCAGCGAGTCGTCCGGCTCCGGGGCACCGAGCAGACTCTCCTCGTCGCCGTCGGTGATGTCGACGGCGTTGGCCGAGGCGACGAACTCCGCGGCCACGTTGACCAGCTCGGAGAGGTTCTCGACCCGGGTCTCGTCCTGCGGGTCGGTCGAGGAGGTGAGAGCGTCGAGGTAGCCCGACTCGGTGAGGATGCTCGTCAGCACCTGGTCGGCCGGCACGTCGGCCACCACCATGTGCCGGTGCCGCTCCAGCAGCGCCGCGAAGTCGGTGAGCTGCCGCGCTCCCCTGCTGGCCAGGCCCTTGACCTCGTCCAGCCGGTTCAGCGCCTCACCGAACGGGATCCGCTGCGACGCCGCGAACTGCTCCACGGCGGCCTCGGAGGTGTCCCCGATCCCCCGCTTCGGCTCGTTGAGGATCCGCCGCACCGAGACGTCGTCGGCCGGGTTCGCGATGGCCCTCAGGTACGCGATCGCGTCGCGGATCTCCTTGCGCTCGTAGAAGCGCACGCCGCCGACCACCTTGTACGGCAGCCCGAGCCGGATGAACACCTCCTCGAACGACCGTGACTGCGCGTTCGTGCGGTAGAAGACAGCCACGTGGCCGTACGTGGTCTCACCGGCATCGGAGAGCTTGTCGATCTCGGTGGCCACGAACTGCGCCTCGTCGTGGTCGGTGTCGGCGACGTACCCGGTGATCAGCGCCCCGTCGCCCTGGTCGGTCCACAGCCGCTTGTCGGGCCGCTTGGGGTTGCGCGAGATCACGGCGTTGGCCGCGGTCAGCACGTTCTGGGTGGAGCGGTAGTTCTGCTCCAGCTTGATGGTGCGGGCGCCCGGGAAGTCGCTCTCGAAGTCGAGGATGTTGCGGATGGTCGCGCCCCGGAACGCGTAGATCGACTGGTCGGAGTCACCGACCACCATCAGCTCCGGCGGCTCGATCGCCGGGGCGTCGCCGCCGGGCTCCTGCTCGGCGCAGAGCTCGCGGATCAGCACGTACTGGGCGTGGTTGGTGTCCTGGTACTCGTCGACGAGCACGTGCCTGAACCGGCGCCGGTACGCCTCCCGTACCGCAGGGAACGCCTGCAGCAGGTGCACGGTGGTCATGATGATGTCGTCGAAGTCAAGGGCGTCGGCGGCGACGAGCCGACGCTGGTACTCCGCGTACGCCCTGGCGTACACCTCCTGCATCGGGCCCGACGCCTCGCGCACGGCCGTCTCGTGGTCGACCAGCTCGTTCTTGCGCGCCGAGACCCAGCTCATCAGCGACCGGACGGGGAATCGCTTCGGATCGATGTCCTGGTCACGGGCGACGAGCCCCATCAGCCGCTTGGCGTCGGTGTCGTCGTAGATCGAGAACGCCCGCTTCATGCCGAAGTTGCCGATCTCGGCGCGCAGGATGCGCACGCACGCGGAGTGGAACGTCGAGACCCACATCAGCCGCGCCCGGTTGCCGACCAGCTCCTCGACCCGGTGCCGCATCTCGGAGGCAGCCTTGTTCGTGAAGGTGATGGCGAGGATCGACCCCGGGTGGGCGTCGCGCTCGGCCACCAGGTACGCGATCCGCCGGGTCAGCACCCGCGTCTTGCCCGAGCCGGCGCCGGCCACCACGAGAACCGGGCCGCCGGCGTGCAGGACGGCCTCGCGCTGGGGGCCGTTGAGCCCTTCCAGCAGCTGGTCGGCACCCACCTCGGGCCGAGACCGGCGCGGCTGGGGCGCCGGGGGCTCGGTAGCAGCCTGCGGAGCCGGCTCCGCGGCCGGCTCGACGCTGAAGAGGTCAGGAAAGAGGCTGTCGGTCATCGCATCCTCACTCTAGGCGTGAAGGACGGATCCACCGCTCCCCACGCCCGAGTGCCCGGTGGCGCAGCCGTGCCAGCCCCCTGCTGGCCGCCGTCGCATCGGTTGACCTTCTAGAGTGCCCCACACTAGAGTGACACCCATGGGTATCTTGGGTTGGATCGTCCTGGGACTGGTTGCCGGCGCTATCGCGAAGGCCATCCTCCCCGGTCGTGCAGGCGGCGGCTGGCTCGCCACTCTTCTTCTCGGCGTCGTGGGCGCGCTCCTGGGCCGCTTCCTCGGCTCCTCGATCTTCGGCGTCCCGCTGGAGACCTTCTGGTCGCTCCAGACGTGGCTGCTGGCCATCGGCGGCAGTGTGCTCGCCCTGGCCATCTGGGGCTTCGTGACCCGCGGGCGCGCCTGACGCCTCCGCCTGGCTTCTACCAGCGACGCCGCCCTTCGGGGCGGCGTCGCTGTTTCGTCTCCGCCTAGACGAGCCGGCGGTCGGTTGCCCAACGCGTGAGCTGGTGGCGGTTCGACAGCTGCAGCTTGCGCAGCACGCTCGACACGTGGGTCTCCACGGTCTTGATCGAGATGAACAGCTCCCGAGCGATCTCCTTGTACGCATAGCCGCGCGCGATCAGCCGCAGCACCTCGCGCTCGCGCTGGCTGAGCCGGTCGAGGTCCTCGTCGACGGAGGCCACGTCGATGGCACCCGAGAACGCGTCCAGCACGAAACCGGCCAGCCGGGGGCTGAACACCGCATCGCCGTCGGCCACCCTCCTGATCGCATCCACCAGCTCCGTGCCGTTGATCGACTTGGTGACGTAGCCCCGGGCCCCGGCGCGGATCACGCCGATGACGTCCTCGGCCGCGTCGGACACCGACAGGGCGAGAAACTTCACGTCCTGCTCGGCAGCCTGGGTCTGCTTGATGACCTCGGCCCCGCCGCCGCCGGGAAGGTGCACGTCGAGCAGCACCACCTCGGGCCTCGTGGCCGCGATGGCGGCCACCGCGGTGGGCACGTCCGACCCCTCCCCCACGATGGTGACGAACGGCCCGATCTCGTGCTTCACGCCCGCCCTGAACATGGCGTGGTCGTCGACCACCACCACCCGCGTCTTCCCTGTCCTCTGCGACGTGCTCTCGGTCATCGCGCGATCCTCATGGGAGCTCCATCTCCAGCCGTACCTCGGTGCCTTCACCCGGAGCCGTACGCACCCGTGCGGTGCCGGCGTTGCGGGCCATCCTGCCCATGATCGACCTTCGGACGCCCATCCGGTCCTCCCCGACGGCATCCATGTCGAAGCCGACGCCCCGGTCGCGGACGAAGACCTCCACGAAACCGTCGCCCACCTCCGCGTACACGTCGACGCGGTCCGCCCCCGAGTGCTTGGCCGCGTTCAGCACCGCCTCGCGGGTGGCCCGGACCAGCGCGTCGAGCTGCGGGGTCAGGGGCAGGTCGCCCACGACGACCAGGTCGATGGGTACACCGCGGTCGTCCTCGACCTCGGAGGCCGAGCGCCTCAGCGCTGCCCGGAACGTCTGGGCCTCGTCGGTCCCCTCGCCGTAGAGCCAGTCACGCAGCTCACGCTCCTGACGCCTGGCCAGGGCGGCGACGGCTCGTGGGTCGTCGGCCTGCTTCTGGATGAGCGCCAGCGTCTGCAGCACCGAGTCGTGCAGATGGGCCGCCACGTCGGCACGGGCGTGGGCGACCAGCTCCTGCTCCCGCGCCGCGCTGAGCGCGCTCCGCGTACGGAACCCCCACGGCAGGTAGACCGCCAGGACACCGACGACCGCGACCAGGCTCGTCCACACGGTGACGCGCCAGTGCGCCCAGCCCAGCACCTGACTGATGCCGATCACGACGCCCGCCCCGACCAGCACCACCCCGAGCATGATCTGCAGCCACGAGGCCAGGGAGCGCCGGTCGTCTCGGACGGCGATCCCGTCGGTCTGACGCCAGATCAGCGCCGCACCGAGACCGCCGACCAGCAGCGGCCAGTACGTGGCCCCCGTGATCCCCAGGTCCAGGCTGCGCACGAACCAGCTCAGCCCGACACCCACGAGCAGCAGGGCCAGCAGCTGCCCGATGTCGACGCCCCGGTGCGACGTCTCGGCGCGCATCCCTCGCCTGCTCGCCGCATCCACGCCCGGCGACCGCTCGGCCACCTCGGCCGGCATCACCAGCCACAGAGCCGCGTACAGCAGGGCGCCGAGCAGCTCGAACGCGCCCAGCACCACGAATGCCGTCCGCACCACCAGGACCGGGACTCCGAGGTGTGCCGCGATCCCTGCGCAGACCCCGCCCAGGAGCGCGTCCTGACCACGCCGGGTGGCCTTCGGGGCTGGTCGCGCGGCCGTGGCCTCGGCGGCGGGCGCGGGGGAAGCCCTGTCCTCGGTGGCGGTCTCAGCCTCCAGCCGTGCCGCCACCTCGGCGAGCGAGGGCCGCCGCGGCTCTGGCCGGCGGCTGTCCCCGGGGGACGCCTCCACCGTCTCGGCCTCGAGACGCGCGGCGACCTCGGCGAGCGAGGGCCGCGGTCCGGGCCGTGACTGGTCGTCCATGATCGACCTAGCGTCACACGCGGCCACCCTCGCGTGCCACCGGGCGGCGCCAGCCCTGGGGTGCGTTGGGGGCATTCCCCTATTCGCTGCTCTGGGGCGACCAGGCAGGATGGTCGCCGTGGGAGAGCTCGAGCCGCTGCGACGCAGCACCGCCGACGCGAAGATCGCCGGGGTCTGCGGCGGCGTCGCCGAGCGCGCCGGGATCGACCCGCTCCTCGTCCGCCTCGCCGCCGTCGTCCTCGCGTTGTGCAGCGGCATCGGCGCCGTCCTGTACGTCTGCGGCTGGTTGGCTCTCCCCCGCGGTGCGGAGCCGCCTGCCGTGCAGCGTCTGATTCCCGCGACCGCCCGCTGGTCCGGCCGCACCTGGGTGCTGATCGTCGGCGGGATCACCCTGCTCGTCGTCACCACCGTGGGCCAGGACGTGACCATCGGGCTGGTGCCGGCGATCGTGGTGGCGGGGCTGTGGTTCGCCGGTGCCATCCCCTCGCAGAGGCTTCCTCCCCGAGCGGGAACCGCCTCGGACCGCGGCCCAGCCCCCGCGTCGCGGACGCCCTCGTGGCCTGTCGCAACCTCCGCCGACGAGTGGTCCGCCCCGGTCACCATCAGCACCCGGCGGGGGCCGTGGACGCCGAGGAACCCCTGGGGCCACCCCGTCACCTATGGCGAGGCGCTCCGGTTCTTCGCCCTTCCCGACCCCGCTGGACTGTACGCCGCCACCCCGGCTCCCTCGGTGGGCCCCCAGGCCCGGGGCCGCTGGGCGATGGCGGGCCTGCTGGGAGTGCTGCTCGTGGTGCTGGCGGCCATGAGCGACCTGGGCATCCCCGTCCCCCCCGCGGCGTACCTCGCGGCCGCCCTCGTCGTCGCCGGCCTCTCGCTCGTGCTCACGGCCAGATCGACCCGCCCGAAGGGCCTGCTCGCCATGACGCTGGCGCTCGGCCTGGTCACCGGGGCGATGGCGGTCCCTCAGGGGCGCACCTTCCCCGGCCCCACGTCCAGGTACATCGAGGTGGAGAGCAGCAGCGCGCTCCCCCGCACCCTGGACGTCGACATGGGGTCGACGACCCTAGACCTCTCGAGGGCCAGCCTCACCGAGCCCGTGGTCGTCGAGGCATCCGTCTGGATGGGCACTCTCACGGTGGTCCTCCCCGAGGCTGCCAACGTGTCGGTCGACTGGGTCATCACCTCGGGTGCCGTCACCTGCCCGGACCAGGAGCCGTCGCAGTCCGGCTCCGGCACGTACAGGCAGGTGGTCGACCCCAACGCTGCCATGACCACGATCCGGGTCACGATCGTCGACGGCGAGCTCGAGGTGGTGACCCCGTGACGCCCCGCAAGGTGGACGTGGTCGCCCTCCTCGTCGGCCTCGGCGCCATGCTGGTCGGGGGCACGGTGCTCTGGATCTCCTTCGGCGGCACCGCGACCCCCTCGTTCGTCAAGGTGGCCGTACCGCTCTCCCTCGTGACCATCGGCGGCCTCGGCATCCTGGCCTCACGGCACTGACCGCACCACCCGACCGCACCACCCCAACGAAAGGACACCACCATGGCAAACGGCACCCTGACCCGCTCATCCACCGACAAGATCCTCTCCGGCGTCTGCGGAGGCATCGCCAAGTACCTCGACGTCGACGCCAGCATCGTCCGCCTCGTCACGGTGCTGATCGTGCTCTTCACCGGCTTCGGCCCGCTCGCCTACCTCCTGCTGTGGGTGCTGCTGCCCGAGGACAAGAGCGGCGTCCGCGGCATCGACATGGTCAAGGACGAGGCCACGAAGCTGAAGACCTCCTACGACCAGAAGAAGTCGGGCGACTACGTGCACAACCCCGACGACCTGCGCTGATCCTGTCCGCGACGGCCCGGCCACCGGTGACGGTGGCCGGGCCGTAGTGTGCTCGGCCATGGGCGACCTGCTGATCCGCGGAGCACGACTCGTTCGCCTCGACGGGGCCACCCCTTCCCACCCCGTCGACGTCGTGGCGCGGGACGGGCGGATCGCCGGCATCGAGCCCTCCGGCGCGGCGGCCCGCCACCACCCGTACGTGGTGGAGGCTGACGGCCGCTGGCTCTCGCCCGGCCTGTGGGACCAGCACGTGCACTTCTCGCAGTGGGCCCTCGCCTCCCTGCGGCTGGGCACCTCGGGCACCCGCACGCCCGAGGAGCTCACCCACCTGGTCGCGACCCACGTCGCGGGGCTCCCCGACGACGGCTCCCTCGTGGTCGGCCTCGGCCACCGCCCGGCTTCCTGGACGCGCCCGGTGACCACCGCCGAGCTGGACGCGGTCAGCGGCGGGCACCCCGTAGCGCTGGTCTCTGGAGACGTGCACAGCGCCTGGGTCAGCAGCACCGCGCAGCGGCTGCTGGGCATCTCCGCCGAGGGCGTCTGCGCGGAGACCGAGTGGTTCGCGGCGGCGCACCGGCTCGAGGAGCTGCAGTCCGACCCGTCCGTTCTGGGCCCGGCCCTGGAACGCCGGGTACGGGAGGCGGCCGCACTCGGCCTCGTCGGGCTCGTGGACCTGGTGATGGACGGCTCGCTCGGCCCGTGGGCCGCGTTGTCCGCCGCTGGTCTGCCGCTCCCCCGGGTACGGGTGGGTGTCTTCCCGCACGGTCTCGACGCCGTGGTCGCGGCGGGCCTGCGCACCGGCGACCCTCTGGACGAGCGCGGTCTGGTCACCATGGGCCCGCTGAAGGTCATCACCGACGGCTCCCTGGGCAGCGTCACGGCATGCTGCCGGGAGCCGTACGGGCCGAATGGCACCCACGGCGTCCTCGCGTACGGGCCCGAGCAGCTGCGTGAGCTGCTGACCACGGCGCACCGGCATGGCCTCTCGGTGGCCTGCCACGCGATCGGCGACGCGGCCGCCGAGGTGGTGCTGGACGCGATGGAGTCGGTCGGAGCCAGGGGCTCCATGGAGCACGCCCAGCTGCTCACCGCCGGAGACGTACGTCGCCTCGCCCGCCTCGGGATCGCCGCAAGCGTCCAGCCGTGGCACCTCGTCGACGACGTCCCCGCGCTGGACCGGCTCTGGCCAGACCGAGCCGCCGACGCCTTCCCGTTCCGGTCGTTGCTCGACGCCGGCGTGGAGCTGCGGCTCGGCTCCGACGCCCCGGTGGCTCCGCTGGACCCGTTCGCCGCGGTCGCCGCGGCGGTGCACCGCAACGGCGTGGACCTGCCGAGCTGGCACCCCGAGCAGCGCCTGACCGTACGCGAGGCGTGGGCGGCGTCCGTCGACGGGCGTCGGGTCGCCATGGGTGAGCCGGCCGACCTGGTCCTCCTCGACAGCGACCCGCTGGCGGACGCCGGCGACTCGGCCCAGGTCGCCCGTCACGTGCTGGGGCTCCGCCCCGTGCACGCCACCGTGGTCGCCGGGGAGGTCACGCACCTCGCCGGCTGAGCCCCCTCAGCGGGCCCCTGTCACTCCCACTCGATGGTGCCCGGCGGCTTGCTGGTGATGTCGACCACGACGCGGTTCACCTCGCGCACCTCGTTGGTGATGCGGGTGGAGATCTTCTCCAGCAGCTCGTACGGCAAGCGGCCCCAGTCGGCCGTCATGGCGTCCTCGCTGGTCACGGGTCGGAGAACGATCGGGTGCCCGTACGTGCGGCCGTCGCCCTGGACGCCGACCGAGCGCACGTCGGCCAGCAGCACCACCGGGAACTGCCAGATGTCGCGGTCGAGGCCGGCGTTCGTGAGCTCCTCGCGGGCGATCGCATCCGCCTCCCGCAGGATCTCCAGCCGCTCGCGCGTGACCTCGCCGATGATGCGGATGCCGAGGCCGGGGCCGGGGAACGGGTGGCGCCAGATCATGGCCTCCGGCAGCCCGAGCTCCAGCCCCACCTGGCGTACCTCGTCCTTGAAGAGGGTCCGCAGCGGCTCGACCAGCGTGAACGTGAGGTCGTCGGGCAGGCCGCCGACGTTGTGGTGCGACTTGATGGTGGAGGCGCCCTCGCCGCCGCCCGACTCCACCACGTCGGGGTAGAGCGTGCCCTGCACGAGGAACTCGATGTCGCGCTCGGCCTCGAGGCGGCGCGCGGCGGCCTCGAAGGTGCGGATGAACTCGCGCCCGATGATCTTGCGCTTGGTCTCGGGGTCGGTGACGCCGGCGAGGGCGTCCAGGAACTGGTCGGCGACGTCCTCCACCACCAGGTCGACGCCCGTGGCCGCGACGAAGTCACGCTCCACCGCCTCGGCCTCACCCTTGCGCAGCAGGCCGTGGTCGACGAAGACGCAGGTGAGCTGGTCTCCCACCGCCTGCTGCACCAGTGCGGCGGCGACGGCCGAGTCGACACCGCCCGACAGCGCGCACAGCACCCGCTTGTCGCCCACCTGGGCCTTCACCTTGGCGATGGCCTCCTGAGCGATCGCCTCCGCCTGCCAGCCGGAGCCGATGCCGGCGATCGAGTGCAAGAAGGTGTCCAGCACCTTCTGGCCGTGCTCGGAGTGGAGCACCTCCGGGTGCCACTGCACGCCCGCCAGACGCCGGTCGACGTCCTCGAACGCGGCGATCTCCGCGCCGGCCGAGGAGGCCAGCGCGGTGAACCCGTCGGGGGCCCGGTGCACGGAGTCGCCGTGGCTCATCCACGCGTTGAGCACCGACGGCACGTCGGCCAGCAGCTGCCCGGGCTCGTTGACGGCGACGATGGTGCGGCCGAACTCCGACAGGCCCGTACGCGCCACGTCGCCACCGAGCGCGTGCGCCATGGCCTGGAAGCCGTAGCAGATGCCGAAGACCGGGATGCCCACCCCGAACAGCGCCGGGTCGACCTGCGGGGCTCCCTCGACGTACACGCTCTGCGGCCCGCCCGACAGCACGATCGCCGACGGCTCGCGCATCACGAGGTCGTCGACGCTCACGGTGTGCGGCACGATCTCGGAGTAGACCCCCGCCTCGCGCACGCGGCGCGCGATCAGCTGGGCGTACTGAGCCCCGTAGTCGATGACGAGCACGCTCTCTCGGGCAGTCATGCGCCCGAGTCTAGGGATGGTTCTGTCAGACCCCCGCCCTACAGTGATCGACGTGGACACCCTCTTCCAGCCGCCGGCCGACACCTGGCACCGCCTGTCGCCGAAGTACGCGACCGTGCAGACGGTGTCCTCGGTCATCTGGAACCTGGTCGTCTGGGTGCCGCTGGTCAGCGCTGCCTTCTCCCTGCTGCCGTCCCCGTGGCCGTGGGTGGTGGCAGCCGTGGCGCTGGGCTGGACGGTGTGGCGAGTGGTGCGCGCCGGGCGGTACGCACGCTCGTGGGCGTACGCGGAGCGCGGCGAGGACCTCTGCATCACGCGGGGCCTGTGGTTCAAGAGCCTGACGGTGGTGCCGTACGGACGGCTGCAGATCGCCAAGGTCGACTCCGGGCCGGTCCAGCGCGCGATGGGGCTGGCGACCGTCACGCTGGTCACCGCGTCGGCGCAGTCGAACGCCAGCATCCCCGGCCTGCCCGCCGGCGAGGCCGAACGGCTCCGCGACCGCCTCATCGAGATCGGCGACACCCGGGGCGCCGGCCTGTGAGCGAGTCTCCTGCCCAGCCGACCGCGTACCCGCCGCCCTCGGTCGCAGGTCAGCCCTCTCCTGGGCCTGTCGAGCCGCACATGCCTGGCACCGTGCCGCCTCAGCCCGACACCGCCGAGGCGGCCGAGCCTGGGCCGAAGGTCGTCGAGCGCGCCCACCCCCTGACTCCCCTGGTGAAGGGGTGGGTGATCCTGGTGGCCTTCGGCTGGTACTACCTCCAGGAATTCGCACGCTCGGGGCGCGGGGAGGGGCCTCGCGACCTGCCCGTCCTGGTCGTGGTCGGTGGGGTGGCCGCCGTCGCCGTCCTGGCAGCGCTCTTCGGCGTGATCTCGTGGCGGACCACCAAGTTCATCGCCGACGACAGCGAGCTGCGGGTGGAGACGGGGTGGCTGTTCCGGCAGTCACGGCGGCTGGCGTACACGCGGATCCAGAGCGTCGACGTGGTGCAGCCGCTGGCCGCGCGGATCCTCGGGCTGGCCGAGCTGCGCATCGACGCCGGAGGCGACTCCACCAAGCTGCAGTACCTCGGGCGTCAGCGGGCGTACCAGATGCGCGACTACCTGATGCGGCGCGCCCACGGCCAGAGCATGACCGTCGCCGCGTCGAACGCCGCGGTGAGCTCCGGCGTGCTCGAGGACCTGGGCGCCGCCGACGAGGTGCTGGTCCGGGTCGCGCCGCAGCACCTGATCCTCGGGGCCCTGATGTCGCACGACCTGCTCGCCCTGCTGATCACGTTCGCGCTGCCCGCCGTCGCGGTCACGGTCGCGTCGTGGATCTGGCCAGACAGCTGGGTGACCGAGGCACGGTCGTACGTGCAGGTCGGCACGCTGCTGCCGATGGCGTTCGCGGTCTTCTCGTTCCTCAGCACCCGGGTCGTGGCGCAGTTCAGCTACACGCTGGCCCGGACCCCGGCGGGGCTCCGCATCAGCCGGGGGCTCACGAACCTCACCAGCCAGACGGTGCCGGTCGACCGGATCCAGTCGATCCGCATGGTGCAGCCGTTGCTGTGGCGGCTGCTGAGACGCTGGCGGCTGGACGTGGAGGTGCTGGGGTACGGGCCCGCGACGAACGACGAGAGCAGCAAGGAGGTCTCCACGATCCTGCTGCCCATCGGCGACGCGCAGCAGGTCGCGGTGGCCCTGGGTGCGGTGTGGCCGGGGCTGCGCCTCGACGACATCACGTTCACGCCGTCGCCGGCGAGGGCGCGGTGGCTGGACCCGCTGGCGTACACCTGGAACGGCTTCGGGTCCGACCGCTCCGTGGTGGTGACGCGTCGCGGCTGGGCGACCCGCACGCAGTCGATCGTGCCGCACGCGCGGCTGCAGTCGGTCTCGGCCAGGCAGGGCCCGCTGGAGCGCCGCCTCCGGCTGGCCGACGTCTCGTTCCACACCACGGGCACCATCAACAACCACGGCGCGATCCATCTGGACGCCGACGTGGTGCGGCAGCTGGTGTACGGGGAGATGGACCTCGCCACCACCTCCCGCGCCGAGGAGCTCACGCACCGCCCGCGGGTTGACCGCGCCGGGGATGCTGGGGGCATGACACCTCCCCAGGGCCCCAGCCCGGTCGGTCCGATCCTTCCCGACCGCGCCCCCACCGGTCCGCTCTCCCCCGACGGGCTCCCGGCGGGGCCGCTGCCCGGACTGCCGGTGCCCGGCCGGCCCGACCTGCCGCCCGTGGGTCAGCCGCGGCGCGACGTACGCTGAAGGCATGTTCTTCGACAAGTCCAAGATGGTCGACCTCACACACGCGCTCTCCGGTCGCACCGAGGCCGTGGTCGACCCCCGGCGCACGCACCGGGTGCTGGGCCGGCCCATCGACGAGGTGCCCGACGGCGCCGAGGTCGCCTACTTCGGGCTGGGCTGCTTCTGGGGCGCCGAGAAGGTGTTCTGGAACACCCCGGGCGTGCTCACCACCGCCGTGGGCTACCAGGGCGGCATGACGCCGAACCCCACGTACGAGGAGGTCTGCTCCGGTCGCACCGGGCACGCCGAGGTGGTCCGCGTGGTGTTCGACCCGGCCCAGATCTCGTACGACGAACTGTTGAAGGTGTTCTTCGAGCACCACGACCCCACCCAGGGCATGCGGCAGGGGAACGACCGGGGCACCCAGTACCGTTCTACGATCTACACCACCAGCGACGACCAGCAGGCCGCGGCCGAGGCCGCCCAGGGCCGGATGCAGACCTCCTTGACGAAGGCCGGTTTCGGCGGGATCACCACCGAGATCACGCCCGCCGGGCCGTTCTACTACGCCGAGGGTTACCACCAGCAGTACCTGGACGCGAATCCGAACGGCTACGACTGCCACGTGCGCACCGGTGTCGCCTGCCCGATGCCGTCCGGCGCGCAGGCCTGACGCGCATTGGCCGACGAGGAACGGCTGGCAGGAGGCAACGCGTCCGGCGCGGTGGTCCGGCTCGGCGACACCGTACGCAAGCCGTGGCTGCCGACCTCGCAGCGCACCAATGACTACCTGAGTGCGCTGCGGGCGGTTGGCCTGGACGTGCCGGAGCCGCTGGGCCGCGACGAGCAGGGCCGGTTCGTGCTCTCGTACGTGCCGGGCCGGATCGCGATGGACCTGCAGCCGCTCGACCGGCCGTTGCTGCGCCGCATCGGCGAGCTGGTCCGCTCCATCCACGACGCCAGCGCCGGGCTGCCGGTGCCGGCCGACTGGCCCGTGCTGCTGCCCGCCGAAGGCGCCGACCTGGTCTGCCACAACGACCTGGCCGCCTGGAACCTGGTGATCGACCGCGAGCGGCTGGTCTTCATCGACTGGGACGGTGCCGGCCCGAGCACCCGGCTCTGGGATCTCGCGTACGCGGCCGTCTCGTTCGGCCTGCTGGTGGCCGGTGAGGCGCCCGAGGAGGCGGCGGGACGACTGGCGGCCTTCGTCGACGGGTACGGTGCCGACGGGCAGCTGCGGGCCGCACTCCCCCACACCATGGCCAGGCGGGCCGAGGCGATGCACGAGCTGCTGCGCACCTCGCACGAGACCGGCGTGGAGCCCTGGGCCACGATGTACGTCTCCGGCCACGGTGAGCACTGGGCCCGCTGCGCTGCCTACATCGCCGAGCACCGCAGCGCCTGGGCCGACGCCCTGCGGCCTGGCTAGGCGCGCGGACGTCCTGTCAGGCGGCGACCAGGCCCGAGAGCGTCATCATCAGGCGGCTGTGGACGTCGGCGAGGTCGCGGTCCGGCGCGTACGTGCGGCGGTCCAGCGCGGCGAAGGCGAGGGCGCCCATGACGGCGGCGCCCAGGTCGTCGAAGCCCGCCCCGTCCGGCGCGTGGGACGCGCCCGCCGCTGCCCGGTCGTCGCTGATCTCGGCCAGCACCTCGGTGATGGGGCGCAGGATCGTCGCGCGCGCCTCGCCGATCTCCTTCCCCCACGGCCTGCCGGCGCGGAACATCTCGGAGACCAGGATCCCGGCCTCGTCGGAATAGGCGTCCACGCGGGCCAGCACCGCCTCCGCCACGGCCGAGAGCGCCTCCCAGCCGCGCAGCCCCGCACGGGCCTCGCCGATCCCGGACCCCATCGCCTCGGCCGCGGCCACGACGAAACCGGTGAACAGCTCCTCCTTGGTGGCGAAGTGGTAGAAGATCGACCCCTTGCTGACGCCGGCCGCGGCCGCGATGTCGTCCATCGAGGTGCCGGTGTAGCCCTGGTTGGCGAACAGGGCGGCGGCGGCGTGGAGGATCTTGCCGCGTGCACTGCCGCGCGGTGCCCGGCTCACAGCGAGAACTCCGGGTGGAGCCGCTTCATGGACCAGACCCGGGACCGGGCAGCACCGATCACGGACAGGCAGAAGGCGCCCACCGCCAGCACGGCGAGATAGGTCACGGCGAACCAGAAGCGGTGGTCGAGGTCACCGCTGATGGACTCCCGGAACCCGTTCACCACCTGGGTCATCGGGAGCACCCTGCCGATGGTCTGGAAGAAGCCCGGCGAGGTGACCACGGGGTAGGTGCCGCCGGCGCTGGTCAGCTGCAGCATCATCAGCACCATCGACAGCAGCCGCCCGATGGCGGAGCCGAACCAGACGTTGAGCACCTGCAGCAGGGCAATGAAGGCGAACGACACCAGCACCGCGAACCCGAAGACAGCGCCCAGGTGCTCCGGGCGGAGCTTGAGGCCCCAGACGACCACGCTGACCAGCACGACGGCCTGCACGACGCCGATCATCAGACCCGAGCGGAGGTTCGACCAGACCACACGGGTGGCACGTACGGGAGCGGCGAGCGACCGCTGCGTCAGCGGCGGCAGGATCATCCACAGCACCAGGGCGCCGACGAAGAAGGCGAGACCCATGAAGTACGGGGCGAAGCCGACGCCATTGGTCCGCGCCTGGTGGGTGTAGCTCGTCTCGAGGTCGACCGGCGTCACCATCACCTCCGCGTTGCGGTCGGCGGAGTCGCCGAAGCTCGGGATCTTGCCGGCCGCGTCGACCAGCTTGTCCCGCAGGGTCACCGACCCGTCGCGCACCTGTGCGTTGCCGACGGCGAGGTTGGCCGCGCCCTCGGCGAGCTGGCGGGCGGAGCCTGCCAGCGTGTGAGACCCGGAGTCGAGGTTCACCAGGCCGTCGTCGAGCTTCTGCGCACCGGCCGCGACCTGGCTGGCACCGTCAGCCAGTGCCGGGGTCGACCCGGCGAGCTTCTGCACCCCGCCGTTCAGCTGCTGGGCCCCGGTCGCGAGCTGGCTGGCACCGTTGGACGCCGTCTGCAGGCCACCGGCCAGCGTGGTCGCGCCGCTGGAGACCTGACCGGCGCCGGCGGCCAGCTTGCCGGCAGCGTCGTTGGCCTGGTCGAGGCCCGTGACGAGGGCGGGAGCGGTCTGCGCGAGCTGCTGGTTGCCAGCAGCCACCTGCTGGGCGCCCGCCGACGTCTGCTGGGCTCCCGCGGCGAGCTTCTGCGCGCTGGCGGCGGCCTTCTGCTGGTTGGCCTGCACCTCACTGAGGATCGCCGTCAGCTGCGCCTGCTGCGCGGGGGTCAGCGTCGCGGCCAGAGCCGCGGTCGACTGCGCGAGCTTGGGGTCGGTGGACCCCAGGGCGGTCGCGAGCTGAGACGCGCCGGTGGCCACCTGGGAGGCTCCCGTCGCCACCTGCGCCGACCCGTCGGCGAGCTTGGTCGCCGCCCCCGGCAGCGCACCGGCCTTCTCGGCCGCGGCGCCGAGCCCCGCCTGGAGCTGGGTGGCTCCGGTGGAGACCTGCTGGGCACCGGAGGCCACCTGCTGGGCGCCCTTGACCGCCGACGGCATCTGCCCGGCGAGCTGGGTCGCGCCGTCGCTGAGCTTCTGCGCGCCGGGCGCCAGCTGCTGGGCACCGGCGTTCAGCTGGCGGGCACCGTCGGCCAGCTTCGCCGTGGCCGGGGCGAGGGTGTCGGCGCCCTGGCGCGCGCTGGTGGCACCCGCGGCGAGCTGGTCGGCACCGTCGGCGAGCTTGGCCGCCCCGTCCGAGAGCTTCTGGGAACCGTCGGCCGCGCTCGTCGTGCCATCGGCGAGCTGCTTGGCGCCGTCGGCGGCCTGCAGCATGCCGGAGTGGATCTCGTCGACGCCGACGAGCACCTTCGAGACGGCCTTCTCACCGATGGAGGCGGCCACCGATGCACGAACCTCGCGCAGCACCGAGGTGAGGATGGTGCGGCTGGTGTAACCGTTCGCGTCGTCGTAGTCGACCTTCAGGGGCGCGGAGACGGGGTTTGCCGAGCCGATGGTGTCGACCGAGGCGGAGAACCCCTCGGGGATCGTCACGACGGCGAGGTAGCGGCCGGACCGGAGACCGGAGGCGGCCGTGGCGGAGTCGGTCACCGTCCAGTCCAGGGTGCCCTTGTCGAGGAGCTCCTTGCTGATGTCGGCGCCGGCCGAGAGCGTGGTGCCGTCCTCGCGCGTGATGGGGCGGTCCGACTGCACCAGCGCCACCGGGATCCGGTCCAGGTGGTCGGTCGGGCTCCAGAAGGCCCACAGGTAGAGCGCGCCGTACAGCAGCGGGAACACGGCGAGGGTGAGGAGCGCGCCGATGGTCATGGGTGCGCGGAAGAAGCGGCGCAGCTCGAGGCTGGGCCCGAAGAGGCGGCGAAGGGTGCTCACGATGCGACCTCCTGGAGGTGCGACGAGACGGGGAGGGAGATGACGGCCGGCGGCGGGTCCATCGTGGTCGAGGTGACGACGGTGGTGCCGGAGTCGGCGATGCGGGAGAGCGAGGCCCACAGGGCGTCGCGGTGGTCGGGGTCGCGGAGCCGGTCGACGTCGTCGACGGCGAGGAGAGCGGGCCTGCCGAGAAGGGCGAGCACGATCCGCAGCTGCAGCTCCTCGAGGGGGGTCAGCTCGTCGATGCGGGCCCGGGCGGGGATCTCTGCCTGCCCCATGACGGTGGCCCAGGTGTCCCGCGCCACGTCGGAGTCGAGGCCGGGCGCCCTGCGGAAGAGCGGGGTCACCAGGTCCAGACGCTCGGTGATGAGCTCACCCACGTGCAGCGCGTCGTCGACCTCGTCCAGCCCGGAGAAGCCGGCGATGGCGGTGTGGCGCTGCACCTGCCGTCGGTGGCGAGGCATGACCTCGCCCAGGATGGTCAAGCTGCCCTGGGACGGTCTGAACCTCGCCGTCAGGGTCAGCAGCAGACTGGTGCGTCCGGACCCCGCCGGACCGGTGAGGGCGAAGACGGAGCCGGTGGGGACCTCCAGGCTCAGCGGCCCGTACACGGGGCCTCGAGAGCCACGCAGGGCCAGGTCCTCGGCCACGACGGCATGGGTGCTCATGGCAACTACTGTACTGACCGGTCAGTACAAGAACAACTTCTGCGGACGTGCTGCCGCCAGCGGCCCGAGCGCGAGCCTGACGCCGCTCGGCGAGGTCCAGCCAGACGGGGAACCAGCACGTGGCGCCTTCGGCTCTGAGACCTTGTCGCGCCCGCGTTCCCACCCCAGGCAAGCGCATTCCTCGCTAGGGTGGACGAGACGCAGCCGGACCACGCCGGC
This sequence comes from uncultured Propionibacteriaceae bacterium, assembly GCA_936924635.1. Taxonomy (GTDB): domain Bacteria; phylum Actinomycetota; class Actinomycetes; order Propionibacteriales; family Propionibacteriaceae; genus Fen-668. The sequence continues at coordinate 22,603 of CAKZHP010000069.1, forward strand.
TGAACACCCGGAAGGACGCTCCCCATGACCGCACACCCCGACCGGGTTGACGACGCCGCGCAGAGCGCCATGGGCCACGGGGCGTACCGCGAGTCGCAGGTCTCGCACGGTGGCGCCACCTTCTGGCTCGAGAGGTCCGGCGACGGCAGCAAGCGCCTCGTCGCCCTCGCCGAGGACGAGGCCGCGCTCGACGGCTTCCAGGGCTCCACCGAGCAGCTCGAGGGCCGTACGCGGCTCGTCGCCGACACCTCGGCCGAGAACGCGCTCGCGCTCCGGGCTGCTCTCCCCTGGCTCACGCCCACGCGGTTCGGGCTGCACACCTCCGCCGGCTTCGGCGACCGGCTCGGCCTGGCCACTCCCGGTCACGTGCAGGCGCTGAACCGGGTCGGCGCGGCCATCAACCCCGTCTTCGCGCAGCAGTCCATCCGCGAGATGGGCCGCTGCCACCGCACGCCGCGCGACGTGCTCGACGACGCCACCTGGGGTGCCTTCCAGGCGGGATGGACCAAGCCGGTGGGGGGTGACGCCGACCACCTGGAAGAGCTGGAGGACATCGACCGCACCGTCGACGCGGGGTTCGTCTTCTACACCCTCGACCCCAAGGCTCACGTCGACGACGAGGCGGAGAACGCCGACGCCGACACCGTACGCCGCAAGGTCGACGCGATCGACTGGGCCGGGCTGGACACCGACCTCGACTCGGTCAAGAGCCGCTACGTCGGCTACTCGGTCGACCTCGAGAACGAGGCGATCACGTGCGACGAGGAGTCGGTGCTGCGGGCGCTGGCGAAGTACGGGCCGTCGATGGCCCACGCCATGGCGCTGTACCGGCGCCTGATGGAGAAGGGCATCGACTGCGAGGTGGAGTTCGCGGTCGACGAGACGGCCCACCCGACGAGACCGGCCGAGCACGTGGTCGTCGTCAGCGAGCTGAAGCGCCTCGGCATGGAGTTCGTCTCGTTCGCGCCGCGGTTCGTCGGCCGGTTCGAGAAGGGCGTGGAGTTCATCGGCGACATCGACGAGCTGCAGCGCGACTTCCAGATCCACGCGGAGCTGGCACGCGCGCTCGGCCCGTACAAGCTGTCGCTGCACTCGGGGTCGGACAAGTACTCGACGTACCCGCTGATCGCCGAGGCCACCAAGGGCCTGGTGCACCTGAAGACGGCGGGCACCAGCTGGGCCGAGGCGCTGCGCGTGATCGCGAACCACGACCCCGACCTGATGCGACAGGTCCTCACGCTCGCGCTGGAGAGCTTCGAGAAGAACGTCAAGAGCTACCACCTCTCGTGCGACCCCACGAAGATCCCGGCGCACCCGAGCGACGAGCAGGTCAGGGAGCTGATGAGCGTGATCGACTCTCGCCAGGTGCTGCACGTCGCCTACGGGGCGATCCTGGAGGAGTTCGGGCCGCAGCTGTACGCCATCTGGAACGACCACGAGGCCGAGCACTACGAGATCATCGCCGACCACTTCGCGAAGCACCTCGCGCCGTTCGCGCAGTGGGCCCAGTGACCAGGCCCCAGTCACACCGGGCCCAGTGACGACAGACGCAGCGACGCCGGGCCCGGCGCCTGGGGATCCGGAGGTCTGACGCGGGCTCAGGCGTCGCGGGCACGGCCTGCGGGCGGATGCCTGCACCGCTGAGCCAGAGCCGCCCAGCGGGCGGGCGCCGGGCCGGGTGCCTCCCGCGTCTAGGGTGCTGGTGACGACAGGAGACCCATGAACGACATGTTCCTCGGCCAGGGGCTGACCCAGGTCGCCGAGATCCTCCTTGCCTTCCTGCTCAGCAGCCTAGTCGGCCTGGAGCGGCAATCCCGCGGCAAGAACGCCGGGCTGCGCACCCAGGCGATCGTGGGCACGGCCTCGGCGCTGTTCATGCAGGTGAGCAAGTTCGGGTTCTTCGACGTCGTCAGCCCCGACATCATCAACCTCGACCCCTCACGCGTCGCCGCCCAGGTGGTGTCTGGCATCGGCTTCCTCGGCGCCGGCCTGATCCTCACGCACCCGGCGCCGTACGCGGGCTGACCACCGCGGCGTCGGTGTGGGAGGTGGCGGCGATCGGCATGGCGGCCGGTGCCGGCCTCTGGGTGCTCGCGACCGTGGTGACCGTTCTCCACTTCGTGGTGGCGTACGGGTTCACCTGGCTCGTCCGTCGTCTGCCAGGCCGCCGTGGGACCGGGGTGGAGCTCGAGGTGCGCTACCCCGACGGGCACGGCACGCTGCGCTCGATCCTGGAGGTCGTCACCGGTGGTGGCTGGTCGGTGGACCGGGCGGTGACGACTCGCGCCGACGACGGCACCGTGAACCTGACCCTGCAGATCTTCGGCCCCGGCCCCGTCGACGCCGTGGTCACGCGCCTGGCGGCGACCCCGGACGTGCTGGGCGTCGATCGGGGCGACGCCGACGACGCATAGGCCACGCCCGTCAGAGCCACCGTGCTCGGACGCCGCCCGACCGCGTCCGGCCAGCCGCGGGCCGGGCGCCTCCGTCGCCTCAGGCGCAGGCCCCCGGCCCGATCCCCCTGTCGACACGACCTCTTCGACGGCTCAGGCCGCACACCCGGGGGGCCGAACATCACGGGGACAAGGGCGGACCCTGCCTCATGGCGGCTCGACCGCCACAGCCGCTGCGCGGACACGGTCCGTCGAGGGGCCGGGGCTCAGGCCACCGTCGCGAGCGTGAACGGGAGCACGGCGGGTGCGCCAGCCTCACGGAGCAAGCGACTGGCGACCGTGATCGTCCACCGGGAGTCGCACAGGTCGTCGACGAGCAGCACCGGCCCGGGGATGCCGCGCATCGCCTCGGCCAGACCGGGGCCGACCGTGAAGCGAGACCACACGTCGGCGAGCCGGAACGCGCTGTTGCCGCCGGGCTCCGTGGTCACCTCCCCCACCAGGTCGAGCTGCCCGAGGTGGCGGAGCCGGCCGATGCTCGCCAGCCCCTCCGCCAGGCTCCCCACCAGCTGAGGACGCCGTGACGACGGAACCCCCACCACGGCGACCGGCCGTGTCTCCCACGGCCAGGCCTTCAGCACGTCGATGCAGGCCTTGCCGATCGACTCCGGCACCGGGCCGTCGGGCCCAGCGAACAGGTCCCGCAGCGTCGTGCCCCACCCGAGGTCGGTGAGCCGCGCCACGGCACGACCAGGCTCGCACGCCTCGTCGAGACCGATCTTGCCCTTCACCGGGACGCCCAGCTTGTCCATGCCCGTCGGCCACTGGGTGCGCGGCTCCAGCGGCACCCCCACCTGCGAGAGGTGCTTGCCGGCCAGCTGCACGTTGCCCTCGTCGATGTAGGCATCCATCCACGACGGCTCTCCCGCCGCGGCGAGGCAGCTGTCGCAGCGACCGCAGTCGGTGGCGGTGTCGTCGTCGAGCGCCTCCTGCAGGAAGCGCATGCGACACTCCGTGGTCTGCTCGTAGTCGACCATCATCTGCTGCTCACGCTCCCGGGCGGCAGCCACCCGCGCGTACCGCTTCGCGTCGTACACCCACGGCTGGCCTGTGGAGACCCAGCCGCCCTGGACGCGCCGGACCGCGCCCTCCACGTCCAGCACCTTCAGCAGCAGCTCGAGGCGGGTGCGGCGGATGTCGACGACCGCCTCGATCGCGGGTGTCGAGAGAGGGCGGCCTGCCTCGGCCAGGGTGGAGATCACCGCCTCGGCGTACCGCTGCTGCGGCATCGAGGAGGTGGCGAAGTAGTGCCAGATCTCCTTGTCCTCCGCGCCAGGCAGCAGCACCACGTCGGCGCGCTCGGTGGCGCGGCCGGCGCGGCCGACCTGCTGGTAGTAGGCCACCGGCGACGACGGCGCCCCCAGGTGGAGCACGAACCCGAGGTCAGGCTTGTCGAAGCCCATGCCCAGCGCGCTGGTGGCGACCAGCGCCTTCACCTCGTTGTGGCGCAGGCGCCGCTCCAGCTCCTCACGGTCGGCGGTGTCCGTACGCCCCGTGTAGGCCGCCACCTGATGGCCGGCCTCCCGCAGAGCGTTGGCCACGTCTTCGGCGCCCGAGACGGTGAGGGTGTAGATGATGCCGCTGCCCGGCAGCTCGTCGAGATGGGTGAGCAGCCATGCCAGCCGCTGCACCGGCGACCCCATCGGCAGCACCCCGAGCCGGAGCGAGTCGCGCGCCAGACCGCCCCGGATCGTGAGCACCTGCTGCGGCCCGCCCGCCCCGACACCGAGCTGCTCGACGACGTCAGCGACGACCCGTTCGTTGGCGGTCGCGGTGGTGGCGAGCACCGGGGTGCCGACCGGCAGCTCGGCCAGCAGGTCCTTGATGCGGCGGTAGTCGGGGCGGAAGTCGTGGCCCCAGTCGCTGATGCAGTGCGCCTCGTCGATGACCAGCAGCCCGCAGGTCGCGGCGAGCGTGGGCAGCTGGTTCTCCCGGAAGGACGGGTTGTTGAGCCGCTCGGGGCTGACCAGCAAGACGTCGACCGACCCGGAGCGCAGCGCGTCGCGCACCTCGTCCCACTCCGTCGCGTTCGAGGAGTTCATGGTCACGGCACGGATGCCCGCCCGTTCCGCCGCGCCGATCTGGTCACGCATCAGAGCCAGGAGCGGGGAGACGATGACCGTCGGGCCGGCACCCTCCGCCCGACGCAGCATCGTGGTGACGAAGTAGACCGCCGACTTGCCCCACCCCGTGCGCTGCACCACGAGGGCTCGGCTGCGCTGCTCGACCAGGGCCGCGATCGCCGTGTCCTGCCCGTCGCGGAACGTCGCCTGGTCGTTGCCGACCAGCCTCCGCAGCGCCGCGAGCGCCCTGCCTTGCACCGTCTCGGTCATGGGCCCACCGTAGGAGACGGGTCTGACAGTTTTCGCTGACCGCGGCTGGGCTGGGCGCCCGAGGCTGTGCTGCGGCTCCGCCTCGCTTCGCTCGGCTCGCCGGGTTTCGACTCGGTTCTCCTTCGCAAGCTCAGGAGAACCTCACTCAACCAGCGGGATCCCGCACGCTCGGGACCTTCTCACTCGACCAGCGGTGGGGTCAGAGACCCTTCTCTGCGAGCCAGGCCTTGGCGATGTCGGCGGACTTCTTCTGCTGGTCCTTCGACTGGGCGTTCAGCCTCGGCAGGGTGCTGGCGTCGAGGGCGGCCTGCACCTTCTCGATCGCGGCGGTCGCCTTCGCGTCCACCTTGGCGGACACGACCGGGATGACGTTCTGCGGCAGGATCATCGACTTCGGGTCCGTCAGGGTCACGAAGCCGGAGCTCGCGATCGACGGGTCGGCGCTGTAGAGGTCCACCATGAACACCTTGCCGTCGGTCAGTGCCTTGCGGGTCAGCGGGCCGCCGCTGTCCTCCACCGGGATCACCGTGGCGTCGACGCCGTACTCCTTCTTCAGCCCCTGCGGGCCGTAGGGGCGGCTGGACAGCTCAGCGTTGCCGCCGATCGTGATCGGCTCCTTCACCTTCGTGAGGTCGGCCAGCGAGGCGAGGCCGTACTTGTCGGCCGTGGCCCTGGTCACGTTGTAGCTGTCCTGGTCGCTCGCCCCGGCCGCCTTCAGCACCTTGAGACCCGAGGGCAGCGCCTTCGTGATGGCGGCCTCCACCTCGGCGAGCGTCTTGGCCGTAGCGCTCTTGTCCAGCGCCTGGAGGAAGTTGCCCGTGTACTCGGGGAAGACGTCGATCTTGCCGGCCTTGATCTCCGGCAGGTACACCTCGCGCTGCCCGATCTGGAAGTTACGGGTCACCGTGAACCCGGCCTTCTCCAGCGCCTGTGCGTAGATCTCCGCGACGATCTCGTTCGAGTAGTACTGCTGGCTGCCGACGACCAGAGTCGTGGACCCGCCGGCGGGAGGCGTCGCGGTGCCGGCCACTGTGGTCGGGTTCGCCAGCGGGTCGTTGCTTGAGCAGGCGCCGAGGGCCAGCACAGCCGCGCCACCGCCGATCTGCAGGAAGGTGCGTCGAGTAGTCACGTGATTCTCCTCAGGGTGTGGGCGTACGCCCCGGCAACCTCCCCGCGGCGAGCCCTATTCCTCACCCGAGCCGCCGTGTGCGTGCCACCGCGGCCCGTACCGCCACCTCGAACACCAGCTCCAGCACGACGGCGAGTGCGACGACGAGCAGCGAGGAGCCGAGCATCATCTCGTACTGCTGCGTCTTGAGCCCGAGGAACAGGAACCGCCCGAGGCCGCCCGCCCCCACATACGCCGCGAGGGTGGCGGTGGCGACGACCTGCAGCATCGCGGAACGGATGCCGCCCAGGAGAAGGGGCAGCCCCAGCGGCGCCTCGACCCTCGTGAGCACCTGCCACTCCGACATCCCCATCGCCCGAGCCGCGTCCACGACGGTGGCAGGAGCGTTCTCCACCCCTGCGTACGCCCCCGCGAGCACCGACGGGATCGCCAGCAGCACCAGGGCCAGCAGGGGGGCGCCGAGACCGATGCCGATGCCCAGGCCCAGCAGTGTCACCAGGCCGAGCGTGGGCAGCGCCCGCGCGGCGCCGGTGATGGCAACCACCAGCCCCCGCGCGCGACCGGTGTGGCCGATGAGGTAGCCGAGCGGGACCCCCACCAGGCACGCCAGGCCCATGGCGGCCAGCGAGTACCACACGTGCTCCCAGGTGCGGGCCGCGATCCCGTCGGGACCGCCAGCGTTGGCAGGGTCGAGCAGCCACGCGAAGGCGGCCTGCAGCAGCCCCATCAGACGGCCGCCTTCGGTCGGGAGGCACCCTGCCACGGCATCAGCCGACGGCCCAGCAGCGCGAGCACCTGGTCGAGCAGCAGCGCGAGAACCACGGTGGCCACGATGCCGGTGAGCACCTCGGCGACGAGGCCCCGCTGGAAGCCGTCGATGAACAGCATGCCGAGGCTGGACACACCGAGCACGGCGCTCACGGTGACCAGGCTCACGGTGCTGACCGCCACCACCCGCAGACCGGCGAGCAGGGCGGGGCCGGCCAGCGGCAACTCGACGGTGAAGAAGCGGCGTCCGGCCCCGTATCCCACGGCCGTCGCCGACAGCGTCGTGGCCTCGGGAACGGAGTCGAGCGCATCAGCCGCAGAGCGCACCATCAGAGCCAGCCCGTACAAGGTCAGCGCGGCGACCACGTTGACGCTGGACCGCACCCCGGCCCCGGTCACCAGCGGCAGCACGATGAACAGCGGCAGGGACGGCACCGCGTACAGCAGCCCTGCGACCAGCAGCACCGTGAACCGCGACCATCGGTAGCGGTTGGCGAGCCACGCGACCGGGATCGCGAGGACGAAGCTGAGCAGGATCGCGGGGAGGGCGAGCAGCAGGTGCGCCTCGACCGCGTCCTTCACCGTGCCGATGTTGTCGGCCAGCCACCTCATGAGGACCTCCCGAGCCGGCCGACGGGCCGGTCGAGGCTGTCCAGCACCAGGTCGTCGCCGTACGGGCCCGGTTCCAGGTGGAGCGTGCGGTCACCCGAGCTGAGACCGATGAAGTCGCGGACGAAGTCGTCGGCGGGGTCGGTGAGGATCTGCTTGGGGGTGCCCGCCTGGGCGATCACACCACCCACGGCGAGGATGACGATCTGGTCGCCCAGGGCGAACGCCTCGGTGATGTCGTGGGTGACGAAGACGATCGTCTTCTCCAGCCGGCTCTGCAGAGCCCGCAGCTCGCGCTGGAGGTCGGCGCGCACGATCGGGTCGACAGCCCCGAAGGGCTCGTCCATCAGCAGCACCGCCGGGTCGGCGGCGAGCCCGCGGGCGACCCCGACCCGCTGCTGCTGACCGCCCGAGAGCTGCGCCGGGTAGCGCTGCGCCATCGCCCGGTCGAGCCCCACCAGGTCCATGAGCTCCAGGGCATGGGCGTGCGCCTTGGCCTTCGGCTCGCCGTTCAGCATCGGCACCGTGGCGATGTTGTCGATCACCTTGCGGTGCGGCAGCAGACCGGAGTTCTGCATCACGTAGCCGATCGACCGGCGCAGCGCGACCGGCTCGCAGGTCGCCACGTCCACGCCGTCGACGAGCACGGCACCGTGGCTGGGGGTGACCATCCGGTTCACCATGCGCAGCAGGGTCGTCTTGCCGCAGCCGGACGAGCCGACGAACACCGTCGTCTGCCCGGTCGGCACCGTGAGCGACACGTCAGCGACGGCCACGGTGCCGTCAGGGTAGGTCTTGCCCACGTCTCGAAACTCGATCACGGACCCATCCTCACGCACGCCTCCGACAGTTTCGGCACGGCGGGCGGACTGCCCACCCCCGCGGTCCGGGCCAGCCCGGTCAGCCACCCGGTTCAGGGAGGCCCGCTACTGCCGGGCTGACGGCCCGGGCGTCCGTGTCGTCGACCTGGCCCGTCAGCCACTCAGGGTGCGGGAGGCTGCCCCTGCGTGGCCTCGGCGACGGCGGCGGCCAGCTCGGCGGCGGCTGCCTCCTCGGCTGCCTCCGCCTCCTGCAGCCGCTCCTGGGCTGCCGCGAACTGCAGCCCCAGCTGATCGACCTCGCGCTGCGCCTCGTCGCGGGCCTCCTGGGCGGCGGCGTGGCGCGCCGAGGCCGCGTCCACCTTCTTGGCCGCGGCTGCCAGTCGCTTCTTCGCCTGGGCCGCCGCGAGTGTCCGCTGGGCAGCCTCCAGCGCCGCCAGCGCCGCCGCTTCTTCGTCGTCGAGATCGCCCTCGGCGTCCTCGTCGGGCTCCGGCTCCGACTCGGGTCCAGGGCGGGGTACGGCTCGCAGCCGCTGCGTCTCGGCGGCCGGTGGAGCCGTCCTGGTGCTCGGACCGGGCTCTGTCTCCAGCTCCTCCTCGACGTCGGTAGCCGCAGCGTCGGCGGTGTCTGTCGATCCCGGCTCGGGCGTCGCGGGCGGCTCCGGCGCCGGTGCGGGCTCTGGTTCCACCCCAGGCTCGACCTTCGACTCCCGCTCCGCCGCCGGCTCGGTTGCGGCCGGGTCGTCGCTGGTCAGGGGCTCCGCGGCCATCTCAGGCTCGCTCCTGGGCTGGGCCGAGTCCTGAGCAGGCTCCGCCGGCGCCTTCCCCCCGGAGGTCGCCTCCGAGCTCTCCGGCTGCTCCGCGCGCCGCTTCTTCGCCGCCTGCGCCGCCTCTGCTGCTGCCGCCGCCGCGCGTGCCTCCCCGACCCGTCTGGTGCGCAGGTCGAGCTCGGCCCCCAGCGCATCGGCGAGGTCGACCTCCCCGAACCCCGCGTACACGAGTGGCCGCGCCAGGCACCCCGACGTCACCACCGCCTCGGCCTTGGGGTCTGCGACAGCGGCCGTCAGCGTGGTCTGCACCTCGGCAAGCGACGCGGCGCTCGGCGTCACACCGTGGTCGGCCAGCAACGCGGTGAGCTGGGTGAGCACCAGCTGCTCCAGGCGGCGCCGCTCGGCGGTCATGCCGGCCAGCCGGGCCATGTCCAGGGCCGCCTGGGCCGCCCGCATCTGCCCGCCCAGCGCCGTCAGCTCCCCGAGCGCGGGGAGGTCCGCACGGGCCGCGAGGTTCACGTACCAGGCGCTCACCGTGGGGCGGCGCAGCGCTCCGATGGCCGCGGCGAGCTCCTTGTCCTTGGCGGCCTTGGCCTCCTTGACCAGCTCCCCGCGCCGGGCGACGAACGCGGCCGGGTCGATCCCGTACAGCTCCTCGGCCGCGCTCTCCAGGTCCACGGGCGTCAGTCTGGCACGGTGCGGCACCGCGGCCGGGGGCCGTGAGCACCCAGAGACCCGGACGGCGGGCTCGGGGAGCCACCGGGCGTACGCGACGAGGCGGGCGATCGTGGGACGGGGCCGGTGAACGTCGTGACGGGACCTGGCCGAGCGGGTCCGCGAGCACCCCGGTGCGGGTGCTGCCAGGCGCCCACGGCTACCCGCTGGAGGCGGCGTCACCGCTGGAGGCGGCGTGCGGGGAGCAGGGACGTACGTTCATCGTGCAGCTCCGTGTGCGTGACCAGCGGATCTCCCACCCGCGGTTCGTGCTCGACGAGCCGAGCGCCGTACTCGACGACCACCGGGGCATGGTCGCTCATACGGGAGGCGTAGTCGGCATCCCGGTCCGTGCCTCCCGTGACGGCCGCCAGCGCCAGCCGCCGGGTGGCCAGGTGGTAGTCGATGCGCCAGCCCGTGTCCTTGTCGAACGGGCCGGGGCCCCAGCGCCACCACGAGTACGGGCCCTTCACGCCCGGGTGCAGGAGACGCACCACGTCGGTGAGCTTGCGGGGCGACAGCAGCGAGCCGAACCACTCCCGCTCCTCGGGGAGGAAGCCCACCTGGTTGCGGTTCGCGCCAGCGTTGCGCAGGTCCAGCGCGGTGTGTGCGACGTTGAAGTCGCCCATGACGAGCAGCTCCCGGCCGTCGCTGGCGGCGGCGAGGCGGGCCTCGGTGAGGTACGCCCGGAAGGCGGCCGTGAAGCGCACCTTGTGGCGGAACCGGTGCTCGCTCGCCGGGTCGCCGACCCAGCCGCCCTTCGGCACGTACGCGCTGCCCACCCGCAGCCGCAGCCCCGGCAGGTCGAGGTCGGCCTCCACGTACCGGCCCTCGTGGGCGAAGGCCTTTCGCCCGATCCCGGCGCGTGCCGAGACCGGCGGCTCCCGCGTCAGCAGGGCGCAGCCGTTGCGGCCGGCGAGCGTCCCGGACTCGTACGTGAGGTGGTAGCCGGCCAGCTCGGCCGTCGGCACCAGCGCTTCTGGGCACCGCATCTCCTGGATCGCCACCACGTCGCAGTCGCGCCATCGCAGCCACTCGCCGAACCCGCGGCGCACGGCGGAACGGATGCCGTTGGCGTTGAACGTGGCGATGCGGATCATCGGGGCCTCTCGCTCGGGGTGGCCACGATAGTGTCGCGACCACCCGCCCGGCGCCAGGAGGACCCCCATGAGCGAACGCCGCCTGCTCAGCCTCGGCGAGGCCCTGGTCGACGTCGTGATCCGGGGCGAGGAGCGCCGCGAGCACGTCGGCGGCAGCCTGCTCAACGTGGCCGCGGGGCTCGCCCGCCTGGGCCACCCCTCGAGCCTCGCCGCCTGGTTCGGCCGTGACGAGCGGGGCCGGGCCATCGCGTCGACGCTCGCCGAGCAGGGCGTCGTGGTGGAGCCCGGCAGCGACGGCGCCGCGCGCACGCCGGTCGCGTACGCCACGCTCGACGACCAGGGCCGCGCCACCTACGAGTTCGACCTGGAGTGGCGTGTGCCACCGCTCACCGACACCGGCGGAATCGCCCACCTGCACACCGGCAGCATCGCGGCGACGATCGAGCCGGGCGGGTCGGAGGTCGTCGACGCCGTCAGGGCCGTCAGAGAGAGCGCGACGATCTCGTACGACCCGAACGTGCGCCCCACGCTCATGGGCGCCCCGGCCGATGTGCTGACCCGGGTCGAGGAGCTGGTCTGCCTGGCCGACGTCGTGAAGGCCTCCGACGAGGACGTTGCCTGGCTCTACCCCGACCTTCCTCTGGAGGACGCGTTGCGCCGCTGGGCCGGCCTCGGCCCCGCCCTGGTCGTCTGCACCCGCGGGCCGGAGGGCGCGTTGGCGGTGCTGGCCTCCGACCCCGAGCCGCACCCGGTGCACCAGCGGCCGGTCGACCTGGTCGACACCGTGGGTGCCGGGGACTCCTTCATGGCGGGTCTGCTGTCGGGCCTGCTCGCGTCCGATCTCCTCGGTGACGACAGCGCTCGCGTACGCCTCCGTGCCGCGTCCCTCGACGACCTGATGCCGGCTCTCCGGCGGGCAGTGGCCACCTCGGGCATCACGGTGGCGCGCGCCGGTGCGTACGGGCCGACGCTGGCCGAGGTGCTCGCCGTCTCAGCCGGCTGACGCCCACCGGACGGGATAGCCGATGGCGGCGGCCTCGGCGGCCGCGACGCCGTCC
>CAKZHP010000070.1 GCA_936924635.1 uncultured Propionibacteriaceae bacterium
GCACAAGGACATGTACTACCGTGCCGGCAAGGTGAGCAGCTGCGGTTCGAGGATCCGGAAGGATTTCGTGCCGAAGGTCACCGCGACCGTGCTGCAGCGGCTGGACGCCGCCGGCGCGATCGACATGGGCACGCTGAACATGGCGGAGTTCGCGCAGAACCCCACCGGCCACAACGCGCATGTCGGCGACTGCCACAATCCCTGGAACCCCGCCTACTGCACCGGCGGCTCCTCCTCCGGCTCCGGCCGCTGCGGCGGCTCCACCGGCGGCAGGCTGGAGGGCTGGCGGGTCGCCGAGCCGGTCCAGGCGGGGCGCTTGGCGTGGCGGCGGAGGGGCTCGAAGATGGCAGCCACCTCCTCCTTGTTCAGGGTCTCCTTGACCAGCAGCTGGCGCACCAGCTCGTCGAGCACCTCGCGGTTCTCCTGCAGCACGTCGAACGCCTCCTGGTGCGCGCTCGCGATCAGCAGGGACACCTCCTCGTCGATCAGCGCCGCCGTGCGGTCGGAGAAGCCCTGACCGCTGCCCTGCCCCATGCCGACGAACGGCTCCCGGTCGTCGCTGCCGAGGCGCACGGCCCCGAGGCGCTCGGTCATGCCGTACTGGGTGACCATCGCGCGGGCGACCTTCGTCGCCTTCTCGATGTCGTTCGAGGCGCCGGTGGTCGGGTCGTGGAAGATCAGCTCCTCGGCCGCGCGGCCGCCCAGCATGTACGCCAGCTGGTCGAGCAGCTCGCCGCGGGTCTGGCTGTACTTGTCCTGGTCGGGCAGCACCATCGTGTAGCCGAGTGCCTTGCCGCGCGGCAGGATCGTCACCTTCTGCACCGGGTCGGTGCCGGGCATGGCCGCCGCCACCATCGCGTGGCCGCCCTCGTGGTAGGCGGTGATCAGCAGCTCGTGGGAGTTCATCACCCGCGTACGGCGCTGGGGGCCGGCGATGACCCGGTCGATCGCCTCGTCGAGGTTGGCGTCGGTGATCACCTGCTGGTTGGAGCGCGCCGTGAGCAGCGCTGCCTCGTTGAGCACGTTCGCCAGGTCGGCGCCGGTGAAACCGGGGGTACGGCGAGCGATCGAGGCCAGGTCGACACCGGGGGCCATCGGCTTGCCGGCGGCGTGCACGCGCAGGATCTTCTCGCGGCCCAGCAGGTCGGGGGCATCGACGGCGATCTGCCGGTCGAAGCGGCCCGGGCGCAGCAGCGCGGGGTCGAGCACGTCGGGCCGGTTGGTGGCTGCGATCAGGATCACGCCGCCGCGGACGTCGAAGCCGTCCATCTCCACCAGCAGCTGGTTGAGCGTCTGCTCGCGCTCGTCGTGACCGCCGCCCATGCCGGCGCCACGGTGGCGGCCGACGGCGTCGATCTCGTCGATGAACACGATGGCGGGCGCCGACTCCTTGGCCTGCTCGAACAGGTCGCGCACCCGGGAGGCGCCCACGCCGACGAACATCTCGACGAAGTCGGAGCCGGAGATCGAGAAGAACGGGACCCCCGCCTCGCCGGCGACCGCGCGGGCCAGTAGCGTCTTGCCTGTGCCCGGAGGGCCGTACAGGAGGACACCCTTGGGGATCTTCGCGCCGACGGCGCGGAACTTGGCGGGCTCGGCCAGGAACTCCTTGATCTCCTGCAGCTCCTCGATCGCCTCGTCCACGCCGGCGACGTCGGCGAACGTCGACTTCGGGGTGTCCTTGGTGGCGACCTTGGCCCGGGACTTGCCGAACTGCATCACCTTCGACCCGCCGCCCTGCAGCGAGTTCATCAGGAAGAAGAAGATCACGCCGATGATGAGGAAGGGGATGATCGTGCCGATGAAGCTGCCCCAGAAGCCGGGGGTCGGGTTCACGCCCTTCCAGGACTCGAGCGTGCCGTTCTTCACCCGCTGGTCGAGGCGGGGAATGATCTCGTCGACCTGGCCGCCGACCCACGAGGACTTGACCTTGGTCTGCCGCTCGTCGGCCTTCTGCACCTGGATCATCTGCTCACCGTCGGTGAGGATGACCTCCTTCAGCTTCTCGTCGCCGTTGATGAGCGAGATCACCTCGGAGGTGGGCACCTCTTTGTAGCCAGTCGCCTGGCTCATCAGGGTGGTCACCCCGTACACGGCGAGCATGGCGAGGAAGATCCACACGATGGGGCCACGGAAGAGTCGTTGGAGCGCGTTCATGCCCTGCCTAGGAGTCGGTCGACCAAGCATGCGAACACTACCAGCGGCCTACGACAACCCTCTGCGCGGCCGGGTCCCTGCGGGCGGAGGTCAGCTGTACACCTGGGGCGCGAGGGTGCCCAGACCCTTGAGGTTGCGGTACTTGCCGGCGTAGTCGAGCCCGTACCCGACGACGAAGTCGTTGGGGATGTCATAGCCCACGTACTTCACGTCGATGGTGTTCTTCGCCGCCTCGGGCTTGCGGAACATCGCCGCCACCTCCAGCGAGGCCGGCTGCCGGGAGCGCAGGTTCTCCAGCAGGTACGCGAGCGTGAGACCCGTGTCGACGATGTCCTCCACCACGAGCACGTGGCGGCCCAGCAGGTTGGTGCTGAGGTCCTTGAGGATGCGGACCACCCCGGAGGACTGGGTGCCCGACCCGTACGAGGAGATGGCCATCCAGTCCATCTCGCAGTGGACCGACAGCGCCCGGGAGAGGTCGGCCATCACCATCACCGCACCGTTGAGCACCCCCACCAGCAGCGGGTCCTTGCCCTCGTAGTCGCGAGAGATCTCGGCGGCCATCTCGGCCAGCCGGTCCTCGATCTGGGACTCGGTGTAGAGAACGGCGGCCAGGTCGTCGGAGACGTCGCGAAGGTCCACGGGCTCACCCTACCCAGGTCGCGCGGCTCGGAGCACCTCCCCGTCGCGGCTCACCTGGAGGGCGGGTACGGCGACCGCCGCCTGCCCGTGCCAGGCGGTGACCAGCCGTTCCACCTCGGCCACGTGCACCGCCGCCACGTCGTCGCTGCCCTCGCGCCGCAGCCAGAGCAGGAGGGCGCGGGTGCGGACCGCTCGGTGGGCGCCCGCCAGCGGCAGCACCCGCACGGCGTGACCGTCGGCGGCCTCGCGCAGCAGGGCGGCGGCGAGCTGGTCGAGGAGGTCGGCATCGTCTCGGCACAGCGCGGCCGTGCGGGCCAGCGAGCCGGCGACGCCAGGCCCCAGGGCCTCCTCCAGCAGAGGCAGCAGGGCTCGGGTGCGGACGCGGGCGAACCGCGGGTCGTCGTTGTGCGGGTCGTGCCACGGGTCGAGCCCGAGCTCGACGCAGACGGCCTGGGTGTCGGCGCGGGGGGTGTCGAGCAGGGGACGCAGCAGCCGGCCCTGCCGCGTGGCCATGCCGGCGAGCGAGCGGGTGCCGGAGCCCCGGGCCAGGCCCAGCAGGACGGTCTCGGCCTGGTCGTCACGGGAGTGCGCGACCAGGACCAGCGCGTCCCGGTCAGCCAGCAGCACGCGGTAGCGGGCGGCGCGGGCGGCAGCCTCGGGACCGTCCCGACCCTGGTCGACGGTGACGGGCACCACCTCGCTGGGGAGGCCCAGGCCCCGCACCTGGGCCGCGGCACGGGCGGCCACCTCCGCCGACCCCGGCTGCAGGCGGTGGTCCACCACGACCGCACGGGCGGGAAGGGTCAGGTGGCCGCGGCGTACGAGGTGGGCGACCGCCGCCGCGAGCGCCAGGGAGTCGGCTCCGCCGGAGACGCCGACGACGACGGCGCCAGGTGGCCGGGGGGACGCGGCCCGGCCTGCCGGGAGCGGCTCGCTGAGCGCGGCGTCGAGGTGCGTACGCACCGCGTGCACGACCCGTGAGGTGGCGGGACCCAGCTCGCGGCGCGCCATCAGGACGTACGGGCGACCCAGGTGGCCGGGTCGTGGATCTCGGCGCGGGTGGGCAGCAGGTCGGGGCTCTCGAACGCGCGGTTGAGACCCGTCAGGCCGACCCGCTCGGTGACCTGTCGGCAGAACTCGGCGCCGTCACGGTACTGGGCGTGCTTCACGTCGAGCCCGGTCAGGCTGCGCAGCACGGCATCGAGGCCGCGGGCCTCGCGGCGGGACTGGAAGCGGGCCCGGATCTGGTCGATCCCGGGGATCTGGCCGGTGCGGTCCATGATGAAGTCGGCGTGCCCCTCCAGCAGGCTCATCATGGCGGTGATGTCAGCGAGGGCGGTGCGGCCGCCGGGGCCGAGGGCCGTCTCCACCAAGGACCCCTGCCGTCGGTTGCGCAGCCAGGCCTTCGGGGACTCCGGCTCGGCACGCATCACCTCGGCCAGCAGCTGGCGGAGCCACCCCTCCAGCCAGGGGGCGTGGGCGAACTGGTAGCGGTGGGTGACCTCGTGCACGCAGACCCAGAGCCGGAAGGCCTGGGGGTCCACGCCCAACCTCTGGCCGATCTCGGCGATGTTCGGGGCGACCAGCAGCAGCCTGGGGGTCTCGGCGAAGGGGTCGAACTGCCCCAGCACCCGCTGGCCGACCCAGGAGAGCACGGTGCCGATCTGCACCGCCCCGGCGGCGCCGGCCACCCGGCCGGCGCGAGAGGGCTCGGAGACGTGCGGGGCGAACAACGACCCGGCCAGCTCGGCGTTCCAGCGGATCCAGGTGGGGCGGTCCACGACGTACGGGTCGGCGGCCGGTGGCGCGTTCAGCCAGGTGGTCTCTGCGACGATCCGGTCGGCACGGGCCGCGGCCTGCCGCAGCTCGGCGACCAGTGCCTCCATGTCGGCCTGGGGCAGGCTCGGCCCCTCGGGGGCTAGCCGCGAACCCACCCTCGTGACCAGACCCCAGTCGACGGGGGGAACGTTGCCCATGGGGCCCGAGGCTACGGCACGCCTCCGCGTACGGTCACAGATGTAGACGGGGGCCCGCGGGTGCCTGCCCTGGACTGATGACACCCGGCGGTCGGCGGCGCAGAATCGCCTCATGTCCACCCTCGAGATCATCACCGCCGACAGCGGGTCCGGCCAGGCCTACCTCTGGAACCCCCTCGTCGTGCTCACCACCCACCCCGCCCAGCGCGGAGCGACCGTACGTGCCCCTGCCGGGACCCTCACCGAGACCGAGCAGGAACGCCGGGTCGCCGGCGTCGCCCCGTACCGGCCGGACGACGTGAAGACCGGCTCCCGCCCAGGAGACGAACCCACCTCGACCGTGCGGCGGCCCGAGGAGGGGCGGGTGCCGTCCCCCGCCGACGAGCTCGCCCCGGGCCGCATCAGCGCCCTGCAGCTCGAGGAGCCGTTCCTCGTCGAGATCGAGCAGACCCCACCGGCCACCGGCGACCCGGAACTGGACGAGGTGCTGCGCAACCGCCCCCAGGTGGGGGACACGCCGTGGAACAACCTCATCTGCCTCATGTTCCCCGGTCTTCCCCTGTGCATGCGTCGGTAGCCCACTCGCTCCGACGCTGGCTCCTCCCGGCGGTGACGGCAGCGGCGGAGCTGCTCGTCTGGCAAGGCGGTCTGCACCTGCCGGGAGAACCAGGGCTGGTGCGCGGCGGTGGGCAGGTCCCCCTGTGGCTGCCCGCCGCCATCTGCGTGCTCTCCTACTCGGTGCTCGCGCTCAGCCGGGCCCGCCCGCTGCTCGTCTACGCCGTTCTCTGGGCCTTCGGCGGGATCGGTGTGCTGCTGCCGCACTTCCAGCCGTTCCTCGGGCTGCTGGTGGCGCTCTACATGGTCGCTCGCCTGTGCCCCGTCATCCTCAGCCTCGCGGCGCTCGCTGCGACGGCGGCGCCGATCATGCTCAACGTCATGAACCAGGCTGCGGCGCTGGGGTCCGCCAGCTGGGCCGAGATCGGCGGCGCCGCGGCCGTCTGGGCCGTCATCGCGGTCGTCTGCTGGGGCCTCGGGCTGGTGGCCCGGTCGGCAGCGTCGCGCCACGCCGTCCGAGAGGCCGAGCTGACCGAGGAGCTCCGGCGGGCCCGCGCCGAGGAGCGGCGGCGTCTCGCGGCGGACCTGCACGACTCCGTGGCCGGCTCCCTGAGCGGGATGGTGATGCAGGCGGCCGGGGTCCGCGCCCTCAACGACCCCGCGGCCGTCGGCCCTGCCCTGGAGGTGATCGAGACCAGCGGCGTCCAGGCCCTGCGGGAGATGCGGCGCCTGCTGGTGCTGCTGCAGGACGGCGGGACCACCCCCCGGGAGCAGCAGACGCTCGACGGCCTGCTGCAGTCCTTGCCGCGGGCCCGTGCCCTGGGCGTACGGGTCGTCGTGCACGTCGACGGCGAGCCCGCGCCGCTCGACCCGAGCGTCGACGAGGCCGCCGTGCGCGTGATCGAGGAGTCGACCAACAACTGCGCCAAGCACGGTGGCCCAGGGGCGAGCCTGGAGGTCCGGGTCGAGTGGGCCGCCGACTCGGTCTGCCTGACCACCCTGAGCCGGCGCGAGGGTCCCCGGAAGACGTTCCCGCTGCCTCCCACCGGCCATGGCCTGGCAGCCCTGCGCGAACGTGTCGAGATCGTCGGCGGTGCGTTCACGGTCGAGCCCGGCGAGGTGTTCGTCATCCGGGCGGTCCTGCCCGTCTTCTCGAAGGAGCTCCGATGACGATCCGCGTCGTGGTCGCCGACGACCAGCCCATCGTCCGGGCCGGTGTCGTGATGCTGCTCTCGGCCCAGCGCGACGTCGAGGTCGTGGGCGAGGCCGCCGACGGTGCCGAGGTCCTCGCCGTCACCGAGACCACCGGCCCTGACGTGGTGGTGATGGACCTCCAGATGCCGGGGGTCGACGGGATCGCGGCCACCCGTAGCCTCACCGCTGACCGGCGTGGCCGGGAGGACCGGCCGCTGCGTGTCCTGGCCCTCACCACCTTCGACGACGAGCGTCTGGTGCTGAACGTGCTCCGCGCGGGCGCCAGCGGGTTCGTGCTCAAGCAGTCAGCCCCGTCAGACCTGGCGGCCGCCGTGCGGGCCGTCGTGGCCGGCGAGGCGTGGATCGACCGGCAGGTCGCTCCCTCGGTGCTCCGAGCCGTGAACGCCGCGCCGCGGCCCGACGGCACGGCTCGTCAGGCCCTGGCTGCCCTGACCCCGCGGGAGCGTGAGCTGCTCGAGATGATGGCCCACGGTCTGACGAACCAGGAGATCGCCCGCGAGCTCGTGCTCAGCGAGGCGACCGTGAAGACGCACGTCTCGCGCATCCTGCTGAAGACGGGATCGCACGACCGCACGCAGGCCGTGGTGCTGGCGTACCAGGGCGGGCTGGTGGTGCCTGGGGTGCCGCGCACGCGGCGACCCTGACACCGCGTGGCTGATCGCCCGCACGCCTGATGGCATGACAGCGTCACGCCCCCGCCCGGTGAGGGCGGGGGCATGACTGCGTGGCGGTTCTCAGGGGGTGCGGGTCTCCATCGGGACCGGAGGGACCGGGAGCCCGATCGAGACGTCGGTGGACGGACGCCTGGTCGGGTCCCGGGGGAGCCCGGTCGAGACGTCGGTGGACGGGCGCCAGGTCGGCTCCCCTCGGGCGATCCCGAGGCCGCACGGCTGCGAGTCCGTCGTCCCGTCGTCGATCTCGACGGGGCTCTCGGCGACCTGCAGGGAATGACCATCCTCTCGGCACTTGACAGCCGACGCTGGCGGTGCCGAGAGGGCGATCAGGAAGCCGGCGACCACGACCGATCCCGCCGCGCCTGCGGCGGTGATCTTGCTACGGGTGGTCATGTCAGTTCTCGACGATCGCGACCGTGACCTCGACGACGTTGCCGTTGTCGTCGGTCACGACCCGGTAGACGGTGGAGGTGCCGTCGCCGTTGTTCCAGCCGCCGATGGAGACGTCGGCGTGAGCTGCGGACGCGCCGGCGACGGCGATGCCTCCGGCGGCGACGAGGCCGACGACGCTGAGTGCGATCCGGCGGGCGAGGGTGCTGATCATGGTGGGTCCTTCCCTTGCTGGCGGTGGTCCGTCCACCGCTCTGACACCCATCGCAGGGCCTCGGTGGGCCGCCTACCAGGGCCCGGCGGAGGAGATGCCCCGATCACCGGACGGGTGCACCCGCCGCGTACAGCCAGGGCGGTAGCGGGTTGTCAGACCGTCACAGGTCTCGGGTGTCGACGATCGCGTGCACCCAGTGATGGGCGATCTCGTGCACCAGCGGCGAGGTGAGCGGGAGGAAGTGACCCTCCAGCTCCAGCGGCACGTTGGTGCCGCCCTCCAGACGGGACCCGGTGGGGACCATCTCGTCCCACGCCGCGGCCAGGGAGACGATGCGGGCGTTCACCCCCCGCTCCCCCGTCAGGCGGGTGATGACCGGCCCGGTCGGGGAGAACATGCCCAGCGGGGAGCGTGCGAAGACCCGCACGGACAACGGCGAGCCACCGAACGGGGTGCCCACCGCCACCACGCCGCGGATGCGCGCCTGGGTGCGTGGGTCGAGCAGCAGCTGCTTCGCGATGAGGCCGCCCTTGGAGTGGGCGACCACCACCAGGTCGCGCTCCCCCCACTCCTTCATCTGCCTGGCCACGATGTCAGCGGAGGCCTCCAGGGAGCGCAGGTTGAGCCCGAGGCCGGGCACCACCAGCACCGAGTGCCCTTGTCGCACCAGCGCCCTGGCCAGCGGCAGCTGGAAGCGCCAGGTCTCGAGGATCCCGGGCAGCAGCAGCACCGGCAACCCGCAGGCGTCCTCGACCTCGGCCAGCAGACCGGCAGGTTCCCGTGTCAGCATCGAGCGGACCCACTGCAAGATGGCGTACGCCCAGTCGCGCACCACGACCAAGACGCGGCGCCGGATGACGGCGGCGGTCACGACGGCGGCTCCCCCGCCAGCCCCACCAGCAGCTCGAGCAGGCGGCCCTCGTTGCCACGCACGATCCCGTGCGCCGTCTTCGGCAAGGTCACCACCTCGGCCTGCTGCGCCTCGGCCGCGAGATGGCACCGGAACGCCTCCGTGGACACGTGGTCACGGCTCCCGCCGAGGATCAGCACCGGATCGACCAGCCCCGCGATGCGGTCACTGATCGGGTAGCGGAGCATGGACGGCAGCACCTCCCGGAACCACGCCACGCCGCAGCGCGCGTACGACGACACCACGACCATGGCCTGGACCGGCTGCTCGCGCAGCACGGACAGCAGGAACCGCAGCAGCAGCCGGCCCAGCGACGACTCGTCATGGCTGACCACCGGGGCCATCAGCATCGCCGCGGTGTAGCGCCCAGGCGCCCGGGCGAGCATCTCGGTGACGACCTGCGTGCCCATGGAGTGACCGACCAGCACCACGCGCTCGGGCAGCGGGATCTCCGCGAGCACCGCCTCCACGACCTCGGCGAAGTCGCCGATGTCGAGCGGGTAATCCGGGCGGTCCAGGCCACCGAAACCAGGGAGGTCGATCATCAGCACCCGCCCGTGCGGCTCCAGGGCGTCGGCCAGGGTGGCGAAGAACTGGCTGGAGACGCCGATGCCGTGCAGCAGCACGTACGCCACGCTCTCGTCGCCGGGGTCGGTGACCTCGTAGGACCGTGACTCCACCCCGTCGACCCACCAGTCGCTGCAGAGCAGGGGTCCCCGGGCCAGCCGAGGCTGCAGGACGACCCGCCCGCGCAGCTCGGCGCGCACCCTCAGCACCCGCACGCCGCGACCACGGTGGAGACCCGCTCCAGCCAGTCGCGAGCGGTCAGGTCGCCGTTGGGCACCACGTCGTTGGTCATGAAGGCGAACACCAGCGTCTGACCGCTGCGCGTGGTCGCGAAGCCGGCCAGGGTGTGGATGCCGGTGAGGGTGCCGGTCTTGGCCCGCACCACCCCGCGGCCCGCTCCCTCGGTGGCCGGGTCGTCGAACCGGCTGCCCAGGGTGCCGTCGGCGGCGGCGGTCGGCAGCCCGACGAGCAGCGAGCGGTACCGAGGGTCGGTGAACCCCTTCGTGACGGCCGCCGAGAGCGTCGAGGCGGTGGCGAGGTTGCCCCGCGAGAGACCCGACCCGTCCTCCATCCGCATGCCGTCGCGCCACAGGCCGATCTCGGCCAGCCTGGCCGGCACAGCGGCCTGGGCGTCGGCGATGGAGCCCTGCTTGCCGGCGGCGATCGCGACGTGACGGAACAGCACCTCGGTGGCGTCGTTGTCGGAGTGCAGCAGCAGCTCTTGGACGATCAGCTCCAGCGGCAACGACTGCACGGCGGCGATCTGCTGGGCGTCCTTCGCGGCGACGACCGGGGCCGTGGCGGTCACGGTGATGCCGCGGGCCTGCAGCTGCTGCACGAACACCGCCACGGCGTCGGTCGTGGGGGTGGTGCGGTGGATGCCGCCCACGATGCCTTCGTCGACCCACAGGGCCGAGGTGGGGGTGGCGAACTCCGCGTACCCCGGCAGCCAGCTCGGGTTCCACGCCGGGCCGCTGAACAGCGACTCGTCGTAGCCCAACGACACGGTCGTGGTGCCGCGGCCCTTGAGTGCCGTCGCGGTCGCCTCGGCGAGGTCGACGATCGACGCCCGCAGCGGGTAGCGGTCGGGGGTCGCGCCCCGCAGCAACGGGTCACCGCCCCCGACCAGCACCACCTGGCCGCCCTGACCGGCGACGACCTTGGTCGTGAAGCGGTGCTCAGGCCCAAACGCGGCGAGCGCGGCGGCAGACGTGAGCAGCTTCAGCGTGGAGGCAGGGGTGAGTGGCGTGTCAGCGGCCTCGCCGGCCACCGCCGTGCCGCTCGCGGGGTCGGTGACCGCCATGGCGACCCGGCCCAGCCCCGTCCGCGGCACCGCCTGCAGCCGGGGCAGCAGGGACGTGGTCGCCGGCGGCGCCACGGTCCCGCGCGCCGTCGCGTACGGGGTGGGAGCCAACGGGCTGGGCGTGGGGGTGGGGCTCGGCGCGTACAGGCTGGGGTCGATGGTCGGGGAACCGCCGTCGACCCAGACCCCGGCAGCGCGCAGCGCGGGCCCGCCGCCGAGAACCACTCCCGCCCCGACCAGGCCGAGCACGACGACCCAGACGAGGAGGGCGCGTAGCTCTCGTAGCACGGAGGGGCTCCTGACGACTATCATGCGAATCACTGACCGTGCACATCATAGAAAGCGGAGACCTGTGGCTGATTTCCGTAGGCAGCTGACCATCGAGCGTGCAGAGGGGTTCAGCTTCGACGTCACCGTCGAGATCCCCCGCGGGTCGAAGAACAAGTACGAGCTCGACCACGAGACCGGTCGTATCCGTCTCGACCGTACGCTGTTCACCTCGACCCAGTACCCCTCCGACTACGGGTTCATCGAGGGCACCCTGGGCCAGGACGGCGACCCGCTCGACGCGCTCGTGCTGGTGCCGGAGGCGACGTTCCCGGGCGCTCTCATCGAGTGCCGCGCGGTCGCGATGTTCCGGATGACCGACGAGGCCGGTGGCGACGACAAGGTCGTCTGCGTGCCGACCGCCGACACCCGCCAGTCGTACCTGCGCGACATCCGCGACATCCCCGAGCACATGCTGCTGGAGATCCAGCACTTCTTCACGGTCTACAAGGACCTGGAGCCGGGCAAGTCGGTCGAGGGCGCCTCGTGGACCGGCCGGGAGGCCGCGGAGGCCGAGATCCTCGCCTCGTACGAGCGGGCGAAGGGCACCCACTACGAGAACCACCACGTGAACCTGGCCTAGAGCCACACCCCCAGGGCGTAGCCGGCGACGGCAGCGACCAGGGAGATCGTCAGCTGCACCAGCGCGGCGGCCACGGCCCTGCGCCGGCGGCCGCGCTGGAGCAGCCGGACGGTCTCGAATGCCGAGGTCGAGAAGGTGGTGTAGCCGCCGAGGAGGCCGGTGCCGACCACGGCGAGTGCCGCGGGTGGGATCACGTGCGAGGTCACCAGCCCCGTGATCACGGCGAGGGCGAAGGTGCCGGTCGCGTTGACCACGGCGGTCGGCGCGGTCGGCAGCGTTCGCACCCGAGCCCGGATCAGCCCGTCCATCAGGAAGCGCAGCATCGCGCCCACACCGCCCGCCAGGGACATCAGCAGCAGCGTCATGACCCTTGCCCCGCGACCCGTACGCCGAGAGCGCACACCGTCACGCCCAGCAGGAGCGTGGCGGCGGCGTACGTGACCGCTGCCGCCAGCCGGCCGCTCTCGGCCATCAGCACGGCCTCCAGCACGAACGACGAGTAGGTGGTGAACGCGCCCAGCACCCCGGTCCCCAGGTGGAGGCGCAGCAGCCGGAGCCACCCCTCGTCCGGACCGGCCGCTGCCAGACGCTGCAGCAGCACGCCCAGCAGGAACGCGCCCGACATGTTCACCACGAAGGTCGGCAGAGGAAGCCCGTCGGTGTGCGGGATGCGGCTGGTGGCCAGGTGTCGCAGCACGGTGCCGATCGCGCCGCCGGCCAGCACCGCCGCCAGGTAACGGGGCCGCAGGTGCAGGTGTACGCCCGCCTCGGCGGCCGGCGTCGTTGGGCCGGGCCGCGTGCCCCGCGTGGAGGCGGGCCG
>CAKZHP010000071.1 GCA_936924635.1 uncultured Propionibacteriaceae bacterium
ATGCTCTTCCGATCTTGGCGCCACGCTCTCCCGCCCGGCGCGCTGGTGGTCGGGGCGACCTGCCACGACGTGCCCGGCACCGGGGTGGCCTCCCTGCTGCAGGCCGCACGCATGGTCGCCCTCGCGGACAGCGCCGGGGTGCCGGCCGTGCTGACGAACGCCGTCCGCATGGCCGAGCGCCGGCAGGCGATGACCACCGACGTGCTCGACGCCGCGCGCCGGCTGGTGCCGCTCGACCTGCGCAACGTCGATCGGCGCAACGCCGAAGGGCACCTCAAGGGCAGCGAGGAGATGGCCGAGGTGGCGCAGCGGGTCGCTACCCGGGCGGGCCGCCCGGATGCCGTACGGCTGCTCGCCCAGACCCGTGAGCTGGGGCTGGCGTGCGCGCTCGACCCGCACCGCGACCTCGGGCTGGGGGAGATCCACCTGCCGGAGCTCTCGGTGCTCGGTGTCTCCGACGACGCGGTCGAGGCGATGGCGGTGCTGCGGGGGCGGTGCGAGGCGGGGCTGAACGACCGCTACGGGGGGATCGAGACGCCGGTGGCGCGTCGTCTCGACGAGGAGCTGGCGGTGATCGGGCAGCTGGGCTTCGCGTCGTACTTCCTGACTGTCGCCGACGTGGTCGGCCTGGTGCGACAGATGGGCATCCGGTGCGCGGCGCGCGGGTCCGGGGCCGGCAGCCTGGTCAACTACGCGCTGGGCATCTCCGGCGTCGACCCGATCCGCTACGGCCTCATCATGGAGCGCTTCTTGTCGCCGCTGCGGCAGGCGCTGCCCGACATCGACCTCGACGTGGAGTCGGCCAGGCGCACCGACGTGTACGACATGATCCTGCAGACCTTCGGCGGCGAGCGCGTCGCCTGTGTGGCGATGCTCGACACCTACCGGGTGCGTCACGCCGTACGCGACGTGGGTGCCGCGATGTCGCTGCCGCCGGCGGAGGTGGACGCGATCGCCAAGACGTTCCCGCACATCCGTGCCCGCGACGCCCGGGCGGCGATGCGCGACCTGCCCGAGCTGCGTGCCGCCGGTCTGGGGGAGCGGCGGCTCGGGGTGCTGTTCGAGCTCGTGGAGTCGCTCGACGGGCTGCCCCGCCACGTCGCGCTGCACCCGTGCGGCGTGCTGCTCAGCGACGCCACGCTGCTCGACCGCACGCCGGTCGAGGCGAGCTTCGGCGGCTACCCCATGAGCCAGTTCGACAAGGACGACGTGGAGGACATCGGGCTGCTCAAGCTCGACGTGCTGGGCATCCGGATGCAGTCGTCGATGGCGCACGCGATCGAGGAGGTGGAGCGTACGGAACGGGAGCGCATCGACATCGACGCGCTGGCCCCGTTCGACGACGACCGCACGTACGACATGATCGCCAGGGCCGCCACCCTCGGCTGCTTCCAGATCGAGTCGCCCGGGCAGCGCGAGCTGGTCGCGAAGTTCGCCCCTGAGAACTTCGCCGACCTGATCGTCGACATCTCCCTGTTCCGGCCCGGCCCTGTGAAGTCCGACATGATCACGCCGTTCCTCTACTCCCGGCAGGGGTGGGACGAGCCGTCGTACCCGCACCCCGACCTGGAGCCGGTGCTCGCCGAGACCTGCGGTGTCGTGGTGTTCCACGAGCAGATCATCAAGATCATCGCCGTGGTCACCGGCTGCTCCCTGGCCCACGGCGACGAGGCCCGCCGCGCGCTCGGTGACGAGGAGGGCCAGCGCCAGGTGAAGGAGTGGCTGGTGCCGCGCGCGCTCGCCCGCGGCTACTCCTCGGAGCTGGTGGAACGGGTCTGGGAGATCCTCGCCTCGTTCGCGTCGTTCGGGTTCTGCAAGGCGCACGCGGCGGCGTTCGCGCTCCCCACGTACCAGTCGGCCTGGCTGAAGGCGCACTACCCGGCCCACTTTCTCAGCGGGATCCTCACCCACGACCCTGGCATGTACCCCAAGCGCCTGCTGCTCGACGAGGCCCGCCGGCTGGGGGTCTCGGTGCTGGGGCTCGACGTCAACGCCAGCGACGAGACCTACCGGGTGGAGCGGGTCGCCGACGACGTGCCGGCGGCCGAGCCGGTGCTGGTGAACGGCCACGCCGACCGGCTCCGTCGTGACGCGCCGCCGCTGGCCGACACCCGCGGCGGTGCGGCCGGTCTGGCTCCCGGCAACGGGCTGCCCGACGGGCGCGCCTGGGGCATCCGGCTCTCGCTCACCGACGTCTCCGGCATCAGCGAGGCCGAGGTGAGGCGCATCGTAGCCGGCCGGCCGTACGCGTCGTTGACCGACTTCTGGAACCGGGCGCAGGTCTCGCAGCCGGTGGCGGAGAAGCTGATCCTGGCCGGGGGATTCGACGGCATGTACGGGATCGGGCGGTCCGCCCCCGTGGGTCGCCGGGCGCAGGTGACCCGGCGCGACCTGCTGCTGTCGCTGGCCGACCTGGCCCGCATGTCCCGGGTCGACGCCCGCGCGACGCGGGCACGGGGCGTACGGTCGGCGAGCCGGTTCGTGAAGGCTGCCTCCGACGACCCGCGCGACCTCGCCCGCCGCCAGTCGCAGGCGACGGTGAGCGCCGGCGAGCCGGAGGTGCAGCTGGCGCTCGACTTCGGCACCGACGACGACCTGCCGGTCTCCGGGCTGCCGGAGATGACCGACGAGGAGCGGACGCAGGCCGAGCTCGGCATCCTCGGCCTCGACGCCACCGCCCACGTCACCACGCGCTACCACCGGCTGCTGGAGGCGATCGGTGCCACCCGGGCAGCTGACCTGCTCACCTGCCGCAACGGGGCCGAGGTGCTGGTCGGGGGCGTGAAGGTGGCGACGCAGACGCCTGCCGTGCGGTCGGGCCGCCGGGTGGTGTTCCTCACCCTCGACGACTCCACGGGCCTGTCGGACGCGACGTTCTTCGAGGACGTGCAGGGCCCGTACGCGGCGACGGTGTTCTCCTCCTGGATGCTGGTCGTGCGCGGCGTGATGAAGCGCACCGGCCCCCGGGGGCGCTCGCTGCGCGCCACCGCGGCCTGGGACCTGACGGTGCTGCAGGCGGCGTGGGACGACGCGTACGACCGCAGCGGCAGCGAGGAGCAGGCGCTGCGGGCGGTCATCGCGCTGATGAGCGAGGTGCCCGAGGGGTACTCCCTGGTGGGGGAGCTGCTCGACGAGGTGCCGACGAACGACGCCGCTGGCCCCGCTGACGCCCAGGAGCACGGCAAGGCCGGCGGCATGGGCCGGCGGCGGGTGCTCGTGCACGCGAGCGGGTTCACCCAGTCGCCGTACGCGGACATCAAGCCGGGCGGCCTGTCCCCGGCCGACGTGCCGCGCAAGCTGTGGCACTCCAGCCCGTACAGCTCGGGGCGCTGATGGCGTTCGGGTACGGGTCGGCGACGGCGTACAGCTCGGCGTCGGCGGCCGGGCGGCTGGTGATGCACGTCGACATGGACTGCTTCTACGCCTCGGTCGAGATGCGGCGCCGCCCCGAGCTGCGCGGAGTGCCGATGTTCGTGGGCGGGGCGACCAGGGGGGTGGTGCTGTCGGCCTCGTACGAGGCGCGCGCGTTCGGCGTGAAGAGCGGCATGCCGACGACCACCGCCCGCCGGCTGTGCCCGCAGGCGGTCGCCGTACCGCCGGACTTCGACACCTATATGGAGGTGTCGCGCGGTGTGCAGGAGATCTTCGACACCGTGTCGGCCCAGGTGGAGGTGGCCTCCATCGACGAGGCGTTCTGCGACATCACCGGTTCGGAGCGACTGTTCGGGCCGCCGGAACGGCTGGGGGAGTACGTGCGGTCGCTGGTCGCCGACGAGCAGGGCATCACCTGCTCGGTCGGCATCGGCCCGTCGAAGTTCGTCGCCAAGCTCGCCTCCTCCCAGTGCAAGCCCGACGGCTTGCGGGTGGTCGGCGACGCCGAGGTGATCGGCTTCCTGCACCCGTTGCCGGTGGGGGCGTTGTGGGGCGTGGGGGAGGCGACCGCCGGCAAGCTGAACCAGCTCGGGATCCGTACGGTCGCCGACATGGCCCACGTGCCGAAGGGCACCCTGCAGCGGGCGTTCGGCCCCCACCAGGGCGCGCTGCTCGCCGACCTGGCCTGGGGCAGGGACAGCCGCCGGGTGGTCGCTACCGTGCGGGAGCGCAGCATCGGCTCCTCCGAGACGTTCGGCCGCGACACCGACGACCCCGCGCGCGTACGGACCGAGCTGCTGCGCATGGCCGCGAAGACGGCGTCGCGCACCCGGGCGGCAGGGATGCTGGGCCGCACCGTGGTGCTGGGGCTGCGGCTGTCGGACTTCACCGACCTCACCCGCTCGGTCACCCTCTCCACCCCGACCGACGTCACCGGCGAGGTGCACGCCGCCGCCGTGCGGCTGTTCGACGCCCTGCACCTGCAGCGGGCGCGGATCCGCAAGGTGGGGGTGCGGCTGGAGGGGCTCGTGGAGCGGGAGGCCGCCTACCAGCAGCCGACCCTCGACGAGCCCGAGCGCGGCTGGCGGGAGGCGGAGCAGGCCGTCGACAAGGCGATCCTGAGGTACGGGCCCAAGGCGGTGCAGCGTGCCGCGCTCACCAGGCCCGGGGTGACGACCATCGGCCCCGGGGGCTGGGACTGAGGCTCAGCAGGGCCGTCCCGAGCGTGCGCCGATGCCGCCCGCTGAGCGGCTACGCCTCTGCTCGACCCCGTCGAGCAGAGCCGGAGGGAAGCCGTGTTCCTCTGCTCGACCTGGTCGAGCAGAGCCGGACGGTCCGGGCAGGTGGCGCGGCATACCCAGGAGGGGGGAGACGCTCCCGGCCCGCCCATGAGAAGTCACAGGTCCACCCCTTTCCTCGCGCCACCGTGCCGACCTATGCTGGCGTCCTCACCAGCACAGTGGAGGTGCAGCATGGCCCTCTCCGAGAAGGAGCAGGAGCTCCTGGCTCAGCTCGAGGCGGCGCTCGCCGCCGACGACCCGAAGCTCGCCAGCACGTTGCGAGGCTCGTCCGTCCGCACCCTCCATCGTCGGCGCGCCATGCTGGGGGGTGTCGGCTTCCTCCTCGGCATCGGTGTGCTCGTCGCGGGCATCAGCATTCACTGGTCGGTCAGCGTCCTCGGCTTCCTGATCATGCTCGCCTCGACGATCGTGGCCCTGGCCAGCTGGCGCCACGTCAACCCTGGCGAGACCCGCACCAAGGCCACCCGCAACGACCAGCTCATGGACCGGCTGGAGGAGCGCTGGCGCCACCGCAGCGACGAGGGTTGACCCGATTCGGTACAGCCCTACGCCTCTGCTCGACCTGGTCGAGCAGAGGCGTACGTGTCTCTGGCCGCCGCGCCAGGCGACGCTTGACCTGCCGCCTCTCAGCGGCGCCCGGCACCCACCGGCGGCCGGAAGCTGGCGTCGTCGCGCGCCTGACCCTCGCCCTGCGGGGCAGGCTCGGCTGACTCCTCGGGGCGGGACACCCGAGCACGTACGGCCTGGCGTTGCTGCTCGACCCAGTCCTGCAGCCGCTGCTGGACAGAGCGGGGGAAGAAGCGTGCCAGGAGCGCGGTGTCCCACGTCATCCCCGACCGCAGACCGTTCAGCAGGCGGGTCGTCTGCGCCTCGAGCTCGGCGGTGGAGCCCACCGTACGGGCGTACCGAGAACGCTCCACCGTCGTCACGAGCCCGGTGAGGGCCGCCTTGGACTCGTCGTCGTGCAGCGACTCCGAGACGGCTGCGCCCGCCTGGCGGGGGGATCCCAAAGGCCACGTCCGTCCCAGGTCCAGCCAGGTGTCGCGGACCTCAGCCCACGCCGTGTCGACGTCGACGGCCGGGTCGCCCGTGCCACGAAGACGCGACCGCCGGGTCAGCACGCGCACCACCATCGGTGCCAGCAGCACAGCCAGGACCACCAGGCCCAGGGCCGCCATCGCCAGGTACCGCCCGACCGGCGTCCTCGCCGCCTCAGGTCCGACGGGCGGCGTCACCTCGGTCGTGGGCGCCTCGGTCGGCGCAGCGGCGGAGGGCTCGACCGACGGCTCAGCCGACGGGGCAGCGGTCGTGGGCGGAGCGGAGGGCTGGTTGGGCGCGACGACGGTCCACGGAGGAGCGGTGGCGACCGACGGGGTGGGCTCGAAGCGCACCCAGCCCAGACCCTCGAAGTACAGCTCCGGCCAGGCGTGCATGTCGTGCGCGGTGACCTGGTAGCGGTCGCCCACCTTCTGGCCGGGCAGGAAGCCGACGGCCACGCGGGAAGGGATGCCCGCGATCCGGGCCATCAGCGCCATCGACCCGGCGAACTGCACGCAGTAACCCGTGCGGGTCTTGGTGAGGAAGGTCTCGAGCGCCTGGTAGTTCGTGTCGCCGCTGGCGCCCTGCACCGAGTACTTGAACTGGGGCCCGCGCAGGTACGCCTGGATGGCCGCCGCCTTGAGAGCAGGCGAGTCGATGTTGGCGGTGATGTCGCCGGTCAGCTTGACGATCGACTGCGGCACGTCGCTGGGGATCTCCATCGTCGCGGTGGCGCCGTCGGGCACACCCGTCCGAGCGGCGGAGAGCACCTCGCCGTCGGGCACGATGTCCCAGCTCTCGACGTTGTAGCGCAGACCCTCGGTCGCGCGGTTCCGGTCCTGCCCGGTGGCGATGATCATCAGCGACGACGGGTCCCACGACCACTCGCCGGGCGCGCTCTGCGCCCTGGGGGCGTACGGGGCAGGCAGGTACATCGAGCGCAGCTCACCGATCTCGAGCTGCGTCTGGCGCGACCCGCCACCGGGCGCGGAACCGACACCCGGCACCGCCCCGATCGCCCCCTGCCGCAGGCTTACCTGCGACTGCTGCCAGCCGGCGGCGGAGAGCACGGGGAGCGTCGCCTGACGCAGGTAGGTGCCGTTCGGCTTGTTCGTCGTATACGTGAGGACGACCCGGTTCTCCGGCTGCTGAAGGTTGCGTCGCAGGTCCAGCTGAGGGTCCGCCATCTCGATGGGGCCCGAGCCGTTGGGTCGCAGCGACGACACGAAGGTCGGGCTGAACGTCGGCAGCATCAGCCCCAGGAGCACGGCTCCCACCAGAGCAGGCACCGCGACCAGCGCCGCGACCCGCCAGACCCCGCCCGAGCCGCGGCTGCGACCGACGCTGTCGCTGGTGAGGTTGCGCGTCCAGCGGCGGTCGGTGTTCATCCCATCGGCGAGCAGGATTGCGAGATAGCCCACGACCACGCTCAGGAACGACAGGGCCTGGACGTCCGTACGCAACGCCACCGCGGGCACCAGGTAGAGGGTCAGCAAGGGGGCCAGGGTGAACGAGGGGCGCTCCAACGGGTCAGCCAGGATGCCGGCCGTGAGCGTGAGCAGCACGGTCATCATGACGAAGATCAGCTGCACGCCGTCGTTCGGCGGCATCGGCGCCTCGGTGGAGCGGATGTGGTCGTACCCGGTGCGCACCAAGGGCAGCAGCCGCTGCCACCAGGACAGGTCCTGGCGTCCGGCGCCGGCCGCCAGCATGAGGAACATCACCACGGTCAGCACGAACTGCACCAGCGTGGTCAGCGGCTTCGCCACGCGCAGCCGCTCCGCACCGATCGCCACACCCGCGAGCACCGCGACCATCACCCAGACCGGGGCCAGGTATCCGGTGTCCTGGGTGAGGGGCAGCAGCGTGAGCGAGCCGAGGCCACCGGCGAAGGCGACGGCGATCCAGAGCCGATCGGTCGTGCGCATCAGACGAACTCCCCCATCCTGTCGAGGTCCGCCCAGGCGTCGGCGACCTCGGCCCCCTGCGATGCCTCCACGACACGCCAGCCGTGACCTCGGAGCAGGTCGAGGGCCGTGCGGTGGTCGTCGTACTCCTCGGCGGTGCTGCGCTCGCTGCGCGCGGTGAAGGTGTCCACGTCGACGACGAGGGCGAAGCACCGCGCCCGGTTGCGCTGGGCGTTCAGCAGCAGCTCCACGTCACCGGGCGTCAGTCGCCCCGTGACCGCCACCATCAGCTGGCCCCGCTGGGCCATCAGGGCGTGGTCGACCGTGCGCGCCAGGGTCGAGCGCTCCGACAGCTGCACCTCGGTCATCGCGTTCACCACCTGCTGCCGGGTCACGGTGGCGTTCGCGAGGCGGTCTGAAGCGACCATGCCGCCGTCGGCGTCGAACAGGTCGACCCGGAAGCCGGCGTCGACGAAGTGGAGCGCCACGGAGGCGGCGGCCGACACGGCCCACTCGAACGATCCCGTACGCCCCTTGCCGGCATGCGACGCGGCGCGCGAGTCGAGGATCACGGTCGCCGCAGGGTCCCAGGCCTGCTCCTCGCGGCGGACCATCATCTCGCCGCGCCGGGCGGTGGATCGCCAGTGGATGCGGCGCACGTCGTCGCCGGAGCGATACTCGCGGACCAGCACGTCGTCCTGGCCCACCACGCCGACCTTCTGGGGGGAGGCCTCGCCGCTGGCCCCGGAGCCGACCGCGTTGCGCATGATCGGCAGCGGCACGATCCGCGGCGTCACCATGACGTCGCTGGTGGCGGAGAACCGCCGGTCGAGCTTGACCAGGCCGAAGGGGTCGGTGGCGCGCACGGTCAGCGGGCCGGTGCGGTACTTGCCGCGCATCAGCCCGGCGAGGGGGTAGGTGATCTCCCGGCGCCACTTGCCCGCGAAGCGGTGCACCGTGAACCGGGGCGGGCGCCCCAGGGCGCGCGGGACCGAGTCCTCGAACTGCAGCAGGCCGGTCGGCAGGGCGCCGGACTTGGTGACCACCAGCTCCCCGGTGAGCCGGTCACCCACGACGGCCTCGGGGGGCGACACGCGCCGCTCGCAGGCCAGCCGTAGCCGGGCGCGACCCACCACCAGCAGCGCGGCGAGCGGCAGGATCACGAGGAACAGCCCGAACCAGAGCACGTCGCGCTGGCCGAACGCGATGCCGGCGACCAGCAGCAGCCCGCCGAGGATGGCGAACGTCTTGCCCCGCACGGTGAGCAGGGGCCAGGGGTTGCGGCGCGGCAACTGCATCACCCCTTGTCGGGCACGGGCACCCCGCGGACGGCCTTGGTGATGATCTCCACCACCGACCGGCGCGCCAGCTGCGCCTCGGTCGAGGGGAGCACGCGGTGCGCGAGGACGGAGACGGCCAGGCCGCTGATGTCGTCGGGGAGCACGTAGTCGCGCCCCGAAAGCGCCGCCTGGGCGCGCGCGGCGCGCAGCAGCTGCAGGCTGGCGCGGGGCGACGCACCGAGGCGCAGGTCGCGGTTCGACCGGGTGGCGCTGACCACGTCCACGAGGAACTGCTTGACCGAGGGCGCCACGTACACGTCGCGCACGGCGGCGATCAGCGCGCTGATCGTGGCGGCGTCGGTGACGGGGGAGAGAGCGGCCAGGGGGTCGACCTGGCCGTGCGTGTCGAGCATCTCGAGCTCGGCGTTCACGGTCGGGTAGCCCATCTCGATGCGCGCCATGAAGCGGTCGCGCTGAGCCTCGGGGAGGGGGTAGGTGCCCTCCATCTCGATCGGGTTCTGCGTGGCGATCACCATGAACGGGCTGTCGAGGCGGTGCGTCTGCCCGTCGACGGACACCTGCCGCTCCTCCATCGACTCCAGCAGCGCCGACTGGGTCTTGGGCGAGGCGCGGTTGATCTCGTCACCGACGACGATGTTGGCGAAGATGCCGCCCGGCTTGAACTCGAACTCCCGGGTCTGCTGGTTGTACACCGAGACTCCGGTGACGTCGCTCGGCAGCAGGTCGGGCGTGAACTGGATGCGCCGGACGCTGCAGTCGATCGAGCGGCCGAGCGCCTTCGCCAGCATGGTCTTGCCGACCCCGGGGACGTCCTCCAGCAGCAGGTGACCTTCGGCCAGCAGCACGACCATCGCCATGTCGATGGCACCGCGCTTGCCCTCGATCACCGTCTCGATCGCCGTCCGGACCTTGCCCATGACGTCGAGGACGTCGGGCAGCGACAGCTTGGTGTTCAACACCGCTCCTTTAGCTCACATCTGGGCCTGATCCCCGAGCAACCCTACGGGACCCGCCCGAGAACCGCCCTCCCGGGGGAGGTCGAGGCGACCCGGCCAGCGGTCCCACGACCCCCGGGCCGGCCGACCGGCGACCGGTTGCCCACTGCGACCGGTTGCCCAGAGCCGGACGCGGGTCGACGGCCCTGGCGGGCGCCAACGGTCTGCGCCCGAACGACCCGGTGCCGCTCCTGTCGCGACACGAGGCGCCGGTGGGGACCGATGGGGCCCATAGTGGGCCGAAGTGGGTTAAAGTGGGGCGCGGTGGAGTGATCTCGACCACGTCGACGCAGGAGGGGAGGGTCTCGGTGCAGCAGCCGTTCACCGGGACGTTCCGGCTCCGGCTCGACGAGAAGGGGCGGCTCACTCTTCCGGCCAAGTACAGAGAGCGTTTCGACCAGGGCGTGATGGTCGCGAGGGTCCAGGAGGGCTGTCTCGCGGTCTACACGGCCGAGGAGTTCCAGGCGCTGGTCGCGCGCTGGAGCTCCCGCTGCACCACCGAGAAGGAGCTGCGTGCCCTGCAGCGCTGGCTCGGTGCCGGTACGTCGGACAACCCGATGGACCGGGCGGGTCGGGTGCTGGTGCCCGAGGACCTGCGGGCGTACGCCGCCGTCGACCGGGAGGTCGTGATGGTGGGCAGCACCGACCGGCTCGAGGTCTGGAACCCCGAGCGGTGGGCCAGCGCGGCCGACGACCTGGACGAGAAGTTCTTGAACGAGATGTGACGCACGACCACGTCGCCCCCGGGCGACACGAGAAACCGCGGGCCCCGTGCCTTCCGGCTTCGACCCGACTGCCCTGCCGCCTGGCGCACCTTCCCCGGTGCCAGGAGGAACCCCACAGGGCCCGGGTCGGAACCGGTCGGCACGGTGCCGGCACCGAGGAACGAGCAGGGGATGGGGTCGAGATGGTCGCCGCAGACGTCCACGTCCCCGTGATGCTGCACCGCATCACCGAGCTCCTGGCCCCGGCGCTGGCCGCTCCGGGGTCGGTCTATGTCGACGGCACCCTCGGCCTCGGCGGTCACGCCGCCGCCATGCTCACCGCGTGCCCGGAGGCCCGCCTCATCGGCATCGACCGCGACGCGGACGCCCTGGCGGTTGCGGGGGAGCGGCTCTCGGCCTTCGGCGACCGCGTACGCCTCGTGCAGGCCGTCTACGACGAGCTGCCCGACGTGCTCGCCGACCTCGGCCAGCCGCGGGTGCAGGCGATCCTGCTCGACCTCGGGCTGTCCTCCCTCCAGATCGACCGCCGCGAGCGCGGGTTCGCGTACGCGGTCGACGCCCCCCTCGACATGCGCATGAACGCCTCCGACGAGACGACCGCCGCTGACATCGTCAACACGTACGAGCAGCGCGAGCTCGCCCGCATCCTGCGGGTCTTCGGCGAGGAGCGCTTCGCTGACCGCATCGCCTCGCGCATCGTCGCCGAGCGCGAGCGGCAGCCGTTCGACACCTCCGCCCGGCTCGTCACCACCATCGCCGACGCCATTCCGGCCGCGGCGCGCGCCACGGGCGGTCACCCCGCCAAGCGCACCTTCCAGGCCCTGCGGATCGCTGTCAACGCCGAGCTGGACGCGCTGGAGGGCGTGCTCCCCGCGGCGGTCGCCGCCCTCGCGGTCGGCGGCCGGATCGCCGTGCTGGCCTACCACTCCCTGGAGGACCGGCTCGTGAAGACCACGCTGCGGGTCGCCACCTCCGATCGCGCCCCGCGCAACCTGCCGGTCGTCCCCGCCGGGTACGGCCCCGAGCTGCGGCTGCTCACCCGGGGAGCCGAGCGCCCCGACGAGGCCGAGACCCAGACCAACCCGCGCGCCGCCTCGGCCAGGCTGCGCGCGGCCGAACGCATCGAGGAGGCGGCATGAGTGCGGTCCCGGCCGAGAGCCACGGCGCCCGGAGCACCCGGGCGACCCTGACGGCGGTGCCGCGTCGTCGTACCACCGTCGCACGCACCCCCTTCCTCGTCATCCTGCTCGGGGTGCTGGGCCTCGGCATGGTCGGCCTGGTCATGCTGCAGACCACCGTGCAGCAGCAGTCGTTCGAGCTGCGCAAGCTGGAGGCGCAGGCCAAGGCGCTGTCCTACCAGGAGGCGCAGCTCCAGGCCGAGGCCGACCGTCGCTCCACGCCCGCCGAGGTGGCACGCCGGGCACGCGAGCTGGGCATGGTCCCGAACCCGTACCCGGTATACATCGACGTCACCACCGGCGAGGTCCGCGGCGTGGCGAAGCCGGTCACGGGCAACGAGATGCCGAACCTCACGGTGAAGACGCCTGAGGAGGTCGCCCGCGCCCGCACCTCGGCCACCACGCAGCCCGCGCCGCCCGCGCCCCCGGCCGAGCCGGGCGACTCGGTCGCCAACCCCG
>CAKZHP010000072.1 GCA_936924635.1 uncultured Propionibacteriaceae bacterium
CGCAACGGCGGGAACTCGCGGAACGGGTCGACACCCAAGACGGTCCGCACCGACATCGGTGAGGTGACCGTGGCGGTGCCGCGGGACCGGGCGGGCACGTTCGAGCCGGTGATTGTGCCCAAGCATCAACGCCGACTGCCGGGGTTCGACGCGAACGTCATCTCGCTGTACGCCAAGGGGTTGACCACCGGCGACATCGTCAACCACCTGTCCGACGTGTACGGCACGACCGTCTCCAAGGACCTGGTCTCCCGGGTCACCGACCAGGTCCTGAAGGACCTGCGGGACTGCAGGCCCGTCCGCTCGACCCGGTGTACCCGGTCATCCTGATCGACGCGATCGTATTGAAGGTCCGCTCTGGGACGGTCGCGAACCGGCCCGTCTATGTCGCGGTCGGGATCAGCGTCGAGGGGATCCGGGAAGTCCTCGGGCTGTGGGTCGGCCCGACCGGCGGGGAGGGCGCGAAGCAGTGGATGAACATGCTGACCGACCTGCGCAACCGTGGCATCCTCGACGCATGCATCGTCCGCTGCGACGGCCCCAAGGGGCTCCCGGACGCGATCGTTGCGACCTGGCCCCAGGCGACGGTTCAGACGTGTGTGGTGCACCTGGTGCGCAACAGTCTGCGGTACGCGTCCAAGGCGCACTGGTCGGCGATCACCCGCCAGCTCAAGGCTGTGTACGGCGCGCCCACGCTCGAGGCCGCCGAAACGGCGTTCGAGGAGTTCGCGGATGCCTGGCAGGGCAAGTACCCGGCGATGGTCGCGATGTGGCGCCGCTCCTGGCCCGAGTTCATCCCGAGCTCGACGCCGAGCGGGTGCGGCTGGAGCCGTTTGATGAGCAGATGATCCA
Source organism: uncultured Propionibacteriaceae bacterium (assembly GCA_936924635.1). Classification (GTDB taxonomy): domain Bacteria; phylum Actinomycetota; class Actinomycetes; order Propionibacteriales; family Propionibacteriaceae; genus Fen-668. The sequence continues at coordinate 853 of CAKZHP010000072.1, forward strand.
ACCGTCCAGTGTGGACGTGCGGTTGGACCGCTGGTTCCGGCTCTTCGACAACCACCGTTACCCGGTGATCGACCCCGCGCAGGACCAGCCCGACCTGACCCGCCTGGTCGAGACCGAGCGGGACGAACCGTTCGTGCTGCATCCCGGCGAGTTCGTGCTCGGCTCCACTTTCGAGGTCGTCACGCTGCCGGACGACATCGCCGCCCGGCTGGAGGGAAAGTCCAGTCTGGGCCGGCTCGGGCTGCTCACGCACTCCACGGCCGGGTTCATCGACCCGGGCTTCTCCGGGCACGTCACCCTGGAGCTGAGCAACGTCGCCACCCTTCCGATCCTGCTCTGGCCGGGGATGAAGATCGGCCAGCTCTGCTTTTTCCGGCTCTCCAGCGCGGCCGAACACCCCTACGGCAGTGAGAAGTACGGGTCCCGCTACCTCGGTCAGCGCGGGCCGACCGCGTCGCGTTCAGCGCTCAACTTCCACCGCAGACACGTCTACGACGACTGACCCGGACTCTCTTCGGGCGCAGCGTCTCCCTGCTCAGTCAAGGTCCACGACCGGCTCGTGCTGCCATCGGCTCATGAGCTCAGTCCGGTTACGGACGCCGTACCGCCGCAGGAGTGATGAGATCTGGGCGTCAACTGTTCTCACGGAGACCCGGCAATGCATGGCGATCTCCTTGTTGGTCCAGCCGAGACAGGCCAGCCCCGCCACCCGAGCCTCCGCCGCGGGAGCGCTCGTGACAGCCGAGGCGAGTGCATGACAGAACTCATGGACGACGCCCGAGGAGTGACCCAGCGGCCGGATCACCTGGACCGGGGCGACTGGCCCGTCGATGACAGGCACCTTGATCAGGCCGGATCCGGCCGCCCAGTTGGACGGCGCGTAGCCGACGGCCCGAGTAGTGCCGATCGCCAGGATCGCATCCTGCTCGGTCGTCGCGCCCACCGTCACGAATCGGGGTTCCCGCCCGGCACGAGCACTCGAGTGCAGCCAGTGTTCGCGCCAGGCGACGTCCACCGGCTCAGGACGGCGGAAGGTCGGCTCGTGCAACAGGTCTGTCAGCTGCAGAGATCGATGCCCGGCCAGGGGGTTGTCAGGCCCGACGAATGCTTGCGCCGCAAGGGAGCACAGGGTGGTCACTGACAGCCGCGGGTCTCCGATCGGGCCGATCAGCAACGCCAGGTCGACAGACCCCTCCCGAACGGCGGCCAGCGAGGAGTGGTCTGCCCACATCGCGCGCAGCGACACCTGCAACTGTGGGCGGATTCCGCGCAGCCTGCGGATTGCTGTCGCCAACCATGCCGTCGGCACACTCGGCATGACCCCGAGGGCAAGGTGGTCAGCGGTCATCGTGGCGTGCCCCTTCGCCAGGCTTTCCCGGATCGGCGAGCCCGAGATTTAGGCAATTCTACCGATTCACGTTCTCCGATCTTTGGACAGACTTCAGATGCCATCTATTGCAGTCGTAACCGGGGAGGATTCATGAACGCCATCGGGGATGTTGAACGTCGAACGTGTTCGGGGCAAGTGGAGAAGCCGGACACTGACGGCCGAGTCCTGCCGGAGCTGATCCGCGATCCGCAACTGAGCGACCGACTTCGATTCGGGCCCAAAGCAGTCCCGACGGCAGTGCCGCTTGCCGATTTCGGCTACGACAGCATGCGTCCCGGCGGGAAACCGGCCCTGGGCAACTTCCAGGTGCTCACCGTTCTCGTCAACTACGACGGACACCCCCCGCTGAGTCGGTCGGCGTCCTGGTACTCCACCCTCGTCGGCAGGTTGGGAGGCACGCCACCCTTCACGCCCGACAATCCGGGCAGCCTGCTCGAATACTTCGCCGAGAACTCCCAGCACCGTTTTCGGCCGTTGCGCTGGAAGGTGGTGGGCCCGATCCGATTGGCGGCGCCCTCCGCCGCGGATCTCGGGGACGCCAGTGGCCGCGGGCACCGGATCGTGACGGAGGCTGTCCGCCAGAATGCTCTGAACCTCGACGAACTCGACCTTGACGCTGACGGTGACGTCGGCCCCGACGAACTCCTGGTCATCACCGTGGAGAACATTCCGAACTTCGGGCCGGTGAACCGAGCCGTCAACGAGATCACCACTGCCACCGGGCGCAAGGTCCGTCTGCTGTGCGCCTTTCTCGGAGAAGGCAACAGCTTCACGTTGTTCGCTCATGAAGTGGCGCACTCGCTCGGTGCACTGGACCTGTACGGATGGCCGCAGGGCAAGAGCGCTCAGCTCACGATGATGAGCACCTCCGTCGGCGGGACGCAGGCGAATCAGGTCGCCTGTCATCTCGATCCCTGGCACAAACTGGTCCTGGGGTGGAGCGAGCCGCGGGTGTTCACCGACGCGAGTAGAGGACACGTGGTGCTCCCAGGCGTCAACAAACCGGACGCGCCAATCATCATCCACCGGCCAGGTCGTCCCCTGGAGTTCTACCTGCTCGAATTCCGGGCCAACAGGTCCGACCTGCAGATCGGCTACGAAAGCTGGGTACCGGGGGCGGGTGTCGCGATCTGGCACGTGGACACGACCGCGCCGGGTGCCGCACGGCTGCAGGCCTCCAGCGACCCCAGGTACAGCGAGTACGCGGTGATGCACGTCGGGGCCCCGAATGGTCAGCACGGGCCAAGCACCCTCTGGGGGGCGGGCGCGTGGCACGGTTTGGGGTGGCGGGATAGCTTCGCGTCCTGCGGGGTGCAGGTCATGGAGGTTTCTGAGAACCGGGCCGTCATCAAGCTGGGCGACCCGTACCCGCCCATGTCGGGTGGCGGTCGGGCACCGGAACCCCGGTAACCCGCTCAGACGCCATCGACTCAAGGTGCGTGGATCAGGCGATCTCACGCATGGAACAGTCGTCGTTGGGCGTCCGCCGGGGAGGACGGCCAAGCCTCCGAGGCGTCTGGTGAGTACGGCAGGTGTGGGTTGACGCTCGGATCGCGGTCTTCTGGGCCCATTTCTACCCCTATCAGTCATTCGAGCTATTCAGGCCACTCCCGACAAAGGGGCTGGTGAAGTTATAGGTCGGTCCCAGCCTCACGCCCCAGGCAGGAACGCCGACGCCCGGTTTTCCAGAGCCGTTGGATCGCACGGCAGATCCCCCCGACGCACCGCCTGCACCGACCGGGCATGGTCTGCCTCGGTCTGATCCGCGTACAACCGGGCAAACGTCACCAGGGCATCGGCAACCGCGTCGCTCTTGCCCAGGTAGCCGGCGATCATCGAGGCTCCGCTGGTGCGGGAGTGGCCTTTGCCGAGCAGCCGGCCGACGATCCCCGCGTAGTCGGACAGCGCGTTGGCGTCGATCGCGTCCAGCGGCACGGTGCCCTTCATGTTGCGGAACTGCCGGACGTAGTACTGGCGGTCGTCGATCGTGGTCCAGCCGAGCAGCGGATCGCTGACCGTCTGCAGCGCCTGCTGGTACTCCACCACCCGCTGCCCCTGGTGTTTGTGCCAGGCCCGCTCACCGTGGACGTACGGCGCGAGCACCGAGCGCCTGGCCTGCTTCAACTGCAGAAACACCATGTCGGACGGGCTCGACCCCTCCAGTAACGCCACGTACGCGCGCAGCCCCACGCTGCCGACACCGACCACCTTGTGAGCGATGTCGATCAGGTGGTAGCCGCCGATCGCCCGCCGCCAGTGCGGCGCCAGCGTCTGCAGATAGTCGTCCAGACCCGCGGCGATAGCGTCGTACTCGCGATCGTCCACATGCACGATCAGTGGCGGCTCGTCCACGATCCGGCGACGGCCCTGGTGCTCGTGCGTGAATCGCGGAAGGGCACGGTCGCTGGTGCGCGTCCGCGCCCGTTTGGCCGCACGCTCGATCTCTGCCTTCAACCCGGTGTTGCCCGCCGAGTCGGACAGCCGCTCGGCGTCCATCCGCGAGTAGGAGCGGGCCAGCAGCGGCTGGTCGGCGAGGTAGCGGACGTGATCGCGATAGGCCCGGACGCAGGCCCGCACCGCCTCGTCGCACTGCTCCTCGGTCGCGTTGTTCTCCCGTCCGGCGACGTGGATCGCGGCCACCAACCGCCGCAGATCCCACTCCCAGGCACCCGGGTGCGCCTCGTCGAAGTCGTTGCGGTCGATCACCAGCTCGCCCTCGGGCGAGGCGTAGAAGCCGAAGTTGCCCAGGTGGGAGTCGCCGCACACCACCGGGGTGATCCCGGTGGAGGGCAGGTAGGCGACGTCGTCGGCCATCACGACCGCCGTGCCGCGCAGGAAGCCGTAGGGCGAGCCGATCATCCGGGCGACCCGGGTCGGGATCAGATGCTCCACCCGACCGATGTGGGAGAAGCGAATCAGGTCGATCGGGTCGGGACGGTTGGCCGGCGCCGACCATTCCGCCAGCGCGCGCCGGGGGACCTTGTGCCGCAGTGCCTTGCCGAGCTTGAACCGTTCGGCCCGCGGCGTTGCCAGCCGTCGCAGCGACAGGTAGTCCTCGCTGTCGGCGCCGTCGACGACCTGAGTGATCAGCGGAGCATCAGTGCCCATGCCGCTCACCTTAGTAATGCCGTCCCGGCCTCAGCCGCCCAGCGTCGTGAGCAGCTTCTCCAGGCGGCGCTGGCGGGTCTCGGGCTTCTTGGCGTCGGAGATCGCGCGGACGTGTTCCTTGCGTTGGGTGAAGGACAGCCCGTCGAAGGCCTCGCGCAACCCGGCCTCAGCCAGCGCGGTCGCCACGTCCGGGGGCACCTCGACGGTGCGTGGCGCCTCGTCGAGTTCGAGGGTAATGTCGTGCTCCTCACCACCGGCGACTCCGGCAGCGCCGCGATGGGCGGCGTTCAGCGGGATCAGGTTCAGCCCACCCATCACCGCCACCGTGCTCCGATAGGTGTAACCGTTCACGGTCACCACCACTTTCGGCCGCTTGCCGCTGCCCAGTTCGGCGACGACCTCGGATGGCACCTCGATGCCGACGTTGTTGCCGTTCAACAGCAGAGTCGTATGAAAAGTGGGCATTCGTGATCTCCTTCCGGGTGGTCAGCTAGGACGGTAGCGGCTGCTCACGCGAATCCCGGTACGCGTACTCAGGTTGCCTCCCCGAGCCAGATTTAGCGTGGACGAACCGGCCCGGTCGGGCGCTTTTCCATTCCGTTCCTGGAGTCCATCATGGCCATCCCGCCCCGCTCGCCTT
>CAKZHP010000073.1 GCA_936924635.1 uncultured Propionibacteriaceae bacterium
CTCCGCGCCCGGCCCGTGCTGCGCGACCCGCTCGGCGCCCACCGCGTCCACGCGACCCAGGTCGCTGACCTCCGCGCACGCGGCAGGCGCGCGATCAACGGCCAGCTGCGCGAGGAGTCAGCGGCGGTCAGCAGCGGGCTGGCCCGCGTACGCGCCATGTCGCCCAAGGCGACCCTGGAGCGCGGGTACGCGATCCTCAGCACCGGCGACGGCGAGGTCGTCGGCTCGGTGCACGACCTCGACGAGGGCGACGACCTGCTCGCCTACGTGCGCGACGGCGAGCTGGTGCTCGAGGTCCGCGACATCACCCCAGCAGCACGCAGCGACAGCAGTGAGGACGGGCATGGCTGAGACAGAGATGACGTACGAAGAGGCGCGCGCCCAGCTGCAGGAGGTGGTGCGCTCCCTGGAGTCGGGCAGCACGTCGCTGTCGGAGTCGATGGCGCTGTGGGAGAAGGGCGAGCAGCTCGCCGAGGTCTGCCAGGGGTTCCTCGACGGGGCCAGGGCGAAGGTCGACGCCAAGACGGCCCCTCGCGACGAGGACTGACGGCTCGACTCGTTCTCCCCTGATCGCGCTTGGGGCGAGACGCCCGGCGCACAACGTCGCCAGGAGAGGGTGCACCACGCACCCAGGGCTCGCTCCTGGGTGCGACCGACGTGCGCGCTGGATCGACGCACGTACGCTGCGCAGGTGACCTCCCTCGACACCCTCCTCGACGCGCTCCGCTCCGACGACCCGCGCCTGCGCCAGCAAGCGGCGATGGAGCTCGGCGCGCAGGACGCCACCCCGGTCATGCCCGCGCTCGTGGCCGCGATGGCGGCCGAGACCGACGACTTCGTGCGCGAGACGCTGATCTGGGCCGTCGTCGCCCGCCCCGACGCGGCGACGCCCGAGCTGGTGAAGGCGCTCGACCGGGACCTGCCGCGCGAGCCCATCCTTCACGCACTCAGCAAGATCGGCGACCCGGCGACCGTGCCGGCGATCCTCCCGCACGCGGCCGACCCCGACCCGACCGTCGCCGCCAAGGCCTGGTGGGCGCTGGGACGCATCGGCGACGGGATCCCGACGCTGGTGACCCATCTCGGCGCCGCCGACGCGGAGCGCCGCCTCGGGCTCACCCGGGCTCTCCTGCAGGCGGGAGCGCCCGCGATCGACGCCCTTGCCGGCGCGCTGACGAGCGACGACGCTGCCGTACGCTCCCACGCCGCCGAGATCCTCGTCGCCTTTGCCGACCCCGCGCGTGCCGGAACCGCCGAGCGGCGGGCGGGGCAGAACCTCTCCGCCCGGGCCGCCGATGCGCTGCTTCGGTCGGCAGCCGCGGAGGTCGACGGTGCCCTGCTGCTCGCCGGCCTCGACGAGGACCACCCCGCTCTCGCCGACCTCGCGCAGCGCCTCCGGGACGAGCGCGACTGAGGCCCCTCGGCCCCCAGGACGCACGCCGTCCCTCACCGGTGCCGAGGTCGTGTCGGTGAGGGGGCTCGGCCCCCGGGCCGCACCTCTACCGCCGCGGCCAGGACGACAGTCGACGCGGGTCGACGCCGTTCTCGACCATCATCGGCGCTTCGGCACGCTCACCCCCCGGTGGCGCGGGACCGCGCGATGAGGTCAGCCGTGGCGGTCTGGAAGTCGTCGCGCCGTGGGCCCGGCTCGTACGTCGGCAGCCCCGCCCGGGCAGCGAATGCGTTCGCCGCGTCGATCAGGGGCACCCGGTCGGTCGGCATCGGCTCGTCGAGCGGGAACCAGCCCGCGTCGACGGTCGAGCCGTCGACCTCGATCTGGAACTCCCCGCCCACCACCCGCGCGGAGTGCACCACCTGGATCGAGTGGAGGTCGCCGAGCTCCGGTGCGTACGTCAGCTCGGCCTGGAGGTAGACGTTGTTCACCCCGAGCAGCGGGCCGACCGCGACCTCGTACCCGGTCTCCTCGGCCACCTCGCGCAGCACCGTGTCCTCGCACTGCTCGCCGATCTCCATGCCGCCGCCGGGCAGCGTCCACGACCGCACCGGCTCTCCGGTGGTCAGATCCATGCCCTGGAAGCACGTGAGCAGGATCCGGCCGTCCTCGACGATCCACGCGTACGCCCCAGCGCGAGTCCTCACGAGGCGGCGTCCGGGTCGTACGCCAGCACGGGCGCCAGCCAGCGGTGCGCGGTCGGCAGATCCCAACCCTTGCGCTCGGCGTAGTCGGCCACCTGGTCAGGCCCGATGCGGCCGACCACGAAGTACTGCGACTGCGGGTGCGAGAAGTACCAGCCCGAGACCGACGCCCCAGGCCACATGGCCATGCTCTCGGTGAGCTCGATGCCGGTGTTCTCCGTCACCCGCAGCAGCTCCCACAGCGTCGCCTTCTCGGTGTGGTCTGGGCACGCGGGGTAGCCCGGCGCGGGCCGTACACCCCGGTAGCGCTCCTCGATCAGGTCCTCGCCCTCGAGGTGCTCGTCGGGCGCGTACCCCCACAGCTCCCGCCGTACGCGCTCGTGCATCCGCTCCGCGAACGCCTCCGCGAGCCGGTCGGCGAGCGACTCCAGAAGGATCGCCGAGTAGTCGTCGAGCTGCTCCTTGAACGCCTTCACGCGCTCCGGCAGCCCGATGCCGGCCGTGACCGCGAACGCGCCCACGTAGTCCTCCAGCCCCGTCTCCTTCGGCGCCACGAAGTCGGCGTTGGAACGGTTGGGTACGCCCTCGCGGTGCTGCCCCTGCTGCCGCAGGTGCTGCAGCGTGGCCAGCACCTGAGTGCGCGACTCGTCGCTGTACACCTCCGTCGAGTCGCCCACCGCGTTCGCCGGGAACAGCCCGACCACGGCACGCGCCTCGATCCACTTCTCGTCGACGATCGTGTCGAGCATGGCGTTCGCGTCGTCGTACAGCTTCTGCGCCGCCTCGCCCTGCGCCGGGTTGTGGAGGATGTCGGGGAACCGGCCGCGCATCTCCCACGACGCGAAGAACGGCGACCAGTCGATGTAGCGGCGCAGCTCGTCGAGCGGGTAGTCGTGGAACACCTTCACCAGCTGCGGCGCCTCGTGCACCGGCTCCACCTCGACGCTGGTGTCGCGCGTCTGCTGCGCGATCATGCGCGGCCTGGGCGGGGTGTACGAGGCCCAGTCCATCGGCGTCGCGTTGGCGCGCGCCTCCTCGACCGACACCAGGGGCCGCTCCCCCACCTTGGCGGCGTGCCGGGCGCGCAGCGCCGCGTACTCCTCGTCGACCCCCGCGACGAACGCGCCCCGGCGCTCGTCGGCGAGCAGCGACGCCACCACCGGCACGGAGCGGGAGGCGTCCTTCACCCACACCACAGGTCCCTCGTAGCGCGGCGCCACCTTCACGGCCGTGTGCGCCTTCGACGTGGTCGCGCCGCCCAGCAGCAGCGGCTTGGTCCAGCCCAGCCGCTGCAGCTCCGCCGCGAACGAGGCCATCTCCTCCAGCGACGGGGTGATCAGACCCGAGAGTCCGATGATGTCGGCGTCGTGCTCGATGGCCGCGTCGATGATCTTCTGCGCGGGCACCATCACGCCGAGGTCGACGACGTCGTAGTTGTTGCACTGCAGCACCACGCCGACGATGTTCTTGCCGATGTCGTGCACGTCGCCCTTCACGGTCGCCATCACGATGGTGCCGTTGGAGCGGGCGGCGGCCTGGGGGTCCTTCTCGGCCTCGATGTACGGCACCAGGTGGCCGACGGCCTTCTTCATGACGCGCGCCGACTTCACCACCTGCGGCAGGAACATCTTGCCGGCGCCGAACAGCTCGCCGACGACGTCCATGCCGTCCATCAGCGGGCCCTCGATCACCTCGATGTGCTTGCCGCCCGCGGCCAGGATCTCGCGGCGCACCTCCTCGGTGTCCTCGACGACGTACGCATCGATGCCCTTGACCAGCGCATGCGTGAGCCGCTCGCGAGGGGGCAGCGAGCGCCACTCCTGCACCGACTCGGACTCCTCCTCGCGCACGTTGAAGCGCTCGGCGATCTCCAGCAGCCGCTCGGCCGCGTCGGGGCGCCGGTTGAGCACCACGTCGGTGATGCGCTCGCGCAGCTCGGGGTCGATCTCGTCGTACACGACGAGCTGGCCGGCGTTGACGATGCCCATGTCCATGCCCGCCGCGATGGCGTGGTAGAGGAACACCGAGTGGATCGCCTCACGCACCGCGTTGTTGCCGCGGAACGAGAACGACACGTTCGAGATGCCGCCCGACACCAGCGCGCCCGGCAGGTTCTGCTTGATCCATCGGGTGGCCTCGATGAAGTCCACCCCGTATGCGGCGTGCTCCTCGATGCCGGTCGCCAGCGCGAACACGTTGGGGTCGAAGATGATGTCCTCGGCCGGGAAGCCGACCTCGTCGACGAGGATCCGGTACGCCTCCGCGCACACTGCCACCCGCCGCTCGTACGTGTCGGCCTGGCCCTGCTCGTCGAACGCCATCACGACCACCGCGGCGCCGTACCGGCGTGCCAGCTCGGCGTGCTGCTTGAACGATTCTGTGCCCTCCTTCATCGAGATGGAGTTGATGATCGGCTTGCCCTGGATGGTCTTCAGTCCGGCCTCGATCACCTCCCACTTCGAGGAGTCGACCATGATCGGCACGCGCGTGATGTCGGGCTCGGAGGCCAGCAGCTTGCAGAACCGGTCCATGGCGGCGACGCCGTCGATCATGCCCTCGTCCATGTTGACGTCGATGACCTGGGCTCCGGCCTCGACCTGCTGCAGCGCGACCGACAGCGCGGTGGTGTAGTCGCCGGTGCGGATGAGCTTCTTGAAGCGCGCCGAGCCGGTGATGTTGGTGCGCTCGCCGACGTTGACGAACAGCGAGTCGTCGTCGATCGTGAGCGGCTCCAGGCCCGAGAGGCGCATCGCGGGGGCGACCAAGGCGGGCTGGCGCGGCGTGGCACCGGCCACCCCGGCGGCCAGCGGCCGGATGTGGTCGGGCGAGGTGCCGCAGCAGCCGCCCACGATGTTCGCGATCCCCTCGGTGGCGAAGCCCGCCACCGCGGCGGCGAACGTCTCCGGCGTCTCGTCGTACTCCCCGAACGCGTTCGGCAGGCCCGCGTTGGGGTAGCACGACACGTGCGTGTCGGCCAGCCTCGACAGCTCCGCCACGTACGGGCGCATGTCGGCCGCACCCAGCGCGCAGTTGAGGCCGATGGCGAGCGGCCGCGCGTGGCGTACGGAGTTCCAGAACGCCTCGGTGACCTGGCCTGAGAGCGTACGGCCGGAGGCGTCGGTGATCGTGCCGGAGATGATGACCGGCCAGCGGCGGCCGTGCTCGGCGAACAACGTCTCCACGGCGAAGATCGCGGCCTTCGCGTTGAGGGTGTCGAAGATGGTCTCGATCATCAGCACGTCGGCGCCGCCGTCGACCAGGCCGCGCGCCTGCTCCAGGTACGCCTCGACCAGCTCGTCGTACGTGACGTTGCGCGCCCCCGGGTCGTTGACGTCGGGCGAGATGGACGCCGTACGGTTCGTGGGGCCGATCGCCCCGACCACGTAGCGCGGCGTGCCGGTCTCGGCCTCCACCTCGTCGGCGACCCGGCGGGCGAGGCGGGCCGACTCCAGGTTCAGCTCGTACGCCAGCTCCTCCATGCCGTAGTCCGCCATCGAGATCCGCTGCGCGTTGAAGGTGTTGGTCTCGATCAGGTCGGCGCCGGCCAGCAGGTAGTCGCGGTGGATGCCGCCGATGATCTCGGGCTGCGTGAGCGTGAGCAGGTCGTTGTTGCCCTTGACGTCGCGGTGCCAGTCGGCGAACCGCTCGCCGCGGTAGTCGGCCTCCCCCAGCCCGTGCCGCTGCACCATCGTGCCCATCGCCCCGTCGAGCACCATCACGCGCTGCGACAGCGTGCTGCGCAGCGTCTCGGTGGCATCTGGGCGGTGGTCAACGTCGGTCACGACGCTCCTTGCGGTGGTTGGGCTGAGACCTCCTATTCTCGCGTACGCGGGAGTGGCGGGCGTACGGGGTCCAGCCACCCCCTCACCCCGCAAGCACTTACGCGACTGCTATCGTGATATCACCAACTCTGGAGGTGTAATCGTGACCGACATTCTCATCAGAGGCCTGAGCGAGGCAGCCGTGTCGCGCATCGATGCCGAGGCGGAGTCCCAGGGTCTCTCCCGCAACGAGCTCCTGCGCCGAAGGCTCGAAGGCGAGGTCAGCTCCGCGAACGTGGTCATCACGGCATACGACTGGAGCCGTTCGGCCTCGGTCTTCGGCGACCTCGACGACCCCTCGGTGATGGCCGCCGCGTGGCGGTGAAGGGCTGGCTGATCGACACCTCAGCCTACGTGCGGATGCAGGCGGGACAGGCTGACGGCCAGCAGCAGTGGAACTCGCGCATCGAGCGCGGCCTGGTTCGCCTCTCGACGATGACACGTCTCGAGCTCGGATTCTCGGCGCGGAGCGGTACGGCTGGCCGCGAGGCCTTCGAGCTCCCACCCCTTGCCCTGATGCCCCTCGAGCGCCTCACACCCGCGATGGAGGACCGCGCTTGGGAGGTGCAGATGCTCCTCGCCGACCGTGGCCAGCACCGCGCACCGTCGATCCCAGATCTGCTGATCGCCGCGACTGCTGAGAAGGCGGGCCTGACCGTGCTCGCCCTCGACAAGGACTTCGAACTGATCGCCGAGGTCACCGGGCAGGCTGTGGAGACGCTGGCACTGTCGCCGCGCTGACAGGAGCTACGGGGGGCCCTCACAGGCCCCCGGCTACCATCGCCGGGTGACGTCGCAGGAGGTTGCCGGCCGCTACGAGCTGGCCGAGCGCATCGGCTCAGGGTCGATGGCGACGGTCTGGCGAGCCCGCGACACGCGCCTCAGCCGCGACGTGGCCGTGAAGATCCTCGATCTCAGCACCGCGGCTGACGACACGTTGCTGGCGCGCTTCCGGCGCGAGGCGGTCGCCACCGCCGGTCTCAACCACCCGAACATCGTGTCGGTGATGGACGCCGGCACCGAGGACGGCCGGGCGTACATCGTGATGCAGCTCGTCACCGGGCGCTCCGTCGCGCAGCTGCTGCGCGACGACGGCCCGGCCCCGCTCTCGGAAGCGCTCGACATCGCAGCCCAGGTGGCCTCAGCCCTCGCCGCCGCCCATGCCGTCGGGCTGGTCCACCGCGACATCAAGCCCGCCAACGTCATGGTCGGCGCCACGGGCCACGCGACCGTGCTCGACTTCGGCATCGCCCACCTGGCCGACGCCGACGTGACGCTCACCGCACCGGCCAGCGCGATCGGCAGCGCTGCGTACATGTCGCCCGAGCAGGCCTCCGGCACCCGCGTCGGGCCGGCCAGCGATGTCTACTCGTTGGGTTGCCTGGTGATGGCGATGCTCACCGGCCAGCCTCCGTTCCACGGGGGCAGCGCCGTCGAAGTGGCCGGTCAGCAGGTCACCGCACCGCCGCCGGCACTCTCCGAGCGGGTACGGGTGCCGCACGACCTGGACCTGCTGGTCACCGAGCTGCTGGCGAAGGTCCCCGCAGAACGCCCCACGGCCGGCGAGACCTTGACCCGCCTGCGCGAGATCGCGCGGGAGGTCGACAACCCGCCTCCGCGCCGGGCACCGGCCGCGACGACCGTCCTGCCCTCCTCGACCACCGTGCTCCCCGCCTCCACCACGGTGCTGCCCACGGCCGCGGCTACGGCGGCCGGGCCCTCCCGTACGCCCCTGCGGCCGGTCGACGAGCCCGCGGCACTGCTGGTGGCAGCGGCACCCCTGGCGTCAGCGCCCGAGCCCCCATCTGCTCCACCTCGAAGGGACCCGGCGCCCCGGCGACGAGGCTCGGCGGCCCCGGTCGTGGTCCTGGTGCTGCTGCTCGTTCTCGGCGCCCTCGCCTTCGCGTTCGGCACTGGTCGGATCGGCCCGCTGTCGGGCCTCAGCAGCCCTGCCCCTGCCACCACCACCGCACCCACCACGTCGACCGCCCCGACGGGGCCCGCCACGGCCCGTACCTCGTCATCTGCCGCCCGCCCCACGTCGTCGGCGCCGCGCACGTCGACAGCACCTCCCTCGACGGCGCCCGCCACCACAGCGCCGCGCCCCTCCGGCACTACGACGACGACAGCCGCGACCGGAGCACCGGCGACCGCGCAGCAGATCGCTCTCCAGGTCGCCGTCCAGACCGTCCGTGGCGGCATCGTGAACCTGCCTCCCAGCCCGAGCAAGGACTCGCTGCTGGCCTCCTGGGACGACATGACCCCTGATCTGCTCGCCCGCAAGGACACCGGCAAGCACCTGGACTCCTTCACCCGCGACCTGCAGGTCGCAGTGGCCGGTGGCGACCTGACCGTGGCTCAGGGGATCGGGCTGGGGGCTGCCGTGAAGGCCGTGCAGGCGGCGTCGTAGGGACTCGCTCGGTCAGGACGCGGTGTCCAGGGCTCACGCCCTGACCTCGCTCCGCTCGGTCAGGTCGGGTCTCGACTCGGACGATCCTCGCACGCTCGGATCCTCCTCGCTCGACCGCCGGGTCCTCCTCGGTCGATCTCCGGACCCGCTCGTCCACGCTCAGGGCTTGAGCGTCGAGGCGAAGGCGTCCAGACCCTCGTACGCGAGGTCTCCCGCCACGACCGTCGTCACGGCCCCTTCGGTGCGGTAGATGACCCGGGTCCGACCCGACGGGGACAGCACGCGCTTCCAGGTCAAACCGCCGACCGTGCTGGTGCCGTCGAGGTAGCCGCCGCCGCTCAGGTCCGACACCAGCGGCTCCCCTGCGGCGTCGCGCTGGGTGAGGCTGACGTACATCTGGTCAGGCGTCATCACGCCCAGCTCCCAGGTGTTGCCCGGCGCGGGCTGCTGGTTCACCGACGTCTGCCCCACCGCCGCCCAGCGTGCCTTGGTCACCACCCAGGTGTCGGGGAGGTTCTCGGGCGCCAGCACCGGGTACGGCGACCGGCTGCGCGCGTCGGCCAGCACCGGCCTCCAGTCGACCGGCTGCGCCTTCGGCTCAGGCGTTCGGGTGAAGAACCAGGAGATGAGCACCACCGGCACCAGCAGCACCGCCAGCGAGATGAGCATGTCGCTGGGACGGGCGTTGTTGTTGCGTGCCACGCCGGCCATCGTCGCACACCCTGCGAGGATGTCCCGATGGACCTCGTGACCCTGGCCCGCTCCGACGAGGACGGGTTCGACATCGCCCTCCGCCGCCGCGGGAACGGCCCGGGCGCCATCGACGAGCTGATCGTCAACGGCGCCTTCGCCATGGACTCCGCCGAGACCCAGAGCGAGAAGGTGCTCGCCGAGACCTTCGGGGAGAACCCTGGCAGCGTGCTGGTCGGCGGTCTGGGCCTCGGCTTCACCACACAGCGGCTGCTGCAGCTGGGCGCCACCCGGGTGGACGTCGTCGAGATCTCCGGCGCGCTGATCGGCTGGGCCCGCGACGGCCTCACCCCGGTGCTGGCAGAGGTCACCGCCGACCCCCGGGTGCACCTCCACCACGCCGACATCGCCGACGTGCTCACCGCGCCGCCGGCGCTGCCGGGATTCCTCGGCCCCTGGGACGGCATCGCCCTCGACGTCGACAACGGCCCCGACTTCCTGATCGTGGCGCAGAACGAACGTGTGTACGCGCCCTCGACGCTGGAGCTCGCGATCACCCAGCTCGCCCCCGGCGGCCGCCTGGCCATCTGGTCTCAGGGGCCGAGCAAACAGCTCTTCTACGACCTCAGCCGGCTCGGCGACGCCACCGAGACCCTGGTGCCGCTGCGGCGCGGCGACCGCGAGATGGACTACGCGGTGTACGTGCTGCCCACCCCGGCCTGAGGCCCGGTAGCCCCGGCTGGCTACCCTGGACCACCGACGGCGACAGGACAGGAGCGCTTCGCATGAGCCACCCGAGCGGCAACCCCTACGACCAGGGATACACCCCGGGGTACGGCGACCCGTACGACCCACGGTCTCCTGGCACCGGCGGGTACGGTTCCGACGGCTCGCAGTCCTTCCCCGTGTACGGCCAGGCGCCCGGCCCGTACGGGCAGTCGTCGGGGAGCTACGGGCAGTCCGGCTACGGCCAGACCACCCAGGGCTACGACACGTACGACCCGGCGCAGCCCTACGCCGCCGGTCAGACCTACGCCACGGGCGGCTACCAGTACTCGCCGTACGGCACCGGGCAGGGCCTGTCCCCGTACGGCTCCTTCTACGGCGCACCCCCGCGGCCCAGGGTGACGTTCGTGCAGGCCATGAAGCTGGGCCTGAAGAACTGGAACAACTTCTCGGGACGCGCCTCTCGCAGCGAGTACTGGTTCTGGGCGCTCGGTCTCAGCCTGGTCGCCGTGGGCGTGATGCTCATCGGCCTTCTCCTTGCCGTCGTCCTCGGCGCCGCGGCCGGCGAGGACGCTGCCGGGGCAGGGCTCGGCCTCATGTTCCTGATGGCCATGGGATTCTCGCTGCTGGCGATCATCCCCAGCCTGGCCGTGACGATCCGGCGGCTGCACGACACGAACCAGAGCGGCTGGTTGTACCTGCTGTCTTTCATCCCCTACGTGGGCAGCCCGATCATGATGATCCTGCTGGCGCAGGACTCACGGCCCGAGGGCGCCCGCTTCGACGACCCGAACAACTCCGTGAAGGGCCCCGAGGACCTGTGACCCACCCCCGGGCCCCTGGTGCGGGGCCCGGAGGCGTACGGGTCAGGGCGCGACGTCCTCCAGCAGGTCGGTGACCAGCGCGGCGATCGCCGAGCGCTCGCTGCGGCTCAGCGTGACGTGGGCGAACAACGGGTTGCCCTTGAGACGCTCCACCACGGCGACCACGCCGTCGTGACGACCGACGCGGAGGTTGTCGCGCTGCGCCACGTCGTGCGTGAGGACCACGCGGGAGTTCTGCCCGATCCGGCTGAGCACCGTGAGCAGCACGTTGCGCTCCAGCGACTGCGCCTCGTCGACGATCACGAAGGCGTCGTGCAGGGAGCGGCCACGGATGTGCGTGAGCGGCAGCACCTCGAGCAGGTCACGGGCGAGCACCTCGTCGATGACGTTCTTGCCGGCCACCGAGCTGAGCGTGTCGAAGACCGCCTGTGCCCAGGGGTTCATCTTCTCCGACTCGCTGCCGGGCAGGAAGCCGAGCTCCTGGCCGCCGACGGCGTACAGGGGGCGGAACACGACGACCTTGGAGTACAGACCGCGCTCCAGCACCGCCTCCAGGCCGGCGCAGAGCGCGAGGGCCGACTTGCCCGTGCCCGCCCTGCCGCCGAGGGAGACGATGCCGACCTCCTGGTCGAGCAGCAGGTCGAGGGCCACCCGCTGCTCGGCGGAGCGGCCGTGGATGCCGAAGGCGTCGCGATCGGCCTTGATGCGGCGCACCAGACCGTCGGGGTGGAGCCGGCCCAGCACCGACGACCCGCCGCCGTGCAGCACCAGCCCCGTGTGCACCGGCATCCTGGCGGCCTCGGGCACCTCGGCCGCACCGTCGGCGTACAGCGTCTCGACCGCCGCCGCGTCGACCTCCATCTCGGCCATGCCGGTCCAGCCGGCGGTGGCCGCGAGCTCGGCGCGGTACTCCTCGGCCTCCAGCCCGACCGAGGCGGCCTTCACCCGCATGGGGAGGTCCTTGGAGACCAGCACCACCGTCTCCCCCTCGGCCCGGTAGTTCAGCGCGACGGCCAGGATGCGGGAGTCGTTGTCGCCGAGCCGGAAGCCCACCGGCAGCACCGCCGGGTCGGTGTGGTTGAGCTCGACCCGCAGGGTGCCGCCGTCGGCGTTGACCGGGAGCGGCTCGTCGAGACGGCCGTGCATGACGCGCAAGTCGTCCAGCAGACGCAGCGCGGAGCGGGCGAAGTAGCCGAGCTCGGGATGGTGACGCTTGGCCTCAAGCTCGGTGATCACCACCACGGGGAGCACGACGGCGTGCTCGGCGAAGCGGAGCAGGGCGTTCGGGTCGCTCAGCAGCACGGAGGTGTCGATCACGTACACCTTGGTGGCCGTGCTGGCAGGAGTGGTCGTGCGGGGCTCGTCGACAGTCTTGGTCACGGTCGTCCTCTCGGGCGGGCCGGACTCGCGCCTCGGCCCGTCGCAGTCACGGGCCGAAGGCTCCAGGTGCTGTGCGTACGCACATCGCCGCTCACCTCCGACGCGAGCGGCTTCCCCTCCGCTCGTTGGTGCCGACGGTACGCCGCTCAGGCCTTCGACCCGCGACCCGCGGCCGGGTGTGTCGCGGAGCAGCCGCGATCGTTCATCTGCCCGTCGCCCGGGCGTCGATGGCGCGTTGAGCGGCCCCGCGCAGCAGCTCGAAGGTGACCAGCTCGCCAGTCATCCAGCGCACCTGGTCGACGGCCTGGCCGGCCAGCAGGTCGAGCCCGTTCATCACCAGGCGGCCCGCTGCCGCGCCGGCGGTGGCGAGGGGGGTCGGCCACGGGTCGTACACGCTGTCGAACACCACCGGCGCCGCCGCGGCCAGCATCTCGGCAACCGGCTCGACGCCCGCGGTGGGCACGGTGGAGCAGACCAGCTCCGCGCTCGGCACGGGGTGCCCGAGCACGCTCACCGGCACGTCGACCCCCATCGCGGTGCCCACGGAGACCAGCCCGGCCGCCCGCGCGGGGTCGCGGGCCAGGACCGTGACCGTCCGGGCGCCGAGCCGGGCCATCGCCACCAGCGCCGACCGTGCCGTGGCGCCGTTGCCGACGACGACGGCGTGACCCACCCGGTCGATCCCGTGCGCGGCCAGCGCGATGCGGTAGCCCGAGACGTCCGTGTTGCGCACGATCGCCCCTTCGCCCGTGCGCACCCAGGTGTTCGCGACCTCGGTCTGCCGCACCACATCGTCGGGCTCACCCAGCCGGGCGATCTCCTCCTTGTGCGGCATGGTCACGCTGAGCCCGCGCCAGGTGGCGTCGAGTCCGGCCACGAACGCCCGTACGCCGCCCGGCTCCACGTCGACCCGGTCGTAGGTCCAGTCGAGCCCCAGGGCCGCGTACGCCTCCCGGTGGATCACCGGGGACAGCGAGTGCTCCACGGGGTGCCCGATCACCGCGCACCGCGTACGCCCCTGCCCGTTCGACATGCCCACCTCCGGGGGCACAGTCTGCCAGTCCGCGTACGCGAGCCCCTGGCTCGCCCCGCGCCGGGATCGCTAGGGTCGAGACCATGCCGCAGCTGTCTCCCGAGCACCGTGTCCAGACCACCCCGCAGGCTCCGGAGGCGTCGAGCGTCGTCGCCGGCAACGCCCGCATCACGGTGCTCACCAAACGCCTCGTACGGATCGAGTGGTCGCCGAGCGGCCAGTTCGAGGACCGCGCCACACAGGTGGTCTGGAACCGTGCCCTGCCGACGCCGGAGTTCGACGTGTTCCGCGACGGCGACGCCGTGCGGGTGCGTACGTCGGCGTTCATCCTCGACTACGACGGCGGGCCGTTCACGGCCTCGGGCCTCAAGGTGCTCACCCTCGGCGTCTCGAACTACCACTCGCTGTGGCGCTTCGGCGAGCCGGCCGACAAGGGCGAGCACTTCGGCGTGCCGACCAACCTCCACGGCACCGCGCGCACCCTCGACGAGGCCGACGGCCCCATCCCGCTGGAGCCCGGCCTGATGTCGAGCATGGGTTACTCGGCCCTCGACGACTCGGCCTCGCTGGCGCTCGACGAGGAGGGCTGGGTGGCGCCGCGCGAGGAGGGCGCCATCGACGTCTACGTCTTCTGCCACGGCCACGACTTCCGCGGCGCCATCGCCGACTTCTACGCCATCACGGGCCCGCAGCCGCTGCTCCCCCGGTACGCCCTGGGCAACTGGTGGAGCCGCTACCACCCGTACACCGACGAGGAGTACCGCGCGCTGATGACCCGCTTCGACGCCGAGGGCATCCCCTTCAGCGTCGGCGTCATCGACATGGACTGGCACCTGGTCGACGTCGACCCCGCGATCTCCTCGGGCTGGACCGGCTACACCTGGAACCGCGAGCTGTTCCCCGACCCCGAAGGCTTCATGGCCTGGCTGCACGAGCGCGGCCTGCGCATCTCGCTGAACGTCCACCCGGCCGACGGGATCCGGGCCCACGAGGCCGCGTACGCCGAGGTCGCCCGCCACATGGGCATCGATCCCGAGACCAAGCAGCCGGTCGAGTTCGACCTGGTGGACCCGAGGTTCCGCGAGGCGTACTTCGACCTCGTGCACCACCCGCTGGAGGCCGAGGGCGTCGACTTCTGGTGGCTCGACTGGCAGCAGGGGCCGCACTCCACCGTCCCCGGACTCGACCCGCTGTGGCTGCTCAACCACCTCCACTTCCTCGACGCCGCCCGCGACGGCAAGCGCCCGATGACGTTCTCCCGCTACGCCGGCCCGGGCTCGCACCGCTACCCCGTCGGCTTCTCTGGCGACTCGGTGATCTCGTGGGCGACGCTCGCCTTCCAGCCGTACTTCACGGCCACGGCGTCGAACATCGGGTACGGCTGGTGGAGCCACGACATCGGCGGCCACATGTTCGGCGTCAAGGACGACGAGCTCGCCACGCGGTGGGTGCAGCTAGGCGTGTTCTCCCCCATCAACCGGCTGCACTCCACGCTGAACCCGTTCAACAGCAAGGAGCCGTGGCGGTTCAACGAGATCGCGCGGCGGGTGCAGACCGAGTGGCTGCGGTTCCGGCACCGCCTCGTGCCGTACCTCTACACGATGAACCGTCGCGCTCACGAGGGGCGCCCGATCGTAGAGCCGCTCTACTGGGAGATCCCCGGCCGCGAGGCGCTGCCGTTCAGCAACACGTTCCTGTTCGGGTCGGAGCTGCTGGTGGCGCCGATCACGGCGCCCGCTGATCGCCAGACCCGCCTCGGGGCGGTGCAGACGCTGCTGCCCGAGGGGCTGTGGTGGGACGTGTTCACGGGTGTCGGGTACGACGGTGGACGCCGCGTGTCGCTGCACCGCCCACTGGACACCATCCCCGTGCTGGCGCGGGCCGGGGCGATCCTGCCGCTGACCGGGCCAGACGAGCTGCGGGTCGACAACCCGGCGGCGCTGGAGGTGCGGGCGTACGCGGGGGCATCGGGTGAGCTGGTCCTGTACGAGGACGACGACGCGGCCGAGCCGCGCGAGGTGCGTACGCGCCTGGCCCTGGACTGGGAGGCCGGCACCTTCACCATCGGTGCCGCCGAGGGCGACTGGGACGGCGTGGTGCCGGCGACCCGCGACTGGACGCTGGTGCTGGTCGGTGCGGAGCAGGGCGAGGTCGAGGGGTACGAGACCTCGTGGGACGAGGCGACCGGCTCGCTGACCGTGCAGGTGGGCGAGGTGCCGACCGGCGAGGGTGACACCGTGAGCCTGGGTGAGCTGCGGGTGCGGGCGCACGACGTGGACCAGCGCGTGTACGACCTCGTGGACACCGCCGAGGTGCCGTTCGCGTCGAAGGGCGCGGTCGTCGACTCGACGGCCACCGGGACCCCGGCCGAGAAGGCGCGGAACCTGATGGAGCACGACCTGGAGCCCGCGCTGCTGTCGGCCGTGCTCGAGCTCGTGCTCGCCCGCGTCTGAGGGTGAGACTGGCGCGGTGGTGCCTAGCCGCCGCCGCGGTGCAGCTGGTGGCGGTGCTCGCCTGGCTGACCACGTACCGCGACGGGTTCGACCCGCGCGGCATGCCGCTCGGCAACGACTTCGCCGCCTTCTGGTTCGGTGCCCGGCTGGCGCTGGAGCGCGGGGCGGTGGTGGCGTACGACCTGCCGGCGGCCATCGCCTTCCAGCACGCGGCGTGGCCGCAGCTGGTCGGTGCCTACGCGTGGGTCTACCCGCCCTCGTTCCTGCTGCTGGTGCTGTGGACGGGGCTGCTGCCCCATGTCGTGGCTTTCGTGGTCTGGACGGTGGCCACGCTGGGCGCGTACCTGGCATCGGTGCGCGACTGGCTGCGCGGGCCGTACCGATGGGTGGTGCTTGGGTTCCCCGGCCTGTGGCTGGGCCTCGGGCAGGGGCAGAACCAGTTCCTCACCGCCGCGCTCGGCTTCGCGGGGCTGCGACTGCTGCGGCGACACCCGATCTGGGCGGGCGTGTGCATCGGGCTGCTGGCGATCAAGCCGCACCTGGCCCTGCTGTTCCCGATGGCACTGGTCGCCGCGAGAGCGTGGAAGGCGTTCGCGTCTGCCGCCGTGACCGCGGTGGCCGTGACGCTGGGATCGGCGGCGATCCTCGGCTGGGGCACGCTTTGGGCGTGGCGCGACGCCATGGGCTGGGTGGCCTGGGCAGTCGCGAACGACCAGCTGCCGACCTGGATGTTCCCGTCCCCGTACGCGCTGCTGCTCGGCGTCGGGGCGCCGGTGTGGTTGGCGTGGACCGTACAAGGCGTGGTCGCCGTGGCCGCCGCCGCGGTGGTGTACCGGGTCTGGCGGGTGGCCCCGCTGCCGCTGGCCGGGTCGGCGCTGATCGTGGCGACATTCCTGGCGACCCCGTACTGGGCGGTGTACGACCTCGCCTGGCTGCTGCTGCCCGCGCTGTGGCTGCTGAGTGAGGGACGGAACCGCGAGATCCGGCTGGCCCAGGCGCCCCCGACCGAGTGCCACGCCGAGACGCGGCTGGGCGAGCGCGGTTGGCGGACGGGCGAACGCCCTTTGCTGGCCGCCGCCTGGCTGCTGCCGTACCTGGCCTCGATCGCGGTGGTGGTGCCCGTGCAGGTCGCACCCTGGGCGCTGGCCGGGCTGCTGGTGGTGATCGGGCGGCAGGCCTCAACCACCGGGGGTTCGCGTCCTCGCAGCCTGGATCGAGCCGCGCAGCCTCCATGCACGCTGTGAGGATCGACGGGGGCTGTGACGACGCGGACGTGTGCCTGCCGCACCACTCAGCACCACCTGTCGCGACGGTGTGCCTCAGCGGCCGAAGCGGCGCTCCCGCTGGCCGTACGAGCGCAGCGCCCGCAGGAAGTCGACGCGCCTGAAGTCAGGCCACAGGGCCTCGCAGAAGTAGAACTCCGAGTGCGCCGACTGCCACATCAGGAACCCGGAGAGCCGCTGCTCGCCCGAGGTGCGGATGATGAGGTCCGGGTCGGGCTGGCCGGCGGTGTAGAGGTGGTCCTCGATCTGCTCGATCTCGACGGTCTCGGCCAGCTCGGCGAGCGAGGTGCCCTTGGCCGACTCGGTCTCCAGCAGGGAGCGGAAGGCGTCGCGCAGCTCGTGGCGGCCGCCGTACCCGACGGCGATGTTGACGTTCAGCCCCTCCACGTCGTCGGTGGTGGCACAGGCCGTACGCAGCCGGCCGGCCACGTCGTCGGGCAGCAGGTCGAGGGCGCCCACGGTGCGTACGCGCCAACGGCCCGTCGCCGCGAGGTCGTCCACCAGCGTGGCGATCACGTCGAGCAGCGGCCCGTACTCCTCGTCGCTGGACCGCGTCAGGTTGTCGGTGGAGAGCACCCAGAGCGTGACCACGTGCAGGCCGACGTCGTCGCACCAGCCGACGAACTCCTCCAGCTTGCGGGCCCCGGCCTGGTAGCCGGCCACCAGCGGCTGCCCCGGGGCGTTGAGGCGGGCCCAGCGGCGGTTGCCATCGGCGAGCACGGCCACGTGGCGCGGCAGCCGGTCGCGGTCCAGCTCGGCGATCAACCGCTGCTCGTACGTGCTGTACAGCAGCCCGGCCGGGTGCAGGCGGTCAGCCCACTCGCGCACCTGGTCCCATCTCGCCACGGCACCACACCCTAGGGCCAGGTCTGCTTGGCCGGGGTACGACCACGGGATACAGTTCCCTACGTACCCGTAACCTACGGTTCCGTAAAGGAGCGTCCATGAGCGCCACCCGTGCCGTCGACGAGCTGGTCGCCGACGTCAAGCCGCACCTGCGCGGCTGGCTGCACACCGCAGCCGTGCCGCTGTGCCTGATCGGGGGCGTGCTGCTGCTGGTCTTCGCGCACTCCACCACGGCCCGGATCGGCGCGGGTGTCTACCTCGCGGCCTCGCTGCTGCTGTTCGGCACCAGCGCCGTCTACCACCGCGGCACCTGGTCGCCGGGCACGCTCGCGGTGCTGCGCCGCATGGACCACTCGAACATCTTCGTGTTCATCGCCGCCACCTACACCCCGCTCGCCCTGCTGCTGCTCGACGGCACCGCGCGTGTGGTCTGCCTCTCGGTGGTGTGGGGCGTCGCCATCGCCGGCGTGCTGTTCCGGGTGTTCTGGCTCTCGGCCCCCCGCTGGCTGTACGTCGCCCTCTACCTCGGCCTCGGCTGGGCCGCGGTGTTCTGGCTGCCGACCATGTGGCGCACCGGCGGGCCGGCCGTCGTGATCCTCATGGGCATCGGAGGCCTGGTCTACAGCCTGGGCGCGATCGCGTACGCCCGGAAGCGGCCCAACCCCTCCCCTCGCTGGTTCGGCTTCCACGAGGTCTTCCACCTCTGCACGATCCTGGCTGCGGGGTGCCACTTCGCCGCGATCGCCATCGCCGTGGCCCACCAGGTCTGAACCCCTCCTTTCTCAACCATCTGGTTGACGACGACCTCACCTGCGCGCTACGGTCGTCTTGATCAACCGATCGGTTGATGAAGGAGACACCATGACCGACCGGCTCGACGAGCTCTTCGCCGCCTTGGCCGACCCGACGCGGCGCGACCTGGTCGCCCGCCTCGCGATCGGCGACGCGACGGTGGGCGAGCTGGCGGCCCCGTACGGCATGAGCCTCCAGGCCGTCTCCAAGCACCTCAAGGTGCTGGAGCAGGCCGGGCTCGTGACCCGCACCCGCGAGGCGCAACGCCACCGCATCCACCTCCAGGCCGAGGCACTCGGTGCCGCGACCGCCTGGATCGACCACTACGCCCGACGCGCCGAGGAGCGCTACCAGCGACTCGACGCCGTGCTCACCGATCTCGACAAGGAGACCTCATGACCGACCAGCCGAAGGCCACGATCGAGGCCGACCCGGACGTCCCGCTCATCCGCATCACCCGCGAGTTCCAGGCCACCCCGGCCCAGGTGATGCGCGCCCACACCGACCCCGACCTGTACGCCCGGTGGGTCGGCCCGGCCGGCATCACCACCACCATCGACCACTGGGACGCACGCACCGGCGGCTCCTGGCGGTTCCTCAACATCGCCGACGGGGAGGAGTACGGCTTCCACGGCTGCTTCCACGAGGTCTCCGACAGCAAGATCGTGCAGACGTTCACCTTCGAGGGGCAGCCCGACGCGGTGTCGCTGGAGACCCTCTGGGTGGAGGACCTCGGCGACGGGCGCACGCTGCTGCGCTCCCAGTCGCTCGTGGACTCCTTCGAGGGCCGCGACGCCTGGCTCGCCTCCGGCATGGAGACTGGGGTCAACGACGGCTACGCCAAGCTCGACGCGCTCCTCGCCGACGGCGCCGTCTGAAGCAGAGACGAACACAGAGATGACCACCATCAAGACCAGCCTCTGGTTCGCCGACGAGGTCGAGCAGGCCACCGCGTTCTACGCCGGCCTGCTGCCCGACTCCCACATCGACCACGTGCTGCGCGACGGCGACGGCAACCCCGTACAGGTCTCGTTCACGCTCGTCGGGCGCGAGTTCACCGCCATCAACGGCGGCGGCATGGACTTCGCCTTCAACGAGTCCGTCTCGCTCGTGGTCACGACAGGGACCCAGGAGGAGGCCGACCGCTACTGGGAGGCGCTCACCGCCAACGGCGGCGAGGAGTCGCAGTGCGGGTGGCTCAAGGACCGGTACGGCCTGTCGTGGCAGATCGTGCCCGAGCCGGCGATGGCCCTGCTCAGCGACCCCGACCCGGAGGTCGCCGGCAAGGCGATGGCCTCACTGCGCGGGATGCGGCGCATCGACTCCGTCGAGATGGAGCGGGCCGCTCGGGGCTGACCCCTGCGGCGCGGGTGCGGCCAGCCGCACCGTCACCATCGGCAAGAACAGCTGCACGGTGGGGCCGATCAGGAGTGCGTACACCACAGTGCCCACCCCGACGGTCCCACCGAGCAGCCATCCCACGCCCAGGGCGCTGAGCTCGATCCCCGTCCGCACCACCCGCAACGACCATCCCGTACGCCGCGCGAGACCGGTCATCAGGCCGTCGCGTGGCCCGGGGCCGAACTGGCTCCCGATGTACAGGGCGCCGGCCAGCCCGTTCAGCACGATCCCCACCAGCAGCAGCGCGGCGCGCACCACCAGGGAGCTGTGCCCGGGCAGCATCCACAGCGTGGCGTCCGTGGCCAGGCCGATCACGACAGTGTTGGCCACCGTGCCGAGCCCTGGCCACTGCCGCAGCGGGATCCACAGCAGCAGCACCAGCACGCCCGTCACGATGACGACGGTGCCGAAGCTGACGCCCCAGTGCAGCTGGACGCCGTAGTGCAGCACGTCCCACGGGTCCAGCCCCAGCGCGGCCCGCACCATCATCGCCATCGAGGCGCCGTACAACCACAGCCCCACGCCCAGCTGCACCAGACGGCGGCCGAGCTGGCCCGCCCTGAGCTGCTGCAGGGGGGTCATGGGGACGAGCTCGACGCGTCGGGAGCGCAGGCGATGGATCGGCGACATGGCTCCCATTCTCGGGGGATTGGCCTGACATTCCATAGCCAATCTCATTCCAGTGGCCTACAGTGACGAGATGACCACCGCCGCCCGCGTCGCCGAGCTCGTCGGGCCGCTGGAGGCCGGGCGGCCTCGGTACGCCGCTCTTGCCGCCCGTCTCCGCCTGCTGATCGCCGACGGTCGGCTTCCCGCGGGCACCAGGCTGCCGTCGGAGCGTGACCTCACCGCCGCGCTCGGCTGCTCCCGCACCACGGTCACCCGTGCGTACGCTGAGCTGCGCGACACCGGTTACCTGACCTCGCGCGTCGGCTCCGGCAGCGTCGCCGTACTCCCCCACGGCGAGCGCACCACGACCGGCCGCGCCCTGACCCCGGCCGAGCTCTCCCCCGGCGACATCGACCTCACCTGCGCCGCCACCCGGGCCACGCCGGGGATGCTGGAGGCGTACGAGCACGCGCTGGCCGCGTTGCCGTCCCACCTCGTCTCCGCGGGCTACCCCGGCCCAGGGGTGCCGGAGCTGCGGGAGGCCCTCGCGCAGCGGTACGCGGCTCGTGGCCTGCCGACCTCGGCCGACCAGATCGTCCTGGCCTCCGGAGCGGTCACCGCCACCGGCCTCGCCGTCGGCACCCTGGGCCGCGCGCCCCGCGTGCTCGTCGAGTCCCCGGGCTACCCGAACACCATCGACCTGCTCCGCCGCCACGGGGCCCGCCTGCAGCCGTTGCCCGTCGAGCCGACGGGCCTGCACGTGGCGTCGGCCGCCGAGACCGTCCGTCGTGCCAAGGCCGACGCCGCCGTGCTGCTGCCCGACTTCCACAACCCCACCGGCGGCCTGCTCGACGACGCCGGCCGGGAGACCCTGGCCGCCGCGCTCGGCACCACCTGGGCCGTCGTCGACGAGACGGTGGCCGACATCGACCTGGAGCCCGAGCTGGGCCCGATGCCGAGACCCTTCGCGGCGTACGCCCCCCGCACCATCACCGTCGGCAGCGCCAGCAAGACCTGGTGGGGAGGGTTGCGCGTCGGCTGGCTGCGGGCGCCGCGCCGCATGGCCGAGACGTTGACCGCCGCTGCGGCGAGCGCGTCGCTGGGTGTCCCGGTGCTGGAACAGCTGACCCTGCTCCACCTGCTGCGCACACGCCCGTACCTCGACGACGACCGCCGCCGCGACCTGCGCGAGTCGCGCGACGTCACGGTGAGCGAGCTGGCCCGGCTGCTGCCCGAGGCGCGCGTGGTGGTGCCGCGCGGCGGGCTCTGCCTGTGGGTGGAGCTGCCGCTCAGCAGCACGGCGCTGGTGCTCGCGGCGCGTCGGTACGGGGTGCATGCGGCCAGCGGGCCCCGGTTCGCGGTCGGCGCGGGCCTGGAGCGGTGGCTGCGGATCCCCTACGTGCACCCCGCGCCCGTCCAGGCCGACGCGGTGCGGCGGCTCGCGCTGGCGTACGCAGACGTGGTCGCGGGCGAGCCGCAGCGGGGGCGCGACGACCTGCCGATCCCGGCCTGATCCCTAGTCGGTCACCGTCTCAGCGGCGGCGCCCGGGTCCTCCCCTCGCGCGATCGCGGCCTCGCGGGCGCGGCGCTCCCGGGAGGTACGGGCGAGCTTGGCCAGCGACTGCCGCAGCCCGAGCACGGCCAGCACCACCATGACGAGGGTGATGAGCGCGCTCTGGATGTGGTGGAGACCCCCAGCCAGCGCGATGTAGACGTACGGGCCGGCGACGCCCGCGATCACCGCGACCATGCCCAGCGTGGAGCGCTGCCTGCTGTGGGTGCCGGTCATGGCGCCACGCACCAGGTCACCGATGCCCCAGATGTAGGGGACGGTCATCACGATCTCGATGACCAGGAAGACGCGCCAGTCGGTGTGGGAGACGGTGTCGACGCCCTTGGCGACGGCGACCGTGCGCAGCGCGGTGTAGGCCATCATCGCCACGAACGCGGCGATCTCGGGCCAGAACTTGCGGAAGCGGTGCACCACGGTGCGCAGCGACAGCACCAGCGACGTGGAGCGGTGAGGGGCGACCGGGTCACCCGTGGCGTCAGCCATGAGTCTGCCCTCCGGTCGCGGTCGGCCCAGGATAGACCCTCACCGAGCCGGCTCGTCTGCCTCCGCGGGGTCGCTGACGATCTGGGCGCCGTTCGCGAGGCGTGCGGCGCGCTCCTCCGCGCGCAGCTCGGCCTCGGTCGGCAGGTCGCTGCCACGTCGCATCTGCTTGCGCATGCTGCGGTGCAGGAACACCAGGAACACCAGCAGCAGGAGCGTCATCACCAGGGGCAGCCAACCGGCGTGCACGGAGCTCGCGTCGACCTCGAGGAACATGACCTCCACAGTAGTCGCGCTAGATCGTGAACTCCGGCTGCATCTGCGGCGGCTCCTCCGCGATGCCGGAGAACAGGTCGTTCTCGGGGATCGTGGTGGGAACCGTCGACAGCACCAGCTGGTAGTCCTCCGTCGGCCAGCCCTGCTTCTGGATCTCCAGCGGCACGGCGAACCAGTGCCCGTCGGGGTCGATCTGGGTGGCGTGCGCCCGCAGCGCCGCGTCGCGGACGGGGAAGTAGTCGGCGCAGGGGATGTACGTGGTGAGCCGCTGGGCCAGGTGGTCGGTCGGCCACTGCGTGAGGCGCTCGGTGTAGACCGGCTCCAGCCCGTTCTCGAGCATCAGCTCGTCCAGTCGGGCATACCGGGCCCGGTGGAAGTTCATGTGGTAGTAGACCTTCTTGACCTGCCAGGGCGGCCCCAGGTCGGGGCGGCCGTGCGCCGCCATCGGCACCGCGGCCATCGAGACCCGGTGGGTCTGGATGTGGTCGGGGTGCGGGTAGCCCCCGTTCTCGTCGTACGTGAGGAGCACGTGCGGCCGGAACTCACGGATCACCTGCACCAGCCGGTACGCCGCGTCCGTGATCTCCTCCAGGGCGAAGCAGCCCGCCGGCAGCTCCGGCAGCGGGTCGCCCTCGGGCAGCCCGCTGTCGACGTACCCGAGCCACGTCTGCCGTACGCCGAGGATCTCCCTGGCCGCGTCCATCTCGGCCGACCGGATGGGGCCGATGTTCTCCCACACCTCGGGGCGGTCCATGTGGGGGTTCAGCACCGAGCCGCGCTCGCCGCCCGTACAGGTCACCACCAGCACCTCCGCGCCCTCGGCGACGTACTTCGCCATGGTCGCGGCACCCTTGCTGGACTCGTCGTCAGGGTGCGCGTGGACCGCCAGCAGGCGGAGCGGGGCTCCGTCGTGGTCGACACGGTGAGGAGACGGCATGGGCGGCATTGTTCCATCGGCGTGTCGGCGGGCCCGCCTCGCGGCGGCAGAATGGACGCCGTGACGGACGCCACGACCACCCGAGGCCCACGCACCCCCGAGGAGGAGGCGCGGATCGCGGCGCGCTACCCGGCGCGGCGGCGGTGGACCGGCTGGGTGCTCGGTGCGCTGGCCGTGGTGCTGATCGGCGGGTGGACGCTGTGGGCGGGGCTGTCGCAGGCGCGGCCGCAGATCGCCGGGCAGGTGCAGTCGTTCGAGGTGACGAGCGACACCGATGTACGGGTCGTGCTGCGCGTCGATCGCGCCGACCCGAGCATCCCGGGCGTGTGCACGGTGATCACGCAGGCCGTCAACTACCAGCAGGTGGGTGAGGTCGAGGTGCAGGTGCCCCCCGGGGACACCCGGCTGCTCGACGTGCCCATCAATGTACGGACGATCGCGCGCGCCACGTCGGCGTCACTGAAGGGGTGCCGCTCGGCCTGATGCCCAGGGTCCTGGATCGAGCGGGGCCTCGCCACTACGATGCCCCGATGAGCACGGACGAGATCTGGCTGACGCAGGACGCCTACGACAAGCTGCGCGAGGAGTACGACTACCTCGTCGGGGAGGGACGTGAGACCGTCACGGCCAAGATCGCCCTGGCGCGTGACGAGGGCGACCTGTCGGAGAACGCCGGCTACCACGCGGCGCGTGAGGAGCAGGGCCAGCAGGAGCTGCGCATCCGTCAGCTCAAGGAGCTGCTCGACAAGGCCAAGGTGGGTACGGCTCCGGCCGGCGGCGACGTCATCAACCCCGGCATGAAGGTCACCGTGGCCTTCGACGGCGACAAGGACGACACCGACACCTTCCTGCTGGGCTCCCGCGAGCTGGTCGGCCTGGACGACTCCGTCGACCTCGCCGTCTACTCCCCGCAGTCCCCCCTCGGCTCGGCCATCAACGGCAAGAAGATCGGCGACGAGGTCTCGTACGAGGCCCCCAACGGCAAGCAGATCAGCGTGACGATCATCGAGGCCCAGGCCTACTGAGCGCGGCCATCGCTGGTCTCGCCTGTGTCCCAGCCAGCGACTGCCCAGCCGGAAGATCTCGGCTGACTGATCAACGTGGTGATGTCAGCCAGCGACGCGCACCCAGGCGACACGGCAGGTCGATCAGGGAGGGTGGGCCGGGACGCGGTGACGAGGGGGCGCGTCAGTGAGTCCGGTTCTCGCACCCGGAGGCTGGCTCCGGCCCTCGGGTGGGAGGGTCAGGGAAGGATGTGCCAGTCCCACCCGAAACCGGCAGCGCCAGCCGGAGCCTCGAACGCGTAGACGGCAACCCCCCCGTCGTCGTCGAGCCGGAGGGCGGTGGCCGACCGTCTCCAGAGCACGCGTCCGCCGGACGTCAGTTCCACGCCCGAGATGGTCAGCTGCAGCGTGGTGCGAGCGTCTCCTCTACCCGCCGTGCCGCTCTGTCATCGGGCCACCCCGTCGGTGTAGGAGACGAGGTTCCCGTCAGTCTGCACGACGAGGCGAGAACGTCCGTCGGGGCTGGTGAGGAACTGCCCTGCGACGAGGACCGCGCCGCTGCTGAGCTCAGAGAAGCGACCGGC
The DNA here is from genome assembly GCA_936924635.1 of uncultured Propionibacteriaceae bacterium. Classification (GTDB taxonomy): domain Bacteria; phylum Actinomycetota; class Actinomycetes; order Propionibacteriales; family Propionibacteriaceae; genus Fen-668. Next base: position 25,220 of record CAKZHP010000073.1, read on the forward strand.
GCTGGAGTAGACGGTGGAGCCGTCGCTGGCGAGCACGAGCATCTGACCGGCGTCGGACACGGCGAGCCTCACCCCGCCGCGCCCGTAGGTCGGGGTGTGGAACAGGGCGTGGATGGTGCTGGAGTAGAGGACCGTCGGCCTGAACCACTAGACGCGCACCGCGGTTGCCGGCCGTGTCGCTCGTCCAGATCGTCGAGCAGCCCCCCGTGACGGCGAGCTGCTCGTCAGCCGACAGCTCGAGCCGGGTCTGCCCGTTGGAGGAGAAGATGAACTGACCTGCGGTGAGTGTGGAACCCGCGGGCAGCGTGGTGCCGCGGTTGCCCGCCGTCGCTCCGGGGCGGCAGGTCCACGAGCTCGGCGCCGCCTGGGCCGCGAGTTCGAGGGCTACCGGACCGACTGCTTCGGCTACATCTCGATGGCGCTGGAGCTGTGGAAGTCGGGCCCGAACACGGAAGTGCTCGCCACCAGCAAGGTCACCAAGCCCATCGCGTTCGCGGACCAGCTGCCGGGGACCTGCTCATCGACTCCACCGGCACCGAGAAGACCCGTCACGTGGTCATGTTCGGCAAGTGGGTGAACGCGCGCAAGACCGCCTACATCTGCTTCGAGCAGCGAGGCTCGTACGGGACCGACCACGGGCGGCAGACGTACGGGACCGGGGGCGATCAGTTCACGCCGCGTCGGCCTCTGAAGTACGGCGACTGAGCCGCGCAGACGCGACGGCCGGCCAGCGACGAGCTGGCCGGCCGTTTCGTTCGGGCGTTGCGGCGCCTCAGAGGTCCAGCAGCAGCTTTTGCGCCTCGCCGGGGTCGAGCGCGCCGCTCGCCACCTCGGCGAGCACCTGCTCCCTGGTGAGCACGGGCTCGGCCGGCTCGTCCTCGCTGCCGTTGAGGCCCAGGTGGGTGAGCACCTGGGTGAGACGGGCGCGGGCGGTCGGGTACGAGACACCGAGGTGCTTCTCGAGCTCGCGGACGTTGCCGCGGGAGGCGAGGAACACCCGCAGGACGTCCATCTCCGAGGCCGACAGGGCGCAGAACTCGCAGGGCTGGAAGTGTCCGCCGATCTCCGAGCCGCAGGAGGCGCACCCGAGGCGGGTGGTGGTGAGCGCGTCGCCGCAGACCGGGCAGTCCGACGGCGGGCGGTGCCGCACGTGAGCGCTCATGCCCGCGGCTCCCCCTCGCCGCCGTCGACGGTGCCGACGGTGCCGAGCCGCACGGTCGCGTACCCCATGACGACACTGACGTCGAGGCGCGCGGACCCGTTGCCCATGACGACCTCGTCGGCGTTCTCGGTGTGCTGGCCGGCCCAGGCGATGCGGCCGAGCTGGCTCTCCCCGTGCACGACCACGTTGGAGTCGTCGCCCAGGTTGATGGTCATGCTGCCGGACTCGCACCGCATCCGGGAGCGGCCCGACGTGATGCTGCCCGACAGAGTCACCTGACCGGCCTGGGAGAGGATGTCGGACGCCTCCGCGACGCCGTCCAGCACGGCCGAGCCGGCGGTCACGCGCACCTTGCCGAGGTACGGAACGTCGGTCGAGCTGAGGGTGCCGGCCGTCAGCTCCACGTCGAGGACGATCGACGGGTTGACCCGCAGCACGAGCTCCTTGCCCAGCCCGAGCGAGCGCAGGTCGTCGAGGCTGCGCGGCGGGCGCAGCAGCGAGAACCCGTCGAGGGAGGGGCCGACCTCGCCGTCGCTGGCGACCTCCAGCACGGAGCCGTTGCGGCGCAGCACATGAGGGCCCTCGGCGGCCGCGGTGGCGACGGAGGAGTCGCCGATGATCCGGACGCGCCGGCCCACCGCACGCACCGAGATCCGGTCCACGCCGTTGGTGCCGGGCGCACGGCGCTTCTTGGGGCGCTCCCCCGCACGGAACGCGTCCCGGTCGTACGTCTCGTACTGCCCACGCTCCCGCCACTCGGACGACGCCTCCCGCGGCGACGGCGGCTGCTCGAACGACCGGGGGTCGGGCTGGTTGCGCACGGCATCGATGCGCCGGCTGGCCTCGGCGGCGTCGATGCGGCCCGCAGCCAGCTCTTCGAGGATCGGAGTGATGTCAGCGTTCTCGCTCATGCAGGAAATGCTACTCACGGTTTCGAGAATGACAAGGTCACCCCATCAGTCCCCCGCGCCAGGTCGGATTGAACACATGTTCAGTCCCGACAGAAGGGAGATTTCCGTTCTGTCTGAGCAGAACCCTTGCCAGGTCGGTCTGGGTGCGACGGGCCACGATGCGTACGGGGTGGTGGCGGGGCGTACGGAGTGGCGGTGCGTCTCGGTGGTGGCGCTCTCCAGCCTCGGCACGGGGCTGGCGACCTCGTACCCGGCCCTGCTCGGCACGCGCGAGGCGGCGTGAGATCCGCCTTCTTCACGCTTGGCCGCCACTGCTCGTCGCCGGCTCGCTGGCCACAGCGATCCTCGGCGTGGCGCTCGCCGTCTCCGGCAGCTTCACCGCGCTGGTCGTGCTGCTCTGCCTGTACGGGTCGGCGCCTCCCTCTCCCAGACCTCGCAGCAGGCGACCCTGGGCGACGCGCTCGGTGACCGGGGCGGCTCCGCGCTGGCGGCCAACCAGATGGCCGGCGACATCGGCACGATCCTGGGCCCGATGGCGGCGGGCCTGCTGCTCGACCAGTGCTCTCCCCTGGTGGCCATGGCCGGAGGTGCCCTGCTGCTGCTGGCCAGCACCGCGCTCGCCCCTGGTGATGCCGTCGGCCGACCCGCCGACGAGTGCCGTACGGTGACGCCATGGCTCCCCTCCGCGACCTGATCGCCCCCGACTGGGCCGAGGCGCTGGCACCGGTCGAGGATCAGGTGCACCGGATGGGCGACTGGCTGCGCGAGGAGGTCGCCGCGGGTCGGCACTACCTGCCCAGCGGCGAGAACGTGCTGCGGGCGTTCACCCGGCCGCTCGCCGACGTGCGGGTGCTGGTGGTCGGCCAGGACCCGTACCCCACCCCCGGCCATGCCGTCGGCCTCTCGTTCTCGGTGGCCCCCGACGTACGGCCGCTGCCGGCGTCACTGCGCAACATGTACGCAGAGCTGCGCGACGACCTCGGCGTCGAGCCGCCCGTCGACGGCGACCTGACGCGCTGGTTCGAGCAGGGGGTGCTGCTGCTCAACCGGGTGCTCACGGTGGAGCCGGGCAAGGCGGGCTCCCATCGCGGCCGCGGCTGGGAGGCGGTGACGCAGCGGGCCATCGAGGTGCTCGTGGAGCGAGGCGGCCCGCTGGTCGCCATCCTCTGGGGCCGCGACGCGCAGACGCTCACCCCGATGCTCGGCGACACCCCGATCATCGCCAGCGCCCATCCCTCCCCGCTCTCGGCGCGCTCGGGATTCTTCGGCTCGAAGCCGTACTCGCGGACCAACGCCCTGCTGGTCGAGCAGGGGGCGGGCCCGATCCGCTGGGTCTAGGCGGGTCGGGCGCCATCCGGCAGAGTAGCCCCATGCCCTTCATCGATCATCTCGTCGCCGCCGCCCAAGCCGCTGCTCCGGGCGCCCAGGTGCGCGTCACCGGACCCACTGCCGTCGAGGTCTCCGGCGAGGGCACCCAATGGATCGACGCCGCACAGGTGGAGTGGCAGACCCATGGCCAGTCGGAGGAATCCGTACGCGCCGGATGCGACGTCTTCGTGCGGTCCATGCTCACCGCGAGCAGCACACCTGCGGACGTCCCCTGGGACGCGTTGCGTCCGCTCGTGCGACCCGGCGCCTGGGTGACCGCCGTGCTCTCGGAGGCCGGCCAGGTGAGGACCGAGGACGGGGCTCCCGTCGAGGGTGCAGCGCCGCTCCACCACGTGCTCAACGAGCTGCTGGTGCTGGCCGTCGCGATCGACCGTCCGGACTCCATGACGGTGGTGTCGGAGGCCATGGTGCGGGGCTGGGGCCTGCCGCACACCGGCCCGTTGTTCGAGCGCGCGCTCTCAAACCTCGCTCGGGAGCGCACGGATCAGACGTTCGGCTGGGAGCAGGTCGACGGCGTCTCGCTGCTGCGGGCCGAGGGGCCGCAGGGGTACGAGACCTCCTGGGCGGCGCTGCCCGACATGATCCGCGGCCTTGCCGCGCCGGGTGAGGCGCTGGTGATGCTGCCGACGCGCAACGACCTGGTCGTGGTGCCCGGCACGCACCTGAGGCACCTGGAGGTCGCGCTCGACGCGGTGGGCGAGCTGTACGACGAGGCGCCCCGGCGGGTGGCCCGGCCGGCGTTCGTGATGACCCCGGGAGGGCTCCAGCTGTGGCGCCCGCCGGCCGACCACCCCTTGCGGCGCGCCCAGCAGCTCGCCGTGGCGATGCAGGCGCGCACCGACTACCAGGAGCTGCGGGACCACGTGGCGCAGACCGGGTCGCCTGACCTGGTGCCGAACGTCAACGCTGGGGGCAACGACGAGAAGGTCGTCACGTACGCCTCCCTGCCGGCCGACGTCATCGAGGCCGGCGGCACCGTACACGTGCCCGCGGTGGTCGACGAGGTGGTGCTGGTGACGCTGGACCACCGCACCCTGCTGGTCCCGGTCGACCTGCTGCAGCAGGTGTGCGGCCGGCTGCCGTACTCGGAGGGCCTGCTGCCGCTCTGCCTGGCCGTGCGCACCTTCCCGACCGAGGAGCAGCTCCAGGAGCTGTCCGCGCGGTCGGGCATGGAGATCACCCAGGCCTGAGCCAGCCGGGCGCCTCGCGCTCCACGGTGGCCAGGAGGTTCGCCGCTGCTTGGGCCATCGCCTCGGCGAGCGGCTGGCCGGGTGGGGTGATGGCGACCGCCTGGGTGACACCGCGCGTACGGAGGGCGGGGCCGATGCCCGGCGCGACCCGGCCTGCCAGCGCGACCACCGGCACACCCGCCTGCTGAGCGCGGCGCGCGACGCCGTCCACCACCTTGCCCTGCAGCGACTGCTCGTCGAGGCTGCCCTCGCCGGTGATCACCAGGTCGGCGGTGGCGAGCAGGGTGTCGAAGCCGACCTGGTCGAGCAGCGCGTCGATGCCGGACCGCAGCTCGCCGCCGAGCAGCCCCAGGATGCCGGCGCCGGCACCTCCGGCGGCACCTGCGCCGGGCACCTCGGCCACGTCGACGTCGAGATCGCGCCGCATCACGGCCGCCAGGTGGGCCAGGCCGGCGTCGATGAGCGCCACCTGATCCGGCGTGGCACCCTTCTGCGGTCCGTACACCGCCGCAGACCCGCGCGGTCCGTACAAGGGGTTGTCCACATCGCACAGCCCGACCACACGCGCCGGCCTGACCAGCCCAGAGGCGTCGATCCGCACCAGCCGCGCCAGCGTCCCACCCGTCGGCACGTACACCCCGGCCTCGTCGAGGAACCGCACCCCGCACGCGGCCGCGATCCCGGCACCACCGTCGTTCGTCGCCGACCCACCGAGACCGACATACACGGCCGAGCAGCCACCGTCGACCGCGTGCCGCACCAGCTCCCCGACCCCGTACGTCGTGGTCTCCAGCGGCCTGTCCCCCGCCACCAGCGTCAGCCCCGCCGCAGCCGCGAGCTCGATCACGGCGGACCCGTCCGGCAGCACCCCGTACGCGGCTCGCACCAGCTCCCCGTACGGACCGGACACCGTCACCTCGCGCCGCTCACCCCCGCACGCGGCCAGCCAGGCCACCACGGTGCCCTCGCCCCCGTCGGCGATCGGCACCGCGGCCACCTCGGCGCGCGACGCCAGCACCGAGGCCACCACCTCGCACACCTCGACCGCCGTCAGGCTGCCCTTGAAGGAGTCGGGCGCGACGACGACGCGCATCAGGCCTGCTCGGCGGCGATCCGCTCGTGGTGCCGCACGACCTCGGTCACGATGAACTGCAGGAACTTCTCCGCGAACTCCGGGTCCAGGTCGGCGTCCACCGCCAGCCGCCGCAGCCGCTGGATCTGCTGCTCCTCACGGCCCGGGTCGGCGGGCGGCAGACCTTGGGTGGCCTTCAGCTCCCCCACCCGGCGCGTGATCTTGAACCGCTCCGCGAGCAGGTGCACCAGGGCGGCGTCGAGGTTGTCGATCGACGCCCGGGCGGCCGCGAGATCGGGCGGGACGGTCATCACACCAGCACCAGCTCGATGCGCTGGAACTCCTTGACGTCGGTGTACCCGGTCGACGCCATCGCCCGGCGCAGCGCGCCCACGAGGTTCATGGACCCGTCGGGCGTGACCGACGGCCCGTGCATGATCTCGGCCAGCGACCCGATGGTCTCGAACCGGGCGCGCGCGCCGCGCGGCAGCGTCGCGTGCCACGCCTCTGCGCCCCAGTGGTAGCCCTGACCGGGCGCCTCGGTGGCGCGGGCCAAGGCCGCACCGAGCATCACCGCATCGGCGCCGCAGGCGATCGCCTTGACGATGTCGCCGCTCACGCCCATACCGCCGTCGGCGATGACGTGGACATAACGCCCACCGGATTCGTCGAGGTAGTCGCGGCGCGCGCCGGCGACGTCGGCGATCGCCGAGGCCATCGGGGCGTGGATGCCCAGCGTGGCCCGGGTGGTGTGCGCGGCTCCCCCACCGAAACCGACGAGCACGCCGGCCGCGCCGGTGCGCATCAGGTGCAGGGCGGCGGTGTAGCTGGCGGCGCCGCCGACGACCACCGGCACCTCCAGCTCATAGATAAAGCGCTTGAGGTTGAGGGGTTCGGCGCGGCTGGAGACATGCTCCGCGGAGACGGTGGTCCCCCGGATGACAAAGAGGTCCAGGGAACTCTCCAGCAGCGAACCCCAGAACTCCTGGGTGCGCTGCGGGGTGAGGGCCGCGGCCACGGTGACCCCGGCACGCCGGATCTCGCGCAGGCGCTCGTCGATGAGTTCGGGCTTGATCTCCTCGGCGTAGATCTCCTGCATCCGAGCGGTCGCCCGCGCCGGATCGAGACCCGCGATCTCCGCCAGCAGGGGCTCCGGATCGGCATACCGGGTCCACAAGCCTTCGAGGTCGAGCACCGGCAGCCCGCCGGCCTGGCCGAAGGCGATCGCCGAGGCCGGCGACATCACCGAGTCCATCGGGGCGGCGAGCACCGGGATGTCGAAGTGATAGGCGTCGATCTGCCAATTCGTCGAGACGTCCTCGGGGTCGCGGGTAC
>CAKZHP010000074.1 GCA_936924635.1 uncultured Propionibacteriaceae bacterium
CGTGGCACCCAACGGCACCACAGCGATCGTGTCACCCATCCCTGCAGCAGTCCCACGGGACCAACCGGCCAGGTGCCTTGATCGCCACGGTCACCTACGCTGGCGGGGATCAGGCCCAGCCGTACACCCAGCGGACACTGGCGTTCGATCAGGCGGGACGCCCGACACAGACCCGGTTCTCGATCCCGGGATCTGCACCGCGCTTCTTCGGGACCGGGAACGACTACACGGTGTCTGCCACCTACACGGCCACAGGGGTGCCGGCGACGGTGTCGGTGCCGGCGGTGGGTGGGTTGCCGGCCGAAACGCTCAGCTATGGGTACCGCGACGACGGGCAGCCGACCAGCATGAAGGGACTGGACGCGTACGTCACCGGGGTGGCGTACTCCCCGACCGGCCAGGTCAACGGGCGGGTCGCGCAGCGTGGCGCGGGGACCGATCATCTGAAGTGGGCGATGTTCTACGACCCGGAGATGCTGTGGCTGACCGAGTCGTCGATGCGGGCCGAGATCGCGGGGGTGCTGATGCCTTACATCGACACCACGACGTTCGTGCGGGACCGGCGGACGGGTCAGATCAGTCGGGCGGCGTCGAGCTGGCAGACTGCCGGGGTTGGGGTTCAGTCACGGACCATGTGCTACCGGTACGACATCCTGCAGCAGCTCACCGCGGCGTGGAGCACCCCGTCAGCGGCTGACCCGGTCGCCACAAACACCTGCCAAGCTGGCCCTGGTAGTGGGGTCGGCGGGACTGACCCGGTATGGCAGGAATGGTCTTTCTACAGTGACGGGCAGCGGGCTGCGGTCACCGATTACCAGGTGCCGGGCCGCTCCCGACCCACCACGACCACGTTCTACGATTACGGCACCCCCGGCCACGCGCACGCCCTGGCGGGCACCACTACCCGTGATTGGAACGGGGCGGTGACTGGGACCGAGTCGTTCCAGTACGACCCGACCGGTGCCACCACGACTCGCACCGGCACCGGCGCCACGACCCGCAACCAGCAGTTCACCTGGGCGGCTACCGGCAGGGCAGCGACCATCACCACCGGTACTGGCACCAGCAGTTACCTGTTCGATGCTGACGGCACCCAGCGGCTGCGGACAGACCCGGGCGGGACCACCCTCTACCTTGGAGACGTGGAGCTCACCATCCCGACCAACACCACCACCGTGAAGGGCACCCGCAGCTACACCTTCGCCGGCGGCAAGGTCGCCGTCCGTACCGCCACTGCGCTGACCGCGATGTATGCAGATCCCCAGGGAACTGCCACGATCGCCATCAGCTGGTCCAACCCCGACCAACGCACCCGACGCACCTACGACCCCTACGGATCCGAGCTCACCACCACCAACACCTTGTGGCCGACCACCCGCGGATACCAAGACCAACCGGCCAACACCCACACCGGCCTCACCGACATGGGCGTCCGGCTCTACGACCCGGCACACGGGATTTTCCTCTCGACCGATCCCGTGCTCGACCCAACCAGCCCAATCAGTCTCTCCGCATACCCCTATACGAACAATGACCCTATCAATCAAACTGATAGTTCCGGGCTCTCAACCAAACTGTGCGCAGATGATTGCTCTGCAGCTGACACCACGGTTATCACCTTTAGTGGTAACCTGGAAAATCAGACGATCGTTGAGCGAACTTCTTCGACGGAATTGAATAGTCGCAGCACTACAGTCCGCCGGACCCGCCTCAGAAACTACACCGAACGGTCAGAAAAGGTGGTTCGCCAAAACGTGCAGCGCCGACTGACGCCTGCGCCCCCTTTCCTTAAGCGCCGACTGGCTACGTTAAACCCTACTCCTACACGGACACGAGAGAAGAATGAGTTGGGTATGTGGGTGACGAAAGAGGGTCCGCCGCCAGCCACGTCCCTGCCTTCTGTGCCCGAGCCGGAACCACGGCCAAGGAGTGGGGGGTCGGGGGGCTACTGCGGGCAAGCCGGCGGCGCTTTCGGGGTGGGATTCTCGGTTTCTGAGTGCACTATAAAGAATAGCGACGGGACTGGAACCGGAGTCAAGTACCTCACTACCTCGGTAGTGCTCGGAACTCCGGGAGCTTCGGTGGGGTTTGGACTGGTCGATTCGAAGGATTTTCGTGAGGACCAGTGGGAAGGACCTTCGCTGCTATTTGCCGGTGGAGTCACGCCGATTTTTGTCCAACTCGGCGTAGCGCCGGGTGGCTGGTACGGAGGCTTTAGTGTCGAGTGGGGTGTTCGGGGCCCGTCTGCTAGCGTTTCTTATGCATGGACGCAAAAGGAATGAGCCCCGTATGAACGGAAAGAGGGAATGAACCCGTACTATCAGCGATTCCGTTTCGTGAGCGCCAAGTCACCGCGCGAACTTAAGGCGGCTTTGGTAGCGACAGAGGTAGACGGGATGCGAGTTTATGGGACTATCAGTTCGCAGATTGTCAAGGTCACTGCCGCGCCCGCGTTGCCGATCGCGCTGCCTCGCCCTGTCTTGAGCGCGACTATTCGGAGAATTGACGATGGTTGCGTGATAGAGGGCGTCATACGAGTCTCAGTGTGGGCGGTGATTGTGCCACCAGTAATGCTCGCGGTGTACTGGTTGCTGAAGTTTAGTTCCGAGTTTCTCTTTCTTTTTCTTCTAATGATGGTTCTCTGGGTCGTCTTTGCCGGGACGGCAAGTGCTGGTTTGCGTGGTCGACTGCTTGAATGGATGGAGCGATCGAGCGCCACCACGAAGGCGGAGCCCTAGCGCGCGAAGCGGGCGGCGGTTTTACTGAGGTAAAGCTTGATGAGCCGGTAGTCCGTCGACGCGCCACCCTCGAGCGCGGAGCGCGTAGGTGCTGCGAGGGCGGAGCCCTCGGGCCAAGGGGGGGAGGCCGCCTTGGCGGCCGGCAGGGAAGGGCGAAGGCGCGAAGCGCCGTAGCCCCCCCGGGCGGGCGGAGGTGCTGGGTGCCGGCCGCGCGCATCTTCACCAGCCGGCCGCCAGAACCCGCCGGGCCGCTGCTGGGCCCCCTCCGGCCCCACCTGACATGGGCTGTGCACGTGCAGAAGGGGAAATCCCGTTCGTCTTGATGGAGCATGTGTTCAATCGGGGGCGGAAGGTGCCTGGGGAGGGGTCAGGCGGAGCGGCGGGGGAGCATGAGGGAGCTGGCCGCCAGCAGGCCGACCATCACGAGACCCCCGAGCACCGCGGCGGCCGGCGCCCACTGCGAGCCGACGAACGCGCCGAGGAGCAGGCCGAGGATCCCGATCACGGTGAGGGAGGCGCCCAGGGAGACGAAGAGGCGTCCGGCGCCGAACACAGCGCCGAAGGGGATGAAGTGGGCTCCGACCGCGGCAAGGGCCAGAGCCGGCATCAGCCCCGCGAGGTCGAAACCCTTGAGCACCTGGAACCCGACGACGAACACCAGCACCATGGCGATGACGCTGATGGCGTAGACGGCGCCAGCGCGCGGACGGGGCCCGCCAGACGGGGGCGGGCTCGAGCGGCGTACGAACAGGGCGTAGACCGCGACCAGCGCGAGAACGACCCAGGCCGCCAGCGCCACCACCGGCCAGGGTGACGGGAGCTCGTCCCGGTTGACCAGCACGAACGCCGACCCTCCGGTGAGGCCGATCATCGAACCAAGCAGGTACGGCGGGGGGCCAGGGCGGGACGGATCAGTCATGGGTGTCCTCGGGGTGGGGGACAGGGGTGGGCCCACCCTAGCCCGGGCACAAAACGTGCTCTGGTTGGGGAGTCCGCGGTGGGGGTGTCCTCGGCGCCGCCGGGATACGGTGACACCGTGACTCAGGTGGTGCTGCTGGAGGGCGGGAGCGACGTCGCGGCGATCGAGGCCGTGGTGAGGGTGCTCGGCCGCGACGACCACGGGGTGCGGTACGTCGACATGCAGGGCGTGACGAACGTACGGGCGCACCTGGAGCGGCTGCGCTTCCAGGAACCGGAGACCGAGGTGCTCGGGATGTGCGACGCGTCTGGGTCGGGCTTCGTGATGCGTGCGCTGGAGGAGGGCGGCGCCTGGCTGCAGGACGCGAGCGACCTGCCGACGTACGGGTTCGTGGTCTGCGAGGCTGACCTGGAGGACGAGCTGCTGCGCGCGCTCGGGCCTGACCGTGCGATCGCTGCGATCGAGGGGATCGGCCTGGCCGCGAAGCTCACGCACTTCAGGCAGGAGGCTGCGTGGCAGGACCGGCCTGTGATGGAACAGCTGCACCGGTTCGCCGGCGCCGGCTCCGGCCGCAAGGAGGCCGTCGACGCCGCACTGGCCGCTGCGCTCACCCCGGAGGACGTACCGGAGCCGCTGCGGATGCTCGCCGAGCGGATCGGGACGGGGTAGGTCGGACGGGGCGGGCTGGTCCTGACCTCGCTTTGCTCGGTCAGGTCGGGTTTCGACGCAGCTCCTCCTCGCAAGCTCGGAGGATCTTTGCTCAACCGGCGTGGTGCGATGCGGAGTGCGGTTGAGCGGCGGTTGGCCTAGAACCAGTCGTCGTACGGGTCGCGCCAGTGGCTGCGGAGGTACGAGCCGACGACCGCCGCGCCCAGGTCGTCCAGGTCGGGGGCGACCACGCGGCCGTCGATGCGCTTGGCCATGTGGTCGACGAAGCGTGCCAGCCCGGGGTCGTCGCCGAGGCGGAAGAACGTCGCCTGGGCACCGAGCCGTGCCGACCGCTCTAGCTCGTTGATGGTGAGGGCGAGGGTCTCGGGCTCTGGCGGGTACGAGAACACGGCCTGCCCCGAGCTCTGCAGGTGGGCGGTCGGCTCGCCGTCGGTGACCACGAGCAGCACCGGCTGGGCGGAGGGGTGCTCCCGGAAGTGGCGGTTCGCCAGCAGCAGCCCGTGGTGCAGGTTGGTGCCCTGCTCCCGCACGGCCTCCAGCGAGGTGAGCTCCTCGATGGGCATGGTCCGGGCGTACTTCCCGAACCCCACCAGCAGCAGCCGGTCGCCCCGGAACCGCGTCGTGACCAGGTGCTGCAGGGCCAGCGCCGTACGTTTCATCGGCACCCAGCGCCCCTCCACCGCCATCGAGAACGAGGTGTCGACGAGCAGCGCGACCGCCGACTGCGTACGCGTCTCTGTCTCGGCCACCTCCACGTCGCGCATGTCGATCCGCAGCTTGTCGAGCGGCGCGCCCTCGGCGGCCGTACGCCGCACGGCATTGGTGACCGTACGCGTCACGTCCCACGCCTCGGTGTCGCCGAACTGCCACTCCCTGGTGCCACCGGTGGTCTCGCCACCGGCCCCCGCCAGCCGGGTGTCGCGCGAGCCCTGCCGGCCGCTGAGCCGGGTGGCCGCGTCCTTGAGGAGCGACTTGCCGAGGCGGCGCATCGCGGCGGGGGAGAGGCGCAGGGTGCCGTCGTCCGTACGTCGCAGCAGCCCGCTCTCCCGCAGCGAGCGCTCCAGCTCGGCGAGCGTACGGGCGTCGACCCCCGCCTCCTCGCCCAGCTGGCGGGTGAGCGCGTCGAGGTCGATGTCGTCGAGCCGCGCGCCGCCGTACGACTGCCCGAGCTGGTCGGCCAGTGCGTCCAGCTCGGCGATGTCCTGCAGCACGCCGGTGCCGTCGCCCAGCCCGAGGCCTTGCTGCCCGCCGAACTGCTCCGACCCCGACCAGTCCTCGCCGGGGCGCAGTGCCTGCAGGTTGGCGTCGAGGTCGGCCATCTGCCCCATCAGCTCCGAGGAGCCGAACGCCTCCGCGGAGAGCTGCATCAGCTCCTGCCGCTGCTCCGGCGTCATCGAGTTGAGCATCCGCTGCGCGGCCGCGGCGCGCTGGGCGAGTGCGTCGATGAGCTCCTCGACGGTCTGCGGGTCCTCGGGGAAGTAGTCGCCGTGCTTGGCCATGAAGTCGGCGAAGTCGGCCGTGGTGTCGGCGCCCGTACGGTGCTTGGCGAGCAGGGCGTTCAGGTCGCGGACCATCTCGGCGACCGCCGCCTTGTCCTCGTCGGTGGCGTTCTCCAGCGCCTGCTTCATGCCCGCGAAGCGCTGGTCGAGCAGCTCCCGGCCGAGCAGGTCCTTGATCTTGTCGTACCCCTCGCGGGCGTCGCTGGAGGCCCAGTCGTAATCGTTCAGCTCCGTCACCGCTGCCGCGGTCGAGCTGGGCAGGTTGTCGAGGCGCATCTCACGGAAGGCGCGGTCGTCGTCGTCCATGAGCGCGTCGCGGGCGAGCTGCTTGCGCTCGGCGAGCAGCGCGTCCGACAGCAGGCTCTGGATCTCGTCGAGCGTGCCGTCGAGGCGGTGCTTGCGCAGCAGGCTGCGCCGCTTCTCGTGCACGCGGCGGCTGAGGTCGTCGAGCCCTGACTGCGTACGCCCGCCGCGCCGCAGGAACTCCCGCATCGCGTTCTCGGGGGAGTAGCCGGCCATCACGTCGTCGGTGATGGCCTCCAGCGCCTCGGAGAGGTCCACCGGAGGGGCGAGCGGGTCGGGGCCACCCGTGTACGGGCCGTAACGCGACCTCCGCTGCCGGGGGCTCATCCGTAGATCGTCTCGCCGTCGCCGGAGTCCTTGCTGATCCGGCGTGCCAGGTAGAGGCCCTCCAGCGCCAGCTCCAGGGCGCTCGCCCGCTGGCCGTCGGTGGTGGCACCGAAGCGGTCGGCCACCTCGTCGTACAGGTCGTCGACCGGCGGCAACGACTCCAGGAACTCAGCGGCGGTGACCTGCTCGCCGGTGGTGACTGTACGGCGCCCGTCGAGCGCCTCGACCAGCGGGCCGAAGTCGATGCCGCGGAACTGCTGGCGCACGGTCTCGGCCGTCGCCACCCGCAGCAGGTGGTCGAGGATGTCGCGCTCGCGCCCCTCCTCGCCGCTCTCGAACTCGATCTTGCCGCCGAGCACGTCGACGGCGGTCTCCAGGTCGACGACGCGGGCGCATGCCTCGGCCTCGCCGCGTACGACAGAGCGGTGCAGCGCGGCCGCCGCGACCGTCTCCGCCCCCGCGATCGCGAACCGGGCCGAGACGCCGGAGCGCTGGTTGACCGCCGGTGACTCGCGCAGGGCGCGGGTGAAGCGGGCCAGGATCTCCATGATCGCGGGCGGCACCTCGGCGGCCAGGTCGGCCTCCTGCCGGATCACGGCCACCTCGTCGTCGAGCTCGATGGGGTAGTGCGTGCGGATCTCGGCGCCGAACCGGTCCTTGAGCGGCGTGATGATCCGGCCGCGGTTGGTGTAGTCGTCGGGGTTGGCGGAGGCGACGACCAGTACGTCGAGGGGCAGCCGCAGCACGTAGCCGCGGATCTGGATGTCGCGCTCCTCCATCACGTTGAGCATCGCGACCTGGATGCGCTCGGCGAGGTCGGGCAGCTCGTTGATGGCGACGATGCCGCGGTGGCTACGGGGGATGAGCCCGAAGTGGATGGTCTCGGGGTCACCCAGGCGGCGGCCCTCGGCGACGCGCATGGGGTCGACGTCGCCGATCAGGTCTGCCACGGAGGTGTCGGGGGTGGCGAGCTTCTCCGCGTACCGGTCGTCGCGGTGCCGCCAGGTGATCGGCAGGTCGTCGCCCAGCTCGGCGGCGCGGCGCTGCGACTTGGGGGTGATCGGTTCGTACGGGTGCTCGCCCAGCTCGGACCCCTCGATGACCGGCGTCCACTCGTCGAGCAGCGCGTTCAGGCTGCGCAGCAGGCGGGTCTTGCCCTGGCCGCGCTCACCCAAGAGTACGACGTCGTGGCCAGCGATCAGCGCCCGCTCGAGCTGCGGGATGACGGTCCGGCTGAACCCGTGCATGCCGGGCCAGGGGTCGTCGCCGTTCGCCAGCGCGGCTAGGAGGTTCGTGCGGAGTTCGGCGCGCAGGGACTTCTGCTCGTGGCCCGAGGCGCGCAGCTCGCCGACGGTGGAGATGGTGGGGGGAATGGTCACACCTGCACGGTAACCCGGGGGTCAACCACCGGTGGTTGAGCAAGAACCCGCTGAGCATGCGAAGCGGGTTGGCGTCGAAACCGCCGCTGGCTGAGCGGAGCGAGGCCAGAGGTTCTGGGCGGCTCGTGAAGAGAACCGTCCGGCTGGCGGAGCGTGATGGGGGGACCTCCGCCCATCGGGTGACGGCTGGCTTCGTTCCGCTCCGCCAGCCCGCGGTTTCGACGCAGTTCCTCCTCGCAAGCTCGAAAGAGCGTTGCTCAACCAGCGGTTGGTTGCCGACTGGCGTCGCTCCGCTCCGCCAGCCGGAGCTTCGACGTGCATCCTCGCTCGTGCCTCGGAGGATGCTTGTTCAACCAGCGTCTGCTCGACCAGCGCATAGGCTGGCCCCGATGGCTGAGGAGACGAAGACCGCACCCCCTGCGGCGACGCTGGTCCTGCTCGTGCGTCATGGGCAGACCCCCACGACCGGGAAGGTCCTGCCCGGCCGGGCACCCGGGTTGCACCTGGCCGACAAGGGCACCGAGCAGGCCGAGAAGGTCGCCAAGCGCCTGGCCGAGCTGCCCGTCACGGCGATCTACACGTCGCCACTGGAGCGTACGCAGGAGACCGCCGTCCCCACCTCCGCGCTGCTCGGCATCGAGCCGGTCGTCGAGGAGGGCCTGCTGGAGTGCGACTTCGGCGACTGGACCGGCGTCGACCTCGCCGAGCTCAACAAGCTGCCCGAGTGGAGCACCGTGCAGCGGGCGCCGTCGACGTTCCGGTTCCCCAACGGCGAGTCGTTCACCGAGATGCAGACGCGCATCTGCTCGGCGATCGACCGCGTCCGGGCCCGCCACGACCAGGGCGTCGTCGTCTGCTTCAGCCACGCCGACCCCATCAAGGCCGCCGTCGCGCAGGCGATGGGCACGCACCTCGACCTGTTCCAGCGCATCGTCGTCAGCCCCTGCTCGGTGTCCGCGATCGCGTACGCGCCGGGCAACGCCCCCATCGTCCTCACCGTAAACTCGACCGGCGAGCCGCTGGCTGAGCTGCGGCCCTCCTGAGGAGGAACAGATGTCAGGAACGTACGCAGACTTCGACGAGGTCGACTCCTTCACCGTCGGGGCGCTGGGCCAGCCCGGGCAGCGCGTGTTCCTCATGCAGTGCACCGCTGAGGGTGAGCACCTCACCGTGAAGTGCGAGAAGCAGCAGGCCGAGGCGATCGCCACCTACCTGCGCCGCATCCTCGACGACGTCGCCGAGCCCGCCCAGCCGCTGGCCGGCGTCGACACGCTCACCGCGCCGTTCGAGCCGGAGTTCGTGCTCGGCCAGATCGGCCTCGGCTACCTCGCCGACGAGCGCCGCATCCTCGTGCAGCTCGAGGAGGCTGGCGAGGTCGACGAGGACGGCGACCCCATCGAGAACCCGTCGCTGGGCCGGATCCGGCTGCATCTCACGCTCGAGCAGGCGTACGCGTTCTGCGAGCGCACCGACGAGGCGCTGTCGGGTGGCCGCCCGCTGTGCCGCTGGTGCCAGTTCCCGATCGATCCCGAAGGGCATGCCTGCCCCCGGATGAACTGATGGACCGGCTCGCTCTGCTCGGGTCGGGTGACATCGAGGTCGTCGGGCGGGTGGTGCAGAGCAGCAACGGCACGTACGTGGTGGAGCTCACCTCCGGCGACGACAGTCATTACGCGATCTACAAGCCCGTACGCGGCGAGCGGCCGCTGTGGGACTTCGAGCCGGGGTTGCACCGGCGGGAGCGGGCCGCGTACGTGCTCAGCGACTGGCTCGGGCTCGGCATCGTGCCGCCGACCGTGATCCGCGAGGACGCTCCGATGGGCACCGGCTCGCTGCAGTGGTTCGTGGACGCGAACTTCGCGGAGCACTACTTCTCCATGTACGAGGAGCGGCCCGCGCTCCACGACGTGCTGCGCACCATGTGCCTGTTCGACATCGTCGCCAACAACACCGATCGCAAGGGAGGACACGTGCTGCTCGACCAGGACGAGCAGGTCTGGGGCATCGACCAGGGCCTGTGCTTCGCTGCCGAGGACAAGCTGCGCACCGTGATCTGGGACTTCGCCGGGGAACCCATCGGCGAGGACCTGCTGGCGGCGATCGAGCCGCTCGCGTCGCGCGTGCCCGAGGAGCTCGAGGAGCTGCTGAGCGTCGACGAGGTGGCCGCGGTGCAACGACGGGCGCGGCGGCTGCTGCGGCAGCCGGTCTTCCCGCACGACCGCATCGGCCACGCCTATCCCTGGCCGCTGGTCTGATGCCTGCGAATCCTGTACGCGCCGCAGCGCTGCTCTCTGGCCTTGCGCTGGCGTTCATGCTGCTGGTCTGCGCGCCCTTCCTCGTCATGCGCACCGAGGTGCCGACGTTGCTGCTGCTGGTCGGCCGTTGGTTGCCGGCTGTGGCGAGCCTGCTGGTTCTTCGGCTCGTACGACACGAGGGCGGAGTCGTGTCGTGGTGGGGGCTGCGGCCGGGTGGCTGGCGTCGGCTGCTGGCTGGGATCGGCGCGGCGCTGGCCGTGTCGCTGGTGGTCGGGCTGGTGCCGTACGCGATCGGCCGGGCGACAGGTCTGGTCGCTGGTGCCACGCTGCCGGGTCCGCTGGAGCTCGCGGGGATCGCGCTGGTGACGACGGTGGTGGCCTCGCTGAGCACGCTCGGCGAGGAGGTCGCCTGGCGCGGTCACCTGCAGAAGCTGCTCTCCGGATGGGGATTCTGGGGCGCCTCGTTGGCGATCGGCGCGGTGTGGGTGCTGTGGCACGTGCCGCTGCACGCGACGTACGTGGTGGCCGGGACGATGTCGATGTCTGTTGCTGCGGCCACGACCGTGGCGCTGATCGGGTCAGCGCCGCTGTGGAGCGCGCTGGTCGTACGGTTCGGGAGCGTCTGGCCCGCGGTGGTCGCGCATGCTTTCCCGCTGACGGCGACCGCGTTCGCCGGTGATCTGGGCGCGCTCGAGGCGGGTCGGCTGTGGGCGTACGTGGGGCTGTCCATCCTGGTCTCTGGTGCGGCTGCGGTGCTGATCGCGCCGCGGGGGCGAACCGTCGAGGGCTGACGCGGCTGTGCTCGGTGGTCGGGCCACCAGAGCCGGGTAGGCGGTGTGCAACCTCTCATGCACGTTGAGGGCTGGGGGTGCGCGGCGCGACGGTGGGCCGGTGAGGCAGTGGTGGGAAGAGCTCAGGTCGGCGAGAGGTGTACGCGCTCGTCGGGGCATCTGTGAGCGCAACCCGCGGCGGGTGATTGCCCTGGTGGCGGCTGCGGTGGTCGGGCTGGGCGGGGTGTCCAGCGTCTCGTACGCACTGAGCCACGCCTCGGATGCCACGACCGCGGTGCCCGCGCTGACGGCGAGCGCGAGCTCGACGCAGGAGCCGTCGGGAGACACGCACCTGCCCACGGAAGCGCCCGTCGAGGAGGCGCCGGTCCCGGTGACCCCGCCGCCGACCTCGGCCGCCGGGGAGTGGCTGCGAGCACGGTGAAGCCGGCACCAGCAACGACGACCCGGCCCGCCCCGGCGACCACCGCTCCCACGACAGCTCGGCCCACGACGGCTGTACCGCCGGCAGTGCCGACGACGGCGGCACCCACGACGCCGGCCAGTGCCCCGCCGAGCACCGCGAAGCCGACCCCGAGCCCCTCGGAGGCCGAAGGCTCCTAGCCACCTGCACAACCGGTGCGCATAGGTGCACTGGTCGGCGTACGGGGGACCAGCGCACGGATTCGCACCGGTTGTGCAGGTCACCCTGCCCGCCGTTCGGGCACTCTGCCGGTGAGGCGAGCCCGGGAGTACGGTCTGGCGCCATGACCACCGACTCCCTGGGAGCGCTGCAGGAGCTGCTGCGGCTGCGTACGGTCGCCGACGGCACCAACGACGACGCCTTCGCCGAGGCCCACGCGGTGCTGCGACGGCGGTTCCCACACGTGCTGGCGGAGGAGGTCATCGAGGTCGAGCCGCACGGGTTGCTGATCCGAGTGGGGGCCGATCCCAGCACCCAGGAAGACGGACCCGACCCTGTCGTGCTCATGGCCCACCTCGACGTGGTGCCGTTGGGCGACGAGTCGCGATGGGCGCATCCCCCCTTGTCGGGCGAGGTCGTCGACGGAGAGGTCTGGGGTCGCGGCACGCTCGATGACAAGGGGCAGCTGGTCGCGGTGATCTCCGCGGTCGAGGACCTCCTCGCCAGCGGACGCCGCCCCGCCCGCGACGTCTGGCTGTCGTTCGGCGGCGACGAAGAGGTGTACGGACGGGGTGCCCGCAACGCGGTCGAGCTGCTCCGCGCACGCGGCGTACGGCCCTGGTTCGTGCTCGACGAGGGCGGCGCCGTGGCCGCCGACGCCTTCCCCGGCGTGACCAGTCCGGCCGCCGTGATCGGCGTCTCGGAGAAGGGGATCCTGTCGCTGACGCTGACCGCGTCGGGGCGCGGTGGCCACGCCTCCACCCCGGCCCGCAACGGCCCCGCCGCACGCATCGCCCAGGCCATCGCCCGCCTGGAGCGGCACCCCTTCGCCCCGAAGGTCAACACCCCGACAGTGGAGATGCTGCGCCGCCTCGCGCCGTACCTGCCTGCCCCGCTCCGCCCCCTTCTCATGCGTGCCGGCACCCTTGCCCCCGCTCTCGCGCGTCTCATGGTCGCCGCCGGGCCCGAGGCGGCCGCGCTCGCCCGCACCACGGTCGCCGTCACCACCCTCACCGGCTCGCCGGCGATCAACGTCATCCCCACCTCGGTCACAGCCGGCCTCAACCTGCGCGTCGCGGTGGGGGAGACGGTCGCGTCGGCCGTGGAGCACGTACGAGCCGTGGTCGGCCCCGGCATCGACGTCGGGGTGGTCGAGAGCAGCGAGCCGAGCCCGGTCTCTCCGCTCGACGAGGCGTTCGGGCTGCTCGAGACCGCGGTCACGCGCGTGTTCCCCGACGCCGTCCCGATCCCGTACGTGATGTTCGCCGCCACCGACTCCCGCCACTTCACGGCGATCTGCGACCGTGTCTACCGTTTCGCTCCGTTCCGCATGAGCCGCGACCAGCGGGCCGCCCTGCACTCGTACGACGAGCGCCTCGGCGTCGACGACTTCCTCGCCGGCGTGCGCTGGTACGCCGCCCTGCTCGACTCCCTCCCGTCGGTGACCAGATGATCTGGCAGCTGGTCGGCTTCCTGGCCGCCGTCGAGATCGCGTCGGGCATCCTGCAGGGCTACTACACGCCGCTCTACTCCGACATCGCCGACCACCTGCGCATCAGCGACGGCGACGTCAACTGGTTCGAGGCTGCGCAGCTCATCGTGTCGGCGCTGGCGGTGCCGGTGCTGTCACGCATCGGAGACCTGTACGGGCACCGCCGCGTGCTGCTCGTCGCCACCCTGATCACCGCGGTCGCCGGCTGGGGCGTCGCGTTCGCGCCGGGGTTCTGGACGTTCCTGGTCGCGTGGGGGCTGCAGGGCGCGTACGCCATCTGGCTCCCCATGGAGATCGCGATCCTGCACGAGCGCTCGCGGGGCCGCCCCGACCAAGAGGGGCTTGTACGTCGCGGCGCCGGCTTCCTCGTGCTGGCCCTGGAGGTCGGCGTGATCGCGGGCGCGCTGTCGGCCGGGGCGCTGCAGCCGCGGCTGGGCATGACGGCGGTGCTGGCGATCCCGGCCGCCGCCACGACGCTGGCGATGGTGGCCGTCTGGTTCGGTGTACGGGACGCGGGAGCCCGTACCCCTGGCCGCGTCGACCTGCTTGGCACGGCCCTGTTGTTCATCGGTCTGGTCGCGGTGCTGGCGGGCCTCGTGGTCGTGCGCGTGCAGGGGCCGGCGTCGATCCTGGCCTGGCTGCTGATCGCGGTCGGCGTGGCGGTGCTGGCGGTGTTCGTGCGGGTCGAGCTGCGTACGGAGTCGCCGCTCGTCGACGTGAGAGGCCTTGTCGCGCCGCGGATGTGGCCGGTGCAGGCCGCGGCCGCGCTGTTCGGCATGAGCGTGCTGGGGGCCCAGATCCCGCTGTCGACGTTCGCGCGTACGGACTCGGCGCAGGCGGGGTACGGGCTCGGGGCGTCGGCGAGCGCCATCGCGAACGTGATCGGCTTGTACGTGGGGTGCATGGCCGCCGGTGCCATGCTCAGCCCGAGCGCTGCGCGGCGGCTGGGCGTGCGCTGGATGCTCGTGCTGGCGGCGGTGCTGGTGGCGGTCGGCTACGCGATCTTCCTGCCCCTGCACGGGATGCTCTGGCACACGATGCTCGCCATGGGCGTGGCGGGCCTGGGGTCGGGCGCGTTGGTCGCATCCCTGCCGGCAGCGGCCGCCGCAGCTGCACATGCTGGCGGGACCGCCGAGGCCGCCGGCCTCACCAACGCCACCAAGACCGTCGGCGGCTGCATCGCCTCTGCGGTCTTCGCCGTGGCCCTGACGGCGACCGGATCCATCGCCGACCCCGGCGAGGGCCACGCCCCGCTGAGCGGCTACCTCACGGTCTGGGCGATCTGCGCGGTGTCGGCAGGGGTGGCTGCGCTCTGCCTGACAAGACTGCCGGGTGATCGCGAGGTGCCCACCAGTTGAGCGCTTCCGCTGGTTGAGCAAGGCTTGCCCGAGGAGCGGGGACGAGGCGGTCAAAACTGCGCCGGCCCGTGTTTCGCTGGTTGAGCAAGGCTTGTCCGAGGAGCGGGGACGAGGCGAGTCGAAACTGCGCCTGGCTGAGCGCAGCGATGCCAGGTGCCGGGCTGGTGCCAGCCTCGCTCCGCTCGGCCTGGCGGGGTTTCGACGCGCCTCCGGCTCGCGAGCTCGGCAGAGCCTTGCTCAACCAGCGGGCGGCGAGACCGTCGTCTGACCAGCCGCCATGAGTGCGAGTCGCACGCCCGGCAGAGCCTTGCTCGACCAGCGGGTGACACCTGCATCTTCTGGCTCGGACGAGCACTGCGCGCCCGATATGGCGCATGGCGCCGCCAAGGACCACAGGATGAAGGTCACTCCGGCCCGAGCGACTCCACCTGCCGATGTAGCAGCCCGTCGTACAGGTCGTCGACAAAAACCACGGTGCCGACGAAGTGCCCCGAGAGCGCGAGGGTGATGAACCCGACCAGCGCGGCCAGCTCACCGAGCACTGCCGCCACCCCCGACGCCGGCACCCCCCGCAACCCTTCGGTCATCGCGTCCGAGAGCTGCACGGCCTCGTACGCCTTTGAGCCGACCGCCCCGACCCGAAGGAAGGGGGCGGCGACCGCCGCGGCGGCGGGAATCGTCTCGGGCGGGGCCGCGTACCCCGGGATCGGCGTCCCGTAGATCAGCTGGAACTCGTGCGGCACCCGCTGCGCCCACGATCGCATCGTCGTGGCGAGGGCGGTCCTACCTGCTGCTGCGCCCGTACGGCGACACCGCCGGCGGCCTCGACGCCGCGGCCGCCTTCGCCTCCGCGCGCTGGGTGCCGGCCCACGTCTGCGGCGCTCTCGCGCTTGCCTCCTTCGCGCGTCTCGCGCTCCGCCTCGACGACCTGCGCCCGAGCCGCCTCGCCACGGTCGCCCGCTGGACTGGACTAGCCGGAGCCACGCTGGCCCTCCCCGCGTACGGCGGCGAGGCCTTCGGCCTGCACGCCATCGGCATCCATGTGATGGCCCACCCCGAGGCCGTCGACCTCATCGCCCACGCTCGTGACGGGGCGATCGGCGCCGCGATGCTCGGCCTCGGCCTCGCCGGTCTGGGCGTCTCCGGCATCACCACTGCGCTCGCCTGGCAGCGCACCGTCACCGGGAAATGGCGGTACGCCGCCTGGCCTCTCGGTATCGGGATCGCCCTGGTGATTCCTCAGTTCCTGCTCCCGGCCGGCGGTTGCATGGCGTTCGGCGTCCTGTACGCAGCCGCAGCCGCGCTCTTCGCAGCGGCGGCCCTCCGCGAGCGCTGACGACGACCACCCCGCCCACCTGACAAGGGTTCTGATCCGACGGAAGCGAAATTTCGCTTCCGTCGCGTCTGAACACTTGTTCAATCGGGTTTCAGGGGCACCCGATCGCCCGTGTCACCGTCTTCGCCCCTGCGAGCCGTACGGCTGCAAGAGTGTGCCCATGGCGATGACGATGACGTTCCTCGGTGCCGCGGGCACCGTCACGGGCTCGAAGTACCTGGTGGAGATCGGCGAGCGGCGGATCCTCGTCGATGCCGGCATGTTCCAGGGCGACAAGGAGTGGCAGCAGGTGAACTGGGAGCCGTTCCCGGTGCCGCCCAGCTCGATCAAGGAGATCGTGCTCACCCACGCCCACGCCGACCACATCGCCTTCCTCCCCGCACTGGTCAAGGAGGGTTTCCGCGGCCCGGTCTGGTGCACCGAGGCCACCCGGCGCCTCGCCGAGATCATCCTCATGGACGCCGGCCACCTCCAGGAGCGCGAGGCGCAGAACGCGCTGGAGGGCGGCTACTCCAAGCACAACCCGCCGCTCCCGCTGTACACCGTCGCCGACGTCGAGCAGACCATCCCCCTGTTCAAGACCGTGCCCTTCGACACCGACGTCGACCTGGGCGGTGGCGTCGCGGCCCGCTGGACCCGCGCCGGCCACATCCTCGGCTCCGCCTCGGTCACCCTGGCCGTGGACGGCTCCTCCGTGCTCTTCTCGGGCGATCTGGGCCGCCACGACCACCCCGTGCTGCGCCCGCGCGACACCCCGCCCGGGGCCCCGTTCGTGCTGATCGAGTCGACGTACGGCGACCGCGAGCACCCCGATCCGGACGGCCTGCCCCACGAGGCGATGGCCGAGGCGATCCGGCGCACCATCCAGCGCGGCGGCTCGGTGCTGGTGCCGGCGTTCGCCATCGACCGTACGGAGATCGTGCTCCGCGCCCTCGTCGAGATGCGTGACGCCGGCCGGATCCCCGCCGACGTACCGATCTATGTCAACAGCCCCATGGCGGTCGCGGGTCTCCAGGTCTACCGCGAGGCGGAGGCCAAGGGTGAGCTGCGGGAGGACAACGACCCTGCCGAGTTCTTCAACCTGCCCCACCTCAGCGAGGTCACCGACGCCGAGGAGTCCAAGCGGCTCAACCGGCCGGACCGGCCGTCGATCGTCATCAGCTCCTCGGGCATGGCCAACGGCGGCCGCGTCCTCCACCACCTCGAGGCGATGCTGCCCGACGCGAAGAACACGGTGATCTTCACCGGCTACCAGGGCGTCGGCACCCGCGGTCGTACGCTCCTCGAGGGCGCCACCGAGATGAAGTTCCGGGGCCGGTTCGTGCCCGTCAAGGCGGAGATCGTGCGCGACGGGGAGTTCTCCGTGCACGCCGACGCGTCCGACCTCATCGACTGGCTGCGCGAGCTCTCGCCGAAGCCGGAGACCGTCTTCTGCACCCACGGTGAGGAGGGCTCGGCCGAGGCGCTCGCCGCCAAGATCCGGGCCGAGCTCGACCTGCCCGTCGTGGTGCCTCGCTACAAGGAGAAGGTGCTCCTCGACCCGCGCGGCACCTGGCAGGAGCTGGGCGCCCTCACCCAGCCCACCGATCAGGCTCCCACGGCCACCCCGGCGCGGCCCACGTCCGCCGAGCCCGACGGTGGCGAGGTGTACGAGCCGGGCGGCCCCGGTGGCTCCCTCCCCACGCGGGGGAGGAGCACCGTCCCCGCAACGGCCGCACCAGCCGCCACCCCCACCACGGGTGCTCCCGTCACGACGACCGCGCCCGCGACACGTACGGGCGGTGACACCCACGCCGACGACATGGACCAGGTACAGGTGATCCTCGACACCGCGCTCGGCCAGGTCGCGTTCCTGCCCGAGGGCAAGCAGCAGGAGGTCTCCGAGCTGCTGCACTCCGCGGTCGAGCTCGCGGGTGCTCAGACCCCCGACCTGGCTTCCCTGCGCACGGCCGTCAACCTCGCCCTGTACGCCGCCGCCGGCGCCGTCGAGACGCCGGGCGGCCAGTCGATCGTGGCGCTGCTAGCCCACGTGCCGAAGATCCTGGGCTGACGCCCGGTCAGAGCCGATCGTGGAGCCCTGACCGCGTCATTGCGGCTGGGGCTCCACGATCAGCACGGGGGGCGGTCGGGGGCCGGTGGTCGGCTAGGCCTCCAGTCTCGCTGGCGCTCGACCGGCAGCGGTTTCGACGCGCATCCCCTTCGTTCCTCAGGGGATGCTTGCTCAACCAGCGGAGCTCTCGCACAACGCACGACGTCCCCCGGGCTGGTGCCCGGGGGACGTCGTGTGCGTGCTGGGGTGAGCTACGCCGGCACTCGCATGAAGCGGGTGGTGCCGCCGATGCTGGAGATGGCCGAGGCGAAGATGTCCTTCAGCTGGTCGCCCGTGGCCGCGCAGTAGAAGTTGTCACCGTCGGTGTTCTCCTTGGTGGCACCCGCAGTCGTCGTGCAGTCGGTGTCCATCTTGCTCTCCTCCGTGGAGCTCTTCCGCGTCGCCGCCTTCGCCAGGACGTGACCGGCCAGCTGCCCTGAGCACCGCTTGCTGCTGACGCTCGGGTTGATGGCGCCAGCGAAGCCCACAGTGATCACCAGGATGCCCTGGGCCTTGGCCTGCTCGGCCACGGCGAGGAGGTTCTCGCACCCCTTGCTGTAGTTGCGCGCGTTCCCTGCCGAGACGTCGCCGGCCACGTTGATGTCGGTCGTCCCGAGGACGGTGCTCTTCTTGTCGATGTTGGGGTCGCCGATCGTCTCCTCCGGCACGCCGTCGGTCTCCAGGATGATCGCCTTGGTGACCTTGGCGCCGTCCGGCAGCTTCGACTGCCGGGCGCTGGACAGATCGGCCAGGTTGCTGGAGTCCTTGCCGAGCAGGAGCCGCGTGGCGGCCTTCATCGGGGCGGCGAGGTGCGTGCCGGTGCCGTTGTAGACGCTGTCGAAGCATCCGATGTTGCGCACGATCTCCGACGAGGTGTTGATCGAGCGACTTCCATCGCCCAGCCTGCCCGTGAGGAAGTCGTTGGAGAAGGGCAGCGGGGTCCAGGTGCCCGCACGCGGATCGATGGGGCTGGTGCCTGCGGCGCCGCCGGCCTGCAACGTCTTGCACGAGCCGGTGCTGACGATGCTCTTGTGGAGCGGCATGAAGGTCACGAACTGGTACTCGGGCGTCATCGTGGCCAACGAGTCCCGGATCCCCGTGCGCATCTTCTCCAGGTCCGCCGCCGGCATCGAGGCCGTGCGGTCGGCGATGATCGCCACGTCCATGGCGTTCGGCATCAGCGTGCCGCAGGCGCCCTTGCAGCTGGTGCTGGAGACGGCGCCGGTGTTGGTGGCGTTGATGCCGATGATCGGGGCGAACCAGTGCTTGACCTCCTGCGACGCAGTCACGCGCAGCGAGTTGCAGCGGCCGGCGACGGGGTCGCACGGGATCACGCAGATGTCGCTGTTGCACTTCTGGTCCTTGTACGACGTCTGGGTGGCCCCACCGGTGGGGTTGCACGTGGCCGGGATGTGGCCTGGGGCGATCCCGCCGTTCTTGGAGCCCACGATGCACAGCGACTCGACCTTGGGGGCGAGGCCGGGGAGGTTCTTCTGGGCGTAGCTCGTCGCCTCGCTGATCGCGGTCTTGGCGTCCTTCGGCAGGTACGTGGTGCCGGCCTGGGCGGCGGCGTCGACGGTGTTCTGCAGGGTCTGACGCTCGAAGCTGAGGTTGGCGATGTCCAGCGCGAAGGCGCAGCCCGCCGCGATGATCACCATGGACAGAGCGATCACGATGATGCTTGCGCCTCGCTCGTCGCGCTTGCTGCGCTTCTTCGACCGGCCGATCATGTCTCGGTTCTTCATCACTCGATCCTCATCGTGCTGCTGCGGGTGATCGTGGAGTCGGTCAGCGACGGGAACATCCCGGTGACCCCCTGGTACTGGACCGAGACCGTGACCGTCGCGGTGCCGCCCGAGTTCTCGGGCTTGCCGAAGGTGCAGTTGCCGCCAGCGGCGTTCTTGCACACCAGCGTGACGGTCTTGGTGCCGTTGATGACGGTGCTGGAGTTGGTGACGGCGTCACGGATCTCCTGCTCCGAAGCCCCGAGACTGGCGATGCGTACGCCTTCGCGCGCGGAGTTGCCGATGACGGTGCGGGCCTGGAGCGCGAGGCCGAACTCGAGCGCACCGAAGATCATGGTGACGATGGGCAAGATGACGAGCGCGAACTCGACGGCTGCGGCGCCGCGGTCGCGCCGCGAGCCTCTCGTCGTTCGACGCCACAAGAACAAGCCAGACAAGGTTCCCCCCAAACGGACCGGTGCCACCCCCAAGGCGACCTCGTTGCTGCCCCACTGAGCAGCACAGATGAACCGTGCCGTAGGCGCCGGAGGCCCCGACAGCAGGATGAGAAGCCTCTCAGCGCTGCGGCTGCCCGCCTCAGCGCAGGGTGGTGCCGCTGGAGTGGCCGAGAAGGCCGAGCTCGGAGCGGTACGGCAAGCCCTCGTAGTCACCCTTCGCGCTGACCGCGAACGCGCCCAGCACCACCCCGCGGTCGAGCCGTCCGCGCAGGTCCTCGCCGTCGAGCAGTGCCGACAGGTATCCGGCGGTGAAGGCGTCACCCGCTCCGACGGGGTCGACGGCTGTCACCCGCAGCGCGGGCATCACCACCTGCTCGTCGCCCCGGAACGCGGCCGCGCCGTCGCTGCCGCGCTTCTCGACCACCTCGATCCCGCGGGCGATCAGGTCCGTACGGCCTCCGAGCAGGACCAGCTCCTCTGGTGACCCGATCACCAGGTCGACGTGATCCAGCAGCGGTCGCAGCACCGCCCCCGCCTCCTCGGCCGGCCAGAGGCGCGCCCGGTGGTTGACGTCGAGGCTCACCAGGGCGTCGCCGGCGTGCCGTACGGCATGCTCGACCGCCTCCCGCGCCGACGCTGAGAGCGCCGCGGTGATGCCGGTGACATGGATCACGCGGGGGCGGCTCGCGACGAGACCCGTGACGTCGTCGACCGCGATCGCCGAGGCCGCAGAGCCGGCCCGGTAGTAGGTGACCGAGGTCACGTCGGGCGTGCGGGCGGCGGCGACCATCAGCCCGGTGGGCCGGGTCGGGTCGATCGTGACGTGGGTGTCCACACCTTCGCCCCGGACCACGCTCACCATGAGCCGCCCGTACGTATCGTCGCCGACCCGCGACGCCCACGCGACGCCGTGCCCGAGCCGTGCCAGCCCGATGGCGACGTTCGACTCCGCGCCGGCCATGCGCGCGGTGAGCGGCCCCGGCAGCGTCAGAGGCGCGTCGGAGCGCAGCGAGACCATGGTCTCGCCGAACGTCACGACGTCGGTCACGAGGCGGCCTCGATGGCGGCCTGCACGGCCCGTACGCGGTCGCGCAGCGCGTCCAGCGACCCACCACGCACGGCGTCGCCGGTGATCGGGCCGCCGATGCCGACCGCCACCGCGCCGGCGGTGAGGTAGGGGGCGACCAGCTCGGGCGTCACGCCGCCCACGGGCACGAACGGGATGCGGGGGAACGGGTCGCGCAGCGCCTTCACGTAGGCCGGGCCGCCCGCCGATGCCGGGAACAGCTTCACCGCGGCCGCGCCCTGAGCGATGGCGGTGACCGCCTCGGTCGGCGTGTACGCACCGGCGAGCACCGGCAGGCCACGGTCGGCTGCGACGCGTACGGCATCGGTCACCGCCGGCGTCACGACGAACTGGGCCCCGGCGGCCAGCACCGCGTCGACGTCCTCGAGCGTGACCACGGTGCCGGCGCCGACCAGGGCGTCAGCCGGAGCCTCCGAGCGCAGGGTTTCGATGGCGCCCACGGCGTCGTCGGTGGTCAGTGTCACCTCGATGAGCCGGACGCCCTCCTCCAGCAGCACCTTCCCGACGCGCTCGGCGTCGGCCCGGGCCGCG
This sequence comes from uncultured Propionibacteriaceae bacterium, assembly GCA_936924635.1. Lineage (GTDB taxonomy): Bacteria > Actinomycetota > Actinomycetes > Propionibacteriales > Propionibacteriaceae > Fen-668. The sequence goes on from CAKZHP010000074.1 coordinate 21,575, forward strand.
GCGCGCACGATCACGACCAGCTGCTCGGCCTGCAGACGGGAAAGGAAGTCGGTCATGCGTGCTCCTTGGGGTTGCGGGGTCACCACTCCGAGAGCGACCCGTCGGGGTAGCGCCACACGGGCGCGCGCCAGGCGTGGCCGCGCTGGTCAGCCTCGCGCACGGCGGCCTCGTCGACCTCGATGCCCAGACCGGGGCCGGTGAGACGCTCGATGAAGCCGCCGGAGAAGTCGAAGACGCTGGTGTCCACCAGGTAGTCCAGCACGTCGGCACCCTCGTTGTAGTGGATGCCGAGGCTCTGCTCCTGGATGACGTGGTTCGGCGTCGCGAACCCCACCTGGAGGGAGGCGGCCAAGGCGACCGGGCCGAGGGGGCAGTGAGGCGCGAGCACGGCGCCGTACGTCTCGGCGAGCGCCGCGATCCGCCGCACCTCGGAGATGCCGCCGGCGTGGGCGAGATCGGGCTGCACGATCCGTACACCGGCCTGCAGCACCGGCAGGAACTCCTGACGGTCGTACAGGCGCTCGCCCGTGGCGACCGGGATCGACGACGCCTCGATCACCTGCCCCATGAGGTGGCTGTTCTCTGGGACCAGCGGCTCCTCGATGAACATGGGGCGCAGCGGCTCCAGCTCGTGGGCGAGGCGTACGGCCGTCGGCAGCGACACCCGGCCGTGGAAGTCGACGGCCACGTCGCAGTCGTCGCCGAGGACCTCACGCGCGGCCTGTACGCGCCCCAGCACCCCGTCGATCTCGCGGGAGGTGGCGAGCGGCGAGATGCGCCCGGAGGCGTTCATCTTGATGGCGGTGAGGCCCTGCTCCCTGCGCTGCGCGACGTGCTCGCGCACCTCGCCGGGCTCGTCGCCGCCGACCCACGCGTACACGCGGATCCGGTCGCGTACGGCACCCCCCAGGAGCTCGTGGACGGGGGCGCCGAGGCGCTTGCCCGCGATGTCCCACAGCGCCTGGTCGATGCCGGCGATGGCCGACGACAGGGTCGGCCCGCCGCGGTAGAAGTAGCTCGTGGAGAGCACGCGCCGCAGGTCCTCGATGCGGGTCGCGTCGGACCCCACCGCCACCTCGGCGAGGTGGTCGACGGCGGCGCGCACGATCTCGGAGGTGCCCTCGCAGGTCGCCTCGCCCCAGCCGACGAGCCCGTCGGAGGTGGTGACCTTGAGCATCAGCCACCGCGGCGGCACCATGAACGTCTCGATCGACGTGATGACCGACATCACACTCATCCCTTCGTGGCCCCGGCGGTGAGGCCGGAGACGACGTACTTCTGCGCCAGCAGCGCGATGACCATGATCGGCAGCGTCACCACCGTGGCGGCGGCCATCAGGCCACCCCAGTCGATGCTGGCGTAGCCGACGAAGTCGAAGATGGCGACCGGCAACGTCTTCGTACGCGCCCCCGACAGCACCAGGGCGAACATGAAGTTGTTCCAGGAGAAGATGAAGCTGAGGATGCCCGCGGTCGCCATGCCCGGCCCCGACAGCGGCAGCGTCACGTGCCACAGCGCGCCCAGCGGGGTCAGGCCGTCGACCTGCGCCGACTCCTCCAGCTCGATCGGCAGCCCGTCGAAGAAGCCCATCATGATGTAGACGATCAGCGGCAGCGCCACGAACATGTGCGACAGGATCAGCACCCCGAAGCCGCCGACCATGCGCAGGTTCGAGAACACGTAGTACCACGGCACCAGCAGCGAGACGCCCGGGATGATGCGGGCCATCAGCACCACCAGCGCGGAGCGACGCATGGTGAAGCGGCTCATCGAGTACGCGGCCGGGACGCCCAGCAGCAGCGACAGCAGCGTGCTCACGGCGGCGACGATGAAGCTGTTGACCATGAACTGCAGGTAGTTCGCCTGCTGCAGCACGGTCGTGTAGTTCGACAGCGTCGGCGAGAAGATGAACGCCTGCGAGGAGTCGTAGATCTGCACGGTGGTCTTCAGCGAGCTGAGCACCATCCACACGATCGGCATCAGAGTGGCGACCACGATCACGACCAGCGCGACGACGCGGAACGCCCGGTAGGCGGGGGAGGTTCTCATGCCTGCCTCCTGGAGGCGAGCAGGAACATGACGGCGATGATGATGAGGAAGAACAGGATCAGCACGGTGGAGCTGACGCCGTACTGGTTGTAGTCGAAGCTCAGCCCGTACGCGTACACGTTCAGCGTCTCCACCTCGTGGAAGGAGCCTCCGCCGCGGCCCTTGGTCGCGTACAGGAGGTCGAAGGTCTTCAGCGCGTCGATGCCGCGCAGCAGCAGGGCGACGATCACCGTCGGCATCATCAGCGGCAGGGTGACGTGCCAGAAGCGCTGCCAGGTGCTGGCGCCGTCGATCTGCGCGGCCTCGTCGGGCTCGTCCGAGAGGGAGGTGAGGCCGGCCAGCAGGATCAGGGCGACCATCGGCGTCCACTGCCAGATGTCGATCAGCATCGTGGTGGGCAGCGCAGTGGTCTCGCCCGAGAGCCACGGCTGCGGGCCGATGCCGACGCGGCCGAGGAGGTTGTTGGCGATGCCGACGTTCGGGTCGAAGATCAGCCGCCACATCATGCCGACCGCGACCGGGGTCGCGACCAGGGGCATCAGGATCGCGACGCGTACCAGCCGCTCACCCTTGAACGGCCGGCGCAGCAGCAGCGCGATGATCATGCCGAGCACCATCTCGACGGCCAGCACGACGATCGTGAAGCTCACGGTGCGGCCCACGGCGGGCCAGAAGCGCTCGGTGTCGGTGAGCACCCGGGCGTAGTTGCGCAGACCGATCACGTCGTGCTCGGCGCGTACGGAGCCCTCGGCGTTGGTGAGGCTCAGGTAGATGGTCCAGACCAGCGGGAAGGCGATGAGGGCGGCGACGAACAGCATCGCGGGGGCTGCCAGCACCCACTGCCGCTTGTCGTTGAGCCACTGCAGCCAGCCCGGGGTCGGCTTGATGCCGGTCTCCATGGGTCCTCCAGGGTGCGTACAGGGGGGTGCCGGGGCGTGCTGTGGGCACGCCCCGGCCGAGGGCTTACTTCTCGTCGTCCAGGAACTTCTGGAACGACTTCTGGGCGGTCTCGATCGAGGCGTTGACGTCCTTGCCGGTGATGGCGTCGACGATCGGCTGGCCGACGATCTCGCGGGCCTGGGCGACCTTCACCACGACGGGCCGGTCACGCGGCACGCCCGTGTCGGCGCCGGCCTTCATGGCGGTCACCAGGTCGGCCGGGTAGGAGGCGGTGGCCTTGGAGTCGGACCACGTCGACGTACGGGCGGCGGGCACGCCGTCGGCCATGTTCTTGGTCGTCTGCTCCTTGCTGGTGGCCCACTCGATGAACTTCCAGGCGTTGGCCTGGTTCGTCGAGGCCTTGTTCACGCCGAGGGCCCAGGAGGGCACGTTGTACGGCTTCGAGCCCGCGGGGCCGGCCGGGAACGCGGCGAACCCGACCTGGTCGGCGACCTTGGACTTGGCCGGGTCGGTGGCGTTCTTGTAGAGCGAGTCGGCCTCGGTGTAGAACGCCGCCTGGCCCTGCGTGAAGATGGCCATCGCCTGCGGCCAGCTCATGTCGGTGGTCACGCTGGCCGGGCCGGAGTCCTTGATCAGCCCGCCGTAGTAGGCGTACGCCTTCTTCGCCGCGTCGGAGTCGATGCTGGCCTTGTTGTCGGTCGACCACTCGCCGCCGAAGCTGTAGAGGTAGCTGGAGAACTGGGTCACCGCGGCCGACTTGCCCGTGCGCGCGACGAAGCCGGCGGTGCCGGGGTTGTCGGCCTTGATCTTGGCGGCCATGGTCTTCATCTCGTCGAGGGTCTTCGGCGGGGCCGAGTAGCCCGACTTCTGCAGCAGATCCTTGCGGTAGTAGAGGACCTCGCGCTCGGTGATGATCGGCACGCCGACCACCTTGCCGTTGTAGGACGTGGCCTCGACCGGGCCCTTCTGGTAGTCGGCCCAGTCCCAGCCGGCGTTGCTCTTGACCTTGTCCGAGAGGTCGGCCATCCAGCCGTTCTTGGCGAAGAGCTTCCCCTCCTGCAGCGGGCGGTACATCATCACGTCCAGGTCACTGCTGCCGGCGTTGAGCTTGACGTTGTACTGGTCAGAGAGCTGGTCCTCGCCGAGCTGGGTCACCTCGACCTTGAGGCCTGACGCCTTCTCGAAGTCGGGCAGGGCCTTCTTGAGGTTCTCGGTCCACACGTGGTTGGAGAGGATCACGCGGACGGTCTTCGAGTCGGTCTGCTGCGCGGGCTCGTCGCCCCCGCACGCGGTGAGGGTGGCTGTCGCGGTGATCGCGAGCCCCAGGAGCAGTGCAGGCGTGCGCTTCACGGGATGTCCCTTCTTCCTGTCGCGGAGCGTCGGCGCCCTCGCGATGGCGGGCGTCTGTGCCCGTCCAGGGGCTCACCCTAAGCCGTTAAACCTGACTTAATCAACGGGCGCGGGGCTGCGGGCAGGTAACGATCAGGACACGGGATGCAGGTCACCCGGCTGCCCGGTGGATGGGGCGCGTACGCGGTCGTGGGCAAAGATGGGCGCATGGCACCGTCGCTGCGCTCGCAGGTCGTCGAGGGGTTGGGTGGCGACATCTGCAGCGGGCGGCTCGCGGTCGGCACGGTGCTCTCGGTCGAGGACGTGATGGCGCGGTTCGAGGTGTCCCGGTCGGTGGTGCGGGAGGCCCTGAGCGTGCTGGCCAGCCTGGGTCTGGTGGTGTCGCAGAAGCGGGTCGGCACCACCGTGCAGCCGCCCGAGGCGTGGCGGGCGTTCGACCCGTCCGTGATCCGGTGGCGGCTGGCCGGGGCAGACCCGCGCGCGGAGTTCCGCACCCTGACGGAGCTGCGGAGCGCGGTCGAGCCGTACGCCGCCGAGCTCGCCGCCGAGCGCGCCACCACCGAGCAGGCCGGGAGGCTGCTGGAGCTGGCTGCCCGGCTGGAGGCGGCCGGCCGCACGGGCGACCAGTCAGCGTTCGAGGCCGCCGACGTGGAGTTCCACCGGCTGGTGCTGCAGTCGTCGGGCAACCCGATGCTGCAGGAGCTGGCCGACGTGGTCGCGGAGGTGCTGGCGAGCCGACACCGGTACGGGATCGTGCCGCGGTTCCCCGACCCGACCGCGCTCGACCTGCACCAGACCGTGGCCACGGCGATCCGGTCTGGGGAGCGGGAGATCGCTGGACGCGCCGCCCGCCGCATCGTGGAGCGGTCCGCCGACGAGACGGCGGCGCTGTTTCGCGCCTGAGACGCTTAGCGGGGCTTGCGGGTGGTCAGGGCGACCGCGGTCGCCACGAGGACCACGCCGATGACGATCATCAGGATGCGTCCGGGGCCCTGGGTCTGGGTGGAGGTGCCGAGGACGATGACGGCCATGACGGCAGCGAAGACGGCGTACAGGCGGGGGTTCACGAGCGTTCTCCTCTGGCTGGGTGGTGATGTGGTGGGTCGGTCAGCGGGCGGAGCCGTTGCGGCGAGCGAGCGTCAGCTGCGCGATGGATGCCGCGATGAGCAACACGGCCACGATCGTCAAGAGCCACGAGACCTGGCCGGCAGACGATGCTGCTGCGGCGCAGACGGCGCCGAGTGCCGCGAGCGCGGTGGCGCGCTGCTGGTGGGTCTGGTTCGTGCACATGGGCGTGGTTCCTTCCTAGACGGTGCGGTCGATGACGAAGAACGTGACGAGGAGGGTCAGCAACTCCGCCCAGACCAAGGCAGCTAGCGCGATCATCGGCTCGACCCCGAGGGCCACCGCGACGACCACCGCCCCGCCCAGGGGCAGTGCGAGCTTGCCGAGCAGGGCGAACGTGCGCTGGAGGACGACGGAGTCGCGCTCGTCGGCCTCCCCGTTGGCCGTACGGCCCAGGGTGCCGGCCCGTTCGCCGCGCAGCATGAGGACCAGCCCGAGGACCAGGGCGAGGCAGCCGCCGCCGAGCATCCCGTACGCCAGCGCCGGCTGCGACGCGTGCAGCCCGAAGAACAACGTGAGCACGATCGCGAGGCCGACGAGCATGCCCAGGGCCTTTCGCGACTGGCGTGTGCGTCGCTCATTCGACATGGAACATCTCCTCGACCGTGGTGCTGAAGAACCTGGCGAGCCGGATCGCGAGGGAGAGCGACGGGTCGTACTTGCCCGTCTCGATGGAGTTGATGGTCTGCCGCGACACTCCGAGCGCCTCTCCAAGGCCTCCCTGCGACAACGACCTCTGTTCGCGAAGCCGCCGTACCTCGTTCTCCATCTCACCTCCTGTCAAGCACGCTTGATATCAAGGATGCTTGACAGGTGAGCGACTGTCAAGGGTGCTTGTCAGGTCCCGGTGGTTGAGCAACGATCATCCGTGCTCGCGAGGAAGATCGGCGTCGAAACCTCCGCAGCCCAAGCGGAGCGAGGACTGCCGATCTACGCGCCACGCCAAGGCCCTGGCCTCGCAAGCTCAGCCAGGACCGGTTTCGACGCGGACGACCCTCGCAAGCTCGGGTCCTCCTTGCTCAACCAGCGGAGTAGGCGGCGATCCTGATCGGGATCCTGCGGGGCCCGAAGCTCCCGGGTTCGGCGTCGAAGCGGCCGGCCAGCGGCGCACGGCAGTCGGGGCAGCGCCCGTCGGCGGTGAGCCAGTAGGCCAGCACCCGGTAGCGGTCGCGCTCGATCAACGGCGCGCCGCACTCTGCGCAGCTCGTCACCTCGCCGGAACGGTTGGTGACGTTCCCCGTGTACACGTGGTGCTCGCCCGCCTCCAGGGCGATCTCCCGGGCGCGTACCAGCGTGGACGCCGGTGTCGCCGGCACGTCGCTCATCCGCCAGTCGGGATGGAAGGCGCTGAAGTGGTGCGGCACGTCGGGGCCGAGCTCGGCGACGACCCAGTCGCACATCTCGCGGATCTCGGTCGACGAGTCGTTCTTGCCCGGGATCAGCAACGTGGTGATCTCGGTCCAGCAGTCGGTCTCGTGCACCAGGTGCTTCAGCGTCTCCAGCACCGGGGCCAGCCGCGCGCCCGTGATCTTCTCGTAGAAGTCGTCGGTGAACGCCTTGAGGTCGATGTTCGCGGCGTCCATCACGGAGAAGAAGTCCGCACGCGCCTCGGGGTTCACGTACCCCGCCGACACCGCCACCGTCTTCACCCCCGCCTCGCGGCAGGCCAGAGCGGCGTCGATGGCGTACTCGGCGAAGATGACGGGGTCGTTGTAGGTGAAGGCGACCGACGTACAGCCCATCTCGACGGCCGCGGTCGCGATCGCCTCGGGCGCGGCCTGGTCCATCAGCCGGTCCTGCTCGCGGGCCTTGCTGATGTCCCAGTTCTGGCAGAACTTGCAGCCCAGGTTGCAGCCCGCGGTGCCGAACGACAGCACCGACGTGCCGGGGTGGAAGTGCGCGAGCGGCTTCTTCTCGATGGGGTCGACGCAGAACCCGGACGACCGCCCGTACGTGTCGAGCACCAGCTGGTCGCCCTCCCGAGCCCGTACGAAGCAGAACCCGCGCTGCCCGTCACGCAGCCGGCACTCCCGCGGGCAGAGGTCGCACTGGATGCGCTCGCCCTCCCAGTGCCAGTAGCGCGCCGGATGGCTCACGGCTCCTCCTCGTGGAACGGGGTGGCGGTGTAGCGCTCCAGCCGGACACCGAGGTCCCACCAGTCGGCTGGCAACCCCGCCTTGCGCTTGAGCTGGTTCAGGAAGTCCGCCGGCCCCGGCAGCTGCTCCCACACCTGCGGCAGGAAGGTGCCGCGGTGCGACCCGTACGTGAGGATCACCCCGTCCACGCCCGGCCGCAGCCGCGCCAGCGCGTCGGTCTCCGAGGTCACCGGGAACGGCTCGGGCGCCGAGAGCACCGACACCTCCACGTGCGTACGCCCCAGCTCTTCAGCCGTCATCGCGGGGAACCGTGGGTCGCGGGTGGCGGCGGCCACGGCGTTGTCGACGACATCGTCACCGAGCGGCCGGTACGCGGTGAGCGACCCGATGCAGCCGCGGAGCCGCTCGCCCTGGGTGAGCGTCACGAACGCCGCGCCCGGCTCGGTGAGCCAGCCCGGCTCGTACGCAGGTCGCGGGCCGCCGCCCAGCGCCGCCTCGATCGCCCGCCGGGCGAGCCCGGTGAGCACGATGCCGGCGTCGGCGGGCAGGTCAGGCACGGCCGTCACCCATCCAGAAGGTGGCGTAGCCGACCACCCGGTCGCGGTCGCCCGCCGTGTCGCCCGAGCTGCAGGCGCCCAGCAGCGAGACGTCCCAGTCGCGGCGGCAGGCCACCTCGATGGCGCCGTTCAGCGGTGTCGCCCCGCAGGCCCGGTCGTGCTGGACCTGCTCGCGGCGCCCGATCATGTCGATGGTGGCCTGGTCGATCGCCTTCGCCTCGGCGTACGGGTGATAGTGCGACAGGTCGGTCGAGATGAGCAGCAGCGTGTCGCTGGGGTCGTCGCCGAGCGCGGTCTCGATGACGTCGGCTACCTCGGCCGCGGTGGCCGAGCCCACCACCAGCGGCAGCACCGTGGCCTCCGGCGCGATCACCGAGAGGAACGGCAGCTGCACCTCCAGCGAGTGCTCCTGGGCGTGCGCCTCGACGCTGGTCGACACCTGGGGCAGCCCGGACACCCGCTCCCGCAGCTCGTCGTCGACGCGGATCTCGCCCAGCGGGCTCTGGAACAGGTCGGCCGGGGAGAGCGCCAGCCCCCGGAGCCGTACGCGGTGTGCCGGCCCGAGCAGCAGCACCTGGGACGGGGGGTCGAGGCGCATCCGCTGGTAGGCCAGGGCCGCGGTCGAGCCGGAGTAGACGTGGCCGGCGTGGGGCACCACGTACGCCGCCGGCGGCCCCAGCAGCGTCTCCACGGGGGCGGCCTCGAGCAGGGCGGTCACCGTCTGCCGCAGGCGGTCTGGCTCGTCCGGGTAGAACAGCCCGGCGACGGCCGGCGTGCGCACGATCATCGGCACCTCCTCGATGTACGGGCCACTCTAGAGCGCCCTCCGACAGTCGCCGGGCCGCGGCCCGCTGCCCGCTCCAGAGGGTGGCCCGGGAGCTTCCGGGCCGCGGGGGCCCGTCCGCAACCTCACGTCCGTCTCTGCGTGGCACATCCGTCCAGACCGATGCGAAGCGCAGGAGGGAGGTGTGGTGCAGGGTTGAGGGCCCGGGCTGCCCGGACCTGGGTCAGCCTCGCTGCTCGACCAGCTTCGCTGTGGCGACCAGCCGCTGCACCCGCTCGGCAGGCGACAGCGTCGCCGGCTGCAGCCCGACCTTCAGGCCCGCGAAACCCCCGTCGGCGAGCGTGGCAGCGGCCCACGTGGCGGCGATCTCGTCAGCGCCGAGCAGCGAGCTCTCCGGCGTGCCGGCGACACCGCGCGGCGGCACGTGGGCGTCGACCCAGGCCCCTCCGTACGCGGAGTCCTCCGACGCCACCGACGAGAACATCAGGCCACCCAGCAGCCCGCGTTCCGAGGCGAGGCGCACGTGCTCGGCCCCCGTCGCCGCGTCACGGGTCTCGATCACCGAGCGGGCCCAGTTGACGCCGAACCGCACCGGCGTGGCCGTGGACCCGAGCGACGCGATCGCGTCGAGCTCGGCCTCAGCGGTGAGGAACCCCTTCTCGACGGCGTGCTCGCTCGTCCAGGCGTCGCAGTGCTCGACGACCAGCGAGGCGCCGCCCCAGTCCCACCCGGCCAGCTCGGCCAGCGACTCCGCGAACGCGTCGGCCGATGCCGTACGCCTCGGGGCGCTGTGGATCTCGACGGCGAGGATGTCGGAGCGGGCGGCGACCTGGTCACGGCACGTACGGGCCATGTCGAGCGCCGCCTGCCGGCCTTCGCCGGTGGCGGCCAGGCCGAACCCGGGGTCGCCGGCCATCGTCATCATCGTGCCGGGGATCATCGTGACCACGTGCCGCCAGGAGGCGGGGACGCCCGACGGGACAGACACTGCCCCGTTGCTGAACGGCACCTCCAGCCCGTCGCAGATGCCGGCGTCGGCCAGCCCGGCCACCAGCGCGGCGGTCTCTTCCGGCGTCCCGCTGCCGTACACGGCATAGGCACCGATCACAAACGTCATGACTGTCCTCTCGAGGCCGCGATGGCTGCGGCCAGCCCCTGATCGACCCAGCGCCGCAGCGCCGGCAGCTCCAGCGCGCCCGCGTGACGGGCGATCTCCTCGTCACGCCACAGCAGCACCGTGGTGGGCACCAGCCGGGCCTCGTGCTTGGACTGGGCGCGACGCCCGTCCTCCACGTTCACCTTGACGACCTTGAGACGGCCCGCACGCTCGGCGGCCACGCGGTCGAGCGCCGGGCTCATGATGCGGCTCGCGTTGGCGAACGCGCCCCAGAAGTGGAGGCACACCAGCACGTTGTCGTTGTGCACCACGGCCTTGAAGTCGAGGTCCGTGGCGTTCGCGATCCACGGCAGGTACGCCTGGCACTGGCTGCACTGGGGGACGACGGCCGACTCGTGCGGGACCTCGTTCCGCGTGCGGCACGTAGCGCAGGTGACGGACGCAGCGTCCACGAGCCCTCCTTTGGTGTCGGATGCACAGGGTAGCGGTCGAGCACCTCCGCAGGGCAGCGGCCGCGCCGGTGGACCCTCGCACGGAGCAGGCGATGGCCGGGGCGCCTCCCGCGGCGGCAACGTGCGGGGACGCGCTGGCGGGGCCGGCCCACCGCGGACCGGCGCGGCCGGTCAGGCCAGACGCCGTGGCTTGGTCGGGGCGCCGAAGACGACGGTGCGGTCGCGCCACCGGATGCCGTCGACGTCGAAGCGCAGCAGCCCGGCGTCGAACGCCCGGTGATGGTTGGCGCAGAGCAGCCGCCCGCCGCGGATGTCGCTCTCGCCCTCGGGGCCGGCCGGCAGCACGCGTACGGGGTCGAGGACGGCGATCTCGTCGAAGCCGCACACGGCGCAGGCGGGCGGGGGCGCGGTGAGCAGCAGCCGAGATCGGAAGAGCACACGTCTGAACTCCAGTCC
>CAKZHP010000075.1 GCA_936924635.1 uncultured Propionibacteriaceae bacterium
TGGCCTGCAGCGCCGCGAGTGCGTCGCCGACCCCGGGCTGCGAGCCGGCCTCGACGGGCGCGGCCCCCAGAGGGGAGACCTCAGGCTCAGGGGCAGCGGGGGCGTTCTCAGCGGCCGCCGGCGCCACCGCTGGCACGGCAGGCTCGGCGGCCGTCTGCCGGCCACGTGTACGCCGCGGCGGCTTCGCGTCGCTGGTCGAGGTGGTGCCGGGCACGTCATCGCCCGCATGCGTACGGGTGTCGGGCACGGGCGCGGTCTCGGACACGGATGCGCTGCTCTCGGCCACGGGCGCACTGCTCGCTCCCCGGCTGCGCCGCGAGCGCGATGCACGCGCGGGCTTGTCAGTCACTGCATCTGGCGCGCTGACCGATGGTGCGGAGTCGTGGAGCGTCACCAGCGGCTGCTGCGGGAGGGCGTCGGGCGCGGTCTGCGTGACGCCTGTCTCCGGGCCGGTGTCGGCGTGCACCGCGGAGGCCGGCTCGCTCGGCGCAGGGGTGGATGACCCGCTCGCCGGGGGCGCCGCCTGCTCGCTCGGTGAGGTGCTACTGACGGAGACGAGGCTCTCGGCATCGCTCGGGCTGCTGCTCGCGACGGGCAGCTCCACCGGGGCGGGCGGACCCGACGGGCGACCGGAGGCGCGTCGGCGACGCGGGGTCTTGGGCTGGTCGGCGGAGGCGGGTGCGTCAACAGGCTCGTCGAGCATGAAACTCCATTCACCGGCGCCGCGCACGGCGCCGTGATCGGCGGCACGGCCGCTGAGCTGGTCGGCGTCACCGTGCACAAAGTCTGGACGACGCGCCCCGCCGATGGCCCCCGCGGTCAGCTCCGGTGAGGGAACGTGTCGCGGTCAAGCGGTCAGGATGGAGGTGCGTCGGGTCGAGCGCCTGGTTGACGTCGACCTGGCCCTCAGTATCGCACACCCCTCTGGGGTGCCCTGAAGACCACGCCGGGGAGACCTCCCGGCAGATCAGACCGCGAACGGGTCCTGGATGGCCCCTTCCACGTACGGCCCCTGGGCCAGCCTGGTGATGAGTGCGGGGCCGTCGTCCAGGTCGGGCACGAGCGACCGCAGCCCGGTGACCACATCGTCGGGCCGCACCAGCGGCGTGCCGTGGCGGATCACCAGGTCGAGGCCGTCGTCGCCGACGACCGCCAGCGAGATCACCGGCTCCCGCGTATCGAAGGTGCGCAGCCCGGTCTTGGTCATCCGCTGCACCTCCACCGAGGGCGCCGCCAGGAACAGCGCGACGGCCTCCGCGAGCCGGTCCCGCTCGGCGGGGATCCGCTCGATGCGCCAGTGCGAGGCCTGCAGCAGGTCGGCCAGAGACACCGGTGTGGCCTCGGTCACCGCCAGCACGTCGAGACCGGGTGGCAGGGCCTCGTCCAGCGCCGTACGCACCGCTGCCGGGTCGCAGACCAGGGCCAGGCCGATCTCCAGGTACTCGGCCTCGGTGGCCGCACCCGTCGGCGAGGCGTTGGCGTAGGAGATGCGCATGTGCGGGTTGAACCCCGACGAGTAGGCCATGGGGATGTCGGCGCGGAACAGCGCCCGCTCGAACGCCCGGGAGAAGTCCCGGTGGGAGGTGAACCTGGCCCGGCCGCGCTTGGCATACTGCACCCGCAGGCGCTGCACTGGAGGCGGCTGCTGCACCGGTTGCTTGCGGGTCGACACGGGCCCACACCCTACAGACCTCGAGGAGAGCCATGACCTTCGCCCCTGATCTCTGCGCCGGCAAGCACGTGCTCGTCACCGGCGGCGGGTCGGGCATCGGCCTGGGCGTGGCTCAGACCTTCGCCCGGTACGGCGCCCGTCTGACGCTGCTCGGCCGGTCGGCCGACCGGGTGCAGGGGGCCGCCGCGACGCTGCCTGACGCGATGGGGGTGAGCGCTGACGTCCGGGACCCCGAGGCCCTCGCCGCCGCGGTGGGCGAGGGGGTCGAGCGGCACGGGCCGTTGGACGTCGTCGTGGCGGGAGCGGCCGGCAACTTCCCCGCCCCCGTCGACGGCATCTCTCCCAACGGCTTCAAGGCCGTCGTCGACATCGACCTGCTGGGCACCTTCAACACCGTGAAGGCCGTGGCACCCCACCTCCGGCTGCCCGGGGCGAGCATCGTGGCCATCTCCGCGTACGGGCACCCGGTGCCCCTGCAGGCGCACGTGGTGGCCGCCAAGGCGGGGGTGGACGCGCTGGTGCGCACGCTGGCCGTCGAGTGGGGCCCGCGGGGCGTACGCGTGAACGCGGTCGTGCCCGGACCCATCGAGGGCACCGAGGGGATGGCGAGGCTGGCACCCACGCCCGAGGCCAAGGAGGAGGTGCGCCGCGGCGTACCGCTCGGTCGGCTCGGGTCGGCCGAGGCCGTCGGCGACGCCGTGGTGTGGCTGTCGAGCGATGCGGCGGCGTACGTGACCGGGGTGGTGCTGCCGGTCGACGGCGGCCAGAACCTGCTCGGGTCGGGCGTCATGTTCGCCCAGGCGCTCCCCCTGCTCGGCGGCTGACGCCGGCCGTCAGTCGATGATCTCCTTGCCGAACTCGCCGACCGCCTCGGGCGGGATCTGCGAGAACCGCTTGACGATGGAGGCGAACAGGCGGCGGGTCATCGGCGCGTCGAGCGGGATGTCGTAGGAGAACCGGAGCCGGTCACCCATCACCGCCGCCTGCACCATGATGTACTCGTAGTTGATCTGGTTCGCGCAGGCGAGCCGCTCCATCTCGGTGCTGGTCTCGGTGAAGCCGTAGTAGGCCACCAGCTTCACCCGCCGGTACTCCGGCGACGGCATCACCCAGAAGACGCAGCCCTCCCGCACCCCGAGGTCGCCCTCGTCGATGAACACATTCATGTAGGCGTTGCTGAGCACCCCGTACAGGTGCTCGACCGTGAGGTTGTCGAGGGTGATCAGCTCGTCGGGGCCGCCGGAGATCGGCTGCGGGTCGACGTGGTCGACCCACAGCCGCCACCCGTCGGGCATGGGCGGCCACGACGGGTCGGGCGACCAGCCGGGAGGCGGCTCCCAGCCGGACGGGGGCTCGGGCCAGTCGGGCGGCGGGTTGAACTTGAGGACCACGACGAGATCCTACCTAGCCCGTGATCACTTCAGCGTGCCCTGGGAGACCGATCCCTGGAGCTGACGCTGGAAGATGACGTAGACGACCAGGACCGGGGCGACGGTGATGACCACGGCCGCGAACAGGGCGCCGAAGTTCACGTCGTAGCCGGCCGCCGACGCGAACGCCGACAGGCCCTGGCTCAGCACGTAGTTCTCCCGGTTCGTGTTCAGGGCCACGGGCAGCAGGTACTGGTTCCACAGGCCGAGGAAGTTCATGATCGCCACCGTGGCGAGGCCGGGCTTCGCCATCGGGAGGTAGACCTGGAAGAACGTCACCCAGGCGTTCGCCCCGTCGATCTGCGCCGCTTCCCCGATCTCGTCGGGCAGGGAGCGGAAGAACGCGTACAGGAAGAACACCGTGAACGGCAGCGCGAACGCGACGTAGGTGAGGATCAGGCCGGGCAGGGTGTTCAGCAGGCCCAGCTGCTGGAGCACGAAGAACAGCGGCACGATCGAGAGGAACACCGGGATCGTGAGGCCCGCGAGCATCAGGTAGTAGATGAACCGGGCACCTGGGAAGTCGAACCGTGCCAGCACGTACGCACACATGGCACCGAGCAGCATCACGAGCGCCAGGGCGCAGCCGACGACGATGATGGTGTTCCAGAAGTACAGGCCGATGCCGGCCTCGTTCCAGGCGCTGGTGTAGTTCTCGAGGGCGGGTCGCTCCGGCAGGGAGAACGGTGACGCGAAGATCTCGCGGGTGGTCTTGAAGGACGTCATCAGCGTCCACAGCAGCGGCGCGATGACGACGATGGCCCACAGGATGAGGATCGCGTGCGCGGAGACGGCGAAGGCGGTGTCGCCGGGGTTGGAGCGCGTCGGGTGACTGGTCTTGGTGGTGATGCTCATGCCATCGTCACCCTCTCGCGGCCTCCGGTGAGCGCGTTCACGGCGAACACGATCGCGGCGAAGATCATCGTCATCACTCCCATGACCACGCCCATGGCGCAGGCCATGCCGAACTGCTGACGTTGGAAGGCGGTGTTCAGCAGTTCCTGGCTCATCGTCAGGGTGCTGTTCTCCGGGCCGCCGGTGGGGTTGAGCGCCTGCGCGTACACGAACGCGTCGATCGCCATGATGCCCAGGTAGATGTAGGCGGTCTGGATGTTGTCACGCACCAGCGGCAGCGTGATGCTCACCGCCGTACGCAACCGGCCGGCCCCGTCGATCCGGGCCGCCTCGAAGATCTCCGCCGGGATGCCCTTGATGGCCGCGATGAACAGCACCATGTAGAAGCCGACGTAGCCCCAGACCATCGTGAACATCATCACCGGCATGGCCGTGCGCACGTCGCCGAGCCACGGGAAGGACTCGAAGGAGTGGAAGCCGAGCCGGGTGAGGATGCCGTTCACCAGGCCGCCGTTGGACTGGAAGATCAGGCCGAACATGAGGCCGGTGATGATGGCCGGCACCGTGTAGGGGAAGAACGACACCACGCGGTAGAAGCCGGAGCCCTTGAGCCCCCGGGTCTGACCCTTGGAGGCACCGCCGACGGTGACCATCGTGGCCAGCGCGAACGACAGCACCAGGATCACGATCGGCAGCACGATGGCCAGCAGGGTGTTGTTGAACATGGCCCGCTTGAACACCGGGTTGTCGAGGAGTCGCTGGTAGTTGCGGATCCCGATGAAGTCCATGTTCTGCGAGAAGCCGCCCCAGTTGGTGAAGGAGTAGCCGATCGCCTGGATCAGGGGCCAGATCACGAACAGCAGGTACAGCGCCAGCGGCAGCACCAGGAAGACCACGAAGAGCGAGATGACGTCGGCGGTCAGGCGCCGACGGCGACGCCGCGGGGGTGGCGCCGCACCCTCCGCGGCGGGCAGGGAGAGGGCTGCAGTCATGGAGAACCTCCTTCGCGCCTGGCGGCCAGGGCCCGGGCGGAGTGCGTCGATGCTGTCGCAGCGGTGAGACGAGCGGGAGCGAATCTAGCGGTGTACGCCCAGGGGCGCACCTCGGGCGGGACACGGTGCGCCCCCGGCGACAAGGCGTCGCCGGGGGCACCCGTGAGCGGATCAGGCGAGCTTGTTGCCCTGCCAGTCCTTGATGACGCGGTCGACGATCGCTTGCAGCTGCTGGCGAGCGGCGTCGGCGCCGATCTGGCCCTCGAGGAACTGACCCATGATCGGCAGGGTGTCGCGGTTGAAG
This sequence comes from uncultured Propionibacteriaceae bacterium, assembly GCA_936924635.1. GTDB lineage: Bacteria > Actinomycetota > Actinomycetes > Propionibacteriales > Propionibacteriaceae > Fen-668. Next base: position 5,254 of record CAKZHP010000075.1, read on the forward strand.
CCGTAGTACTCGATGAACCGCCAGTGGAACGTGTCCGTCCCGGCGTCCTTGAGCAGCTGGGCCTGCGACTTGAGGGCGGTGGAGCCGAAGCCGTCCTCGGGCACCGTGTCCTTGACCACGGTGAGCGCGAGGCGGGTCTTGGCGAAGTTCGTCGCCGCCTCCTTGCTCAGCATGGCGCGGAGCAGCTCCTTGCCACCCGCGACGTTCTTGCCCTTGCTCGGCACGATGAACGGCTCGCCCGCGGTCGCGTGGACCGAGGTCGCCTTCATCTTCGGGTTGGCGGAGAGCATAGGCTCAGGGATGCCCGTCATCTCGAAGCCGGCCTTGGTCTGGGACTTCATCTCGTTCTCGATCCAGCCACCCGACGGGTAGAGGATCGCCTCCTGCGCCTGCGACCACTGGGCCTGCGCCGCGGTGAACTGGGTGCCGGAGCCGCCAGGCTTCATGTAGCCGGCCTTGATGATGTCCTCCATCGCCTTGAAGACGTCGACGACGGTCTTCTGGGCGAAGCAGTCGGGCTTCATCAGGTTGAAGTTGTCCATGACGTCCTGGCCGCCCTCCTTGATGGCGGCGCAGAGCATCATCGTGAGGTAGTAGGACGCGGCCTCCTTGCCGAAGCAGAAGAGGAACTTGCCCTTCGCCTTGGCCTTCGCGCCGAGGTCCATCAGGTCGGCGTAGGTCTTCGGCGGGGTCCAGCCGTTCTCCTTGAACAGCGAGGCCGAGTACCACACGGCGTACACGGTCATCGCGTAGTTCATGGCGACGAGCTTGTTGTTGTACGTGCCGGCGAGCTTGAGGGCGTCGCCGTAGACCGTGTCGGCGATCTTCTTGCCCTCGTAGTTGTTGGCGTTCAGCACCGAGGTGAGGTCCTCCAGCTGCTCCACCAGGGTGCCGATGCCGATGGCGCCGGCACCGGAGTTGTCCACCAGGTCCGGCGGGTTGCCGCCGGCGAACCGCGGCTGCAGCTCCTGGGCGATCTGCGTCGACGGCGACACCTTGCCGGTGACGTCGGACTTCGCCTTCATCTTCTCCGCGGCGAAGTCGACGTAGTCGGTCTTGTAGCCCCCGTTGAAGATCACGGCGTCGACGGTGGAGCCCTTGGCGACGTTGAACGGGTTCTCGGCGGTTCCGGCAGACGCGCTGCCAGCAGCGGTCGTCGTCGTCTGGCCAGGGGTACCACCGGCGCAGGCGGACAGCGACGCGGTCGCAGCGGCGGCGAGGCCACCGATCAGCAGCGACCGGCGTCCGAGGGACGGGTTAACCATGTGCTCTCCTGTGTTCGGGAACCGTGCGTCAACCGTTCGGCCGGCGCATCTTGCGACATGACCCCCCTGGCCGCGTCGCCATGGCAGAGACCGTAGTGCCCTCGCCAGTTCACGCACGACCTCACACGCCAACCGTTGGAAAGTCGTGACCTCTCGTCAGCCGGCAACGCGTCAGCCGTCCAGACGGAGGCGGCCCTTGTAACGCTCCTTCAGCGCGTTGTTGTGCTCGTCACCGCCCGGCACGTTGGCCGAGATGAACACGGGCGGCTCGATGCCCCGCGCGATCAGGCGCTCGGTGGTGCCCAGGGTCAGGAACTGCGCGATGTACGCGGCCGTGATCGACGAGATCGCCCCCATCGTGACGCCTCCCCCGAGGCTGAGCGTCGAGTCGCCGTACGGCGCGAGGTTGTCGATCACCACGTCGGCCAGGTCGGCGAGCCGCTTGCCGCTCGGGTGCTTCGGCTCCACCTTCATGGTGTGGTCGAGCGAGGTGACCGCGATCAGCAGGTTGCCCCGCTCCTTGACCTCGTGGGCGACGCCGACGATCGACCCGTTCACCCCGGAGTTCGACGCGATGATGTAGATGTCGGTCGGGTCGTGCGGGTAGAGGCCGAACAGCTCTGGCGCGAACGACGGGTCACGCTCGAACTCGGGCGTGAGGTCGGCGGCCTTGCGGCTGCCGTACACGACCAGGTCCTTCAGCGACATGCGGCTGGTCGGGATCAGCCCCCCGGCCCGGCCCGCGACCTCCATGGCGAACGCCTCCGAGTGCCCGGTGCCGAAGCAGCGGATCACTCCCCCGGCCGCGACGGCGTCGGCCAGCAGGTCGGCGGCCCGAGCGATCGGCCCGTCCTGGGCGGAGGCCAGCAGTGCCGGCACCCGCGAGGAGATCTGCTCGGCGAAGGCGGTCAGTGTGTCGGCGGTCATCTGGGTCCTCTCAACGACCTGGGCGCGGTTGAATGACACAGTCCTAACACAGTCGAGGGGGGCCGCGTGGTGCTCGTGATCGGTGTCGATGCCGGGGGGACGTCGACCAGGGCAGCGCTGGCCGACGACCGGGGCCGGGTGCTGTCGTACGCCCGCAGCGGGGCCGGGAACCCCACCTCCGCAGGCCCTGACGTGGCCGTCGGCCACATCGTCGAGGCCTGCGTCGCCGCTGTGTCGAGCGCCCGCGCCGAGCCCGATCTGGTCATGGTGACGCTGGCGGGCGGCGGGGCCTTCGATGTGGCCGGGGCGGTCCGGGAGCAGTTGGGCGCGGCCGGCGTCACCGCCGACGTGCGGTCCGACGGTGACGTGCTCAGCGCGTACTTCTCGGCCACCGCCGAGGCCGACGGCTACCTGGTGCTCTCCGGCACGGGGGCCACGGCCGCCCGGGTGGAGGGCGGGTCGCTCACGCTGGTGTGCGACGGCACGGGCTGGCTGGTGGGCGACGGCGGGTCGGGGTTCTGGATCGGCCGCGAGGTGGTCCGCGCCGTGGCCGCCGACCTCGACGCGCGCGGCCCCCGGACGTCGCTGACCACCGCCGTGCTGGCCGAGCTGGAGCGAGACCCGGCCCCTGAGCTGCCCGGCGTGCCGCACCCCGCCCTGCGCACCCGCGAGATGTGGGCGCTGATGCGCCGGGTGTACGACCGCCGGCCCGTCGAGGTGGCCTCGTTCGCGCCGCTGGCACTGGCCGCGGCCGAGGCGGGTGACGAGGTCGCGCGACGGATCCTCGACGAGGCGCTGGCCGAGCTGCTGGCGACCTGCGACGCCACCGTGCGCGACGACGGGCGGCCGGTGGTGCTGGCCGGCGGCCTGCTGCACGACGACAGCCCGCTGGGGAGGGGCATCCGCGCCCGGCACGGCGACCGTTGCCGGCGTGCCCACGAGGGGACGGCCGGCGCGGTCATGCTCGCCCTCCGCTCGATCGGCGGCTCCCCCGACGAGAGCACCCGGGAGCAGGTGCTGACCTCGCTGGAGACGGCACGTACCGGCGCGGGCACGACGGCCGGCGGCGCATGACGGGGCGGCTGCACGCCGACCAGCTGGACCTCGGTGTCGACCTGGTGCGCTCTGCTCGCCGAGCAGCTGCCGGAGGTCGCCGGCGGACCGCTGACACCGGTCGCGTCGACCGGCACGGTCTCGGCCCTGGTGCGCTGCGGTGGCGACCTGGTGGTCCGTCTGCCGGTGCGACCGGGGGCCACAGTGGCCGAGCGGAGGCACGAGCAGGACGCCTGCCGCTTCGTGGCGGGGGCGATGGCGCCCCTGGCGGTGCCGGAGCCGGTGCTGCTCGCGCGACCCACACCCGCCTTCCCGCACCCGTGGTCGGTGGTGCGCTGGCTCCCCGGGCGCCCCGCCCGCCGCGGCCTGGACCCTGCAGCACGGGGACCTCATGCCTGGCGAAGCTCGTCGACCTGGGGCGGCTCAGCGCGATGATCGACTGGGGCAGCCTCGACGTCGGCGACCCCGCGTACGACCTGATGCCTGCCTGGAACCTGGTGCCGCCGGGCCCCCGCCGCGTGTTCCTCGACGACACCGGTGCGGATGCGGCCGCTGTGCGGCGCGGCTGGGCCCGCGCCCAGGCGATCGGCTGCCTCGGCTACCACCGCGTCACCAACCCGAGATGTCGCGCATCGCGGAGCGGACGCTGCGGGCCTGCTGGAGCCCTAGCCGCCCAGGCCCGGCTTGCGCACCACCGTGAGCGGCAGCAGCGTCTTGCCGGTCGGGCCGATGTCGATGGCGGTGTCGAGCTGGGGGCAGACGCCGCAGTCGAAGCACGGCGTCCAGCGGCAGTCCTCCACCGTGGACTCGTCGATGGCGTCCTGCCAGTCCTCCCACAGCCAGTCGCGGTCGAGGCCGGAGTCGAGGTGGTCCCACGGGAGCACCTCCAGCTCCTCGCGCTCACGAGTGGTGTACCAGGCCAGGTCGACGCCGAACGGCGCCAGCTCGGCCTCGGCGCAGCGCTCCCACCGCTCGTACGAGAAGTGCTCGCTCCACCCGTCGAAGACGCCGCCGTCGCGGTAGACGGCCTCGATCACCCGGCCCACGCGTCGGTCGCCGCGCGAGAGCAGGCCCTCGATGATGCCGGGCTTGCCGTCGTGGTAGCGGAAGCCGATGGCCTTGCCGTAGCTCCGGTCGGTGCGGATCTCGTCGCGCAGCAGCTGCAGCCGGTGGTCGATGGTCTCGGCCGACGCCTGCGCCGCCCACTGGAACGGCGTGTGGGGCTTGGGCACGAAGCCGCCGATCGACACAGTGCACCGGATGTCGCGGGAGCCCGAGGCCTGACGACCGGCCGCGATCACCTTCTTCGCGAGGTCGGCGATGCCCAGCACGTCCTCGTCGGTCTCGGTGGGCAGGCCGCACATGAAGTACAGCTTCACCTGCCGCCAGCCGGCCGTGAACGCTGCCGTGACGGTGGCGATCAGGTCCTCCTCCGACACGTTCTTGTTGATCACCCGGCGCAGGCGCTCCGACCCGCCCTCGGGCGCGAACGTGAGGCCCGAGCGGCGACCGTTGCGGGAGAGCTCGTTGGCGAGGTCGATGTTGAACGCGTCCACCCGGGTCGACGGCAGCGACAGCGAGACGTTCGTGTCGTCGTACCGGTCGGCGAGCTGCTTGGTGACCTCCGCGATCTCGGAGTGGTCGGCGCTCGACAGGCTGAGCAGGCCGACCTCCTCCAGCCCGGTCGCCTTGAGGCCGCCCTCGACCATCTTGCCGATGGTGGCGATGCTGCGCTCGCGCACCGGCCGGGTGATCATGCCCGCCTGGCAGAAGCGGCAGCCGCGCGTGCAGCCACGGAAGATCTCGACCGAGTAGCGCTCGTGCACGGTCTCGGCGAGGGGCACCAGGGGCGCTTTCGGGTACGGCCACTCGTCGAGGTTCTGCAGCGTGTGCTTGTGCACCCGGAACGGGATGTCACCCCGGGTCGGGGCGACGTGGCGGATGCGTCCGTCGGGCAGGTAGTCGACCGCGTACAGGCTGGGCACGTAGACGTTGCCGGTGCGCGCGAGCCGGACCAGCAGCTCGGAGCGGCCACCCGGGCGGCCCTCGGCCTTCCACTCCCGCACGATCTCGCTGATGGAGATCACCGCCTCCTCCCCGTCACCGAGCACGGCGGCGTCGATGAAGTCGGCGATCGGCTCCGGGTTGAACGCGGCGTGGCCGCCGGCGACGACGACCGGGTGGCTCTCGTCGCGGTCGGCGGCGTGGAGCGGGATGCCGGCCAGGTCGAGCGCCTGCAGCATGTTGGTGTAGCCGAGCTCGGTCGCGAAGGAGAGGCCGAACAGGTCGAACGCCCGCACGGGCCGGTGCCCGTCGAGCGTGAACTGCGGCACGTCGTTGCTGCGCAGCAGGGCGGCCATGTCGGGCCACACCGCGTACGTGCGCTCGGCCAGCACCCAGTCGCGCTCGTTCAGGACCTCGTACAGGATCGCGACGCCCTGGTTGGGCTGGCCGACCTCGTACGCGTCGGGGTACATGAGGCACCAGCGGACGTCGACGGCCTCCCAGTCCTTGAGGACGGAGTTGTGCTCGCCCCCCACGTACTGGATCGGCTTGGAGACGCGCGCGAGCAGCGGCTCGAGCTGCGGGAACAGCGAGCCGGGATCGCGGTCGAGCAGGGTGTCAGTCATAGCCGGTCAAGCGTAACCGCGCGACCTGGGAAGGCAGAACCCACGATGTCGCCAGGGCTTCGTGAAGCTTCACCGCAGTCTCTGTCGCCGGGGCCGGAACGGTGCAAGACTCACCGCCATGAAGAAGCTCATCAATGACGCCGCCGACGTCGTCACCGACGCTCTGCAGGGCATCGAGGCCGCGCACTCCGACCGGGTGCGCGTCGACCATGAGAACAAGATCATCTTCCGCCGCGACGCCCCCGTGCAGGGCAAGGTCGGCCTCATCTCCGGCGGCGGCTCGGGTCACGAGCCGATGCACGGCGGGTTCGTCGGGCTGGGCATGCTCGACGCGGCCTGCTGCGGGGAGATGTTCACCTCGCCGGTCCCCGACCAGATGATGGCCGCGACCACGGCGGTCGACGCCGGCGCGGGCGTGCTTCACATCGTGAAGAACTACACCGGCGACGTCATGAACTTCGAGATGGCGGCCGAGCTGGCGGCGGCCGACTCCGGCGTACGGGTCGAGGCGGTCGTCACCGACGACGACGTGGCCGTGCAGGACTCCTTGTACACCGCCGGCCGCCGCGGGGTCGGCGTCACCGTGCTGCTGGAGAAGATCGTCGGCGCCGCCGCCGAGGAGGGGCGTGACCTCGACGCCTGCCTGGAGCTGGCCAAGCGCGTCAACGGCCAGGGCCGCTCGATGGGCATGGCGCTCACCTCGTGCACGGTCCCGGCCGCCGGCAAGCCCACCTTCGACCTCGGCGAGGACGAGATGGAGGTCGGCATCGGCATCCACGGCGAGCCCGGCCGCAAGCGGGTGCCGCTGGCGCCGGCGCGCGAGGTGGCGCAGATGCTCGTGGAGCCGATCCTCGCCGACCTGGACTTCGGCGGCGACGTGATCGCCTTCGTGAACGGCATGGGCGGCACGCCGCTGATCGAGCTGTACGTGATGTACAACGGGGTCGCGAAGATCCTCGAGAAGAGCGGTGTCCGGGTCGCGCGGAACCTCGTCGGCAGCTACATCACCTCGCTGGAGATGGCCGGCTGCTCGGTCACGCTGCTGAAGGCCGACGACGAGCTGGTACGGCTCTGGGACGCGCCCGTGAACACCCCCGGTCTGCGGTGGGGCTGCTGATGTCGCTCGACACCGCTGCCGCCGCTGCCTGGCTGGCCGACTTCGCCGCGCAGGTGCACGACAACGCCGCCCTGCTCACCGACCTCGACCGGCAGATCGGCGACGCCGACCACGGGTCGAACATGGACAGGGGCATGCAGGCGGTGGCCGCGCTGTCCCCTGACGACTTCGCCGACGCGGGGGCGTACCTGAAGAAGGCCGGGACGACGCTGGTCAGCACGGTCGGCGGGGCCAGCGGCCCCTTGTACGGCACGTTCCTGATGCGGGTCGGCGCGGCCTGGCCGGCCGAGGAGAGCGCGGAGGGGCTGGGCGCCGCGCTGCGGGCCGGCCTGGACGGCGTCCAGATCGGAAGAGCACACGTCTGAACTCCAGTCG
>CAKZHP010000076.1 GCA_936924635.1 uncultured Propionibacteriaceae bacterium
CGGTCTCGGGCAGGTGTTCCAGGATCAACGGGCGGACTTGAAGCTCGCGCGTGCGGCCGTCAGCCGACCAGCACGTGGATGTGGTCGTAGTGGTTCGCGGTCGTGCTGCCGCGGTCAGACATCGAGCGCCAGCCCTCGCTGGAGCGCTGCTGAGTCCAGATCTTCTGCTCGTAGATGATCTCGGTGATGCCGAGCGTGCTCGCGTTCGCACGCAGCCAGGCGGCGATCTCTCGGCCCTTCGCCCCGGAGACCATGGCGTCGAAGGCGCGGCCAGAGCTGTGCTCGCCGTCAGCGCGCCAGCCGCCGAAGTTGGTCACGCCATACGTGTTGCAGATGGCGCGCTTCACGTTGGCGGCGCGGGCAGAGATGCCGCCGTCGATCGGGGAGCCGCACGCCGGGTACGACGACTGGACGCCGCCGCCACCACTGGATGCCGCCTTCGTGGTGGTCGCCGACGACGCGGTCGGGGCCGCAGACGCGGCGGCCGCCTTCGTAGCGGTCGTCTGCGCAGTGGGCGAGGCGGACGCCGGGGCCTTCGACGACACGTACGAGACGCTCACGAAGCCTGACCGGGAGCCCACCTGCACCTGCTGCCAGCTGCCGGACGCGTCTCCGATGGCCGTCATCTTCGTGCCGGAGCTGATCACGTCGACGAGCTTCGAGGACGAGTCTGCCGCGGCGCGCAGGTTGATGTCGGCGGTGGCGTACACGACCGACTGCTTGGGCGCGGCCGCCGCGGTGGTCCCGGCGGGGGCCGGGGCCGCACTGGCCAGCTGGGCGGGAGCGGCATCGGTGGGCGCGGGCGCGGCGGGCGCCTCGGCTGCGGGAGTCTCCGAGGTGGGATCGGCAGGGGCCGACTCGCTCACCGTGGTGTCCGCCAGGGGCGTCCGGTCGGCCATGCCGCGACTGAGCTCGTCGGCCTTGACCTCCTCGCGGGCAGACGACGCGGCCGGGGCAGGCACTGCGGCCGTGGTGCCGGTGGGCGACGCCAGGAAGGAGACGGCGCACACCGCTGCGACCGCCAGGCCAGCGACCGTCCCCACCACGCGCCCGGTTGTGCGCCGTGGGGCGGCGACGTGCTCCTCGAGCTGCGCGTCAGCCTCCGGCAGCCCCCGGCGGGGCGTCGTCTCTGGCTGGTCGTCGAGGAGCGGCTCGAGACCGCGGCGGGGAGAAGACATGGGATGCACAACTTTCAGTGGAAGACTGAGCGATTCTCAGGATAACTTCAGAAACACCCGATGAGTCAAGCCACACGCCGTGGAGGCACGTCGACCAGGGATCGTCGGCGCCCGTGTCGCGGCTGCGGGTGCAACCCACGTCAGCCCCCCCGGGTGAAGCGTTCAGGGAGAGGAGCCGCCACGAAACCCTTGACCGAAGCCCCTTCTCGCGCCAGGGTGGAACGATGACCGAGCGCGGGGGCGGCGGACTGTTCCGTCATGGACGCCGCGCTTCGGCGACCCTTGCCGCGGCAGCGGCCGCGCTCGCCCTGGGTCTGCCCGTCGCGGCCGCCGACACCGACGTCGTGCCTCAGGCTCCGCCGACGACCAAGCGCAACCAGACCCAGGCCGCCTCGGTCGGGACACGCCTCTCGGTCGCCGTCTCCAGCGCTGGCGGCACGGCCGTGGTGATCTCCGGCCAGCTGCTCGAGCAGTCCAACCGCCCGATCCCCGGCAACCCCGTCCTAGTACGGATCGATGGCAACGTCGTCGGCGTCGTGACGACTGGGGCCAACGGCGAGTACTCGGTGCGCGCACCGTTCCCCGCTCCGGGCAACCACCGCGCGGAAGCGTCCTTCGGCGGTAACGGGCAGCTGCGCGCCGGTGACGCCGCCGCCCAGTTCGTCATCGAGCAGCCCGCGGCGGCTCCTCCCCCGGCTGCGACGACCGCGCCGCCACCGACCACGGAGGCTCCCCAGACGACGGCGCCACCGCCGACGACCGCGGCGCCACCCGCCTCGCCGGTCGCCCTCACGGCGACGGTCGCCCCCGCCACCGCGTACCCCGGTGCCGTTATCGAGGTCGCCGGCACCCTGACCATGAACGGTGCGCCCGTGAGCGGCGCGCAGGTCGACGTGACGATCGACTGGGGCGGCGGCACCGCCAACACCGTGACCTCGGAGACCGGAGCCTTCTCCGCCGTCTTCACCCTGCCCACCACCGGCGCCCCGCCCAAGGCCACGGTCGCCCTCGCGTTCCCGGGTGAGGACGGCGTGCCTGCCGCGACCGGCGCGGTGGACGTCCCCATCGGTGCCGCCCCGCCGAGCAGCGCCGTGCCGTCACCGTCGGTGAGCCGGTCGACCCCGACCACGGCTCCCCTCACTGCCCTGCCCACCGCCACGGCCTCCTCGGCCGCGCCCGTGCCGAAGCAGCAGGCGTCGTCGAACGGAGACCTGACCCGGACGGTGGGCACCGCGATCGGCTTCGTGGCGCTGGCCGCCCTCGCCGTGCTGGCCACGCTGTGGCTGGTCGCCTTCGGCGGGCATCGCCTGCTGAAGGGCGAGCGCCGGGGCTTCGGCAGCGACTTCGGAGCCAGGCGGTCCGGCAGGGCTGCCCGCCCCACGGCCCCGGATCCCGGGCCCGAAGACGTACGGCAAGATTGACCGCATGACTTCTCCCGGCGACGCGATCGCCGCGCTCGCTGAGTCGCGCCTGGTCGCCACCATCCCCGCCGACGGCGAGCCCGACAAGACCCTGGTGGTGGCCGAGATCCTGGTGCAGGAGGGGTTCGAGGTGCTGGCGGTGGCGCCGGGCCGCCTCGACCTGCTCCCCCGGCTGCGCGAGGCGCTCGGCGGCCGGGCGCTGCTCGGCGCGTACGGGCTGACGACCCCTGGTCATGTGCTCGACGCGGTCACGTCGGAGGCGGCGTTCGCGCTCACCTCGACCGGGTCGGAGACGCTGGTGGGGCTGGCCACGAGTCGTGAGCTGCCCGTGTTCGCCGGCGCGTTCACGCCGACGGAGATCGCGACGGCCTGGTCCTGGGGGCCAACCGGCGTGTACGTGCACCCGGCCGACACGGTGGGCGTCACGTACGCCCCGCACGCCGTCGCCGCCGCGCCCGATGCGCCGATGCTGGTGAGCGGCGGGTCCCCGTACGCGGTCGGGCAGTGGCTCGCGGCCGGAACCCTGGCCGTGGTCACCGACTCCTCCCTGGTGCTGGACACTCTCACCGGCGGCGACCTCGGCTACCTGCGCGAGCGGGCCCGCAACTACGTCACCGAGGCGAGGTCGGCCGCGAGCTGGGTGCCCCGCCTGGCGCCATGACGCTCGGGCGGCTGTTCGACCAGCTCGCGCTCGCCTCGCCGGGGGAGGCACCGTCGGCCGACGACGTGTACGTCGGGTTCGCCGAGTGGGTCGAGGCGCAGGGGCTCACCCCGTACACGCACCAGGAGGACGCGATCCTCGAGCTGCTGTCCGGCAGCAACGTGGTGCTGGCGACGCCGACCGGCTCGGGCAAGTCGCTCGTCGCCGCGGCGCTGCACCTGGCCACGGTGGCCGCTGGCGGCCGCACGTACTACACCGCGCCCATCAAGGCCTTGGTCAGCGAGAAGTTCTTCGCGCTCGCGGCCGCGTTCGGCGCCGAGCGGGTGGGCATGGTGACCGGCGACGGGTCGGTCAACCCCGACGCCCCGATCATCTGCTGCACCGCCGAGATCCTCGCCAACCTGGCGTTGCGCGAGGGCCAAGACGCCGACGTGGCCAGCGTGGTCATGGACGAGTTCCACTACTACGCCGACCCGCAGCGCGGCTGGGCATGGCAGGTGCCGCTGCTGGAGCTCACCCACGCGCAGTTCCTGCTGATGTCGGCCACGCTCGGCGACACCACCTTGCTGCGGCGTGACCTGACGCGGCGTACGGGCCGGGCGACCGCACTGGTCGACGACGCCGTACGCCCCGTGCCGCTCACCTACTCCTGGGCCGCGACGCCCGTGCACGAGACCATCGAGACGCTCGTCGCCGACAAGCAGGCACCGGTGTACATCGTGCACGCGACGCAGAAGGAGGCCCTGGAGCGGGCGCAGTCGCTGATCGGGGTGGACCTGCACAACCGCGCGCAGCGCGAACAGATCGCCGAGGTGGTCGCGCAGTTCCGGTTCTCCGCGGGGTTCGGGCGAACGCTCGGCACCCTCGTACGCCGCGGCATCGGCGTGCACCACGCAGGGATGCTGCCGCGGTACCGACGGCTGGTGGAGCGGCTGGCGCAGTCCGGCCTGCTCACGGTGATCTGCGGCACGGACACGCTCGGGGTGGGCATCAACGTGCCGATCCGTACGGTGCTCCTGACCACCCTCGCCAAGTTCGACGGGCACCGGATGCGGCTGCTCAAGTCGCGCGAGATGCACCAGATCGCGGGGCGCGCGGGGCGGGCCGGGTTCGACACCACGGGGTACGTGGTGTGCCAGGCCCCCGAGCACGTGATCGCCAACGAGCGGGCCCTGGCGAAGGCCGGCGACGACCCGAAGGCGCGCCGCAAGGTGGTGCGCAAGAAGGCCCCAGACGGCACGGTGTCGTACACGCGGGAGACCTTCGAGCGGCTCGTCGAGACACCGCCGGAGCCGTTGCAGTCGCGGATGCGGGTGACGTACGCGATGGTGCTCGACGTGGTGTCGCGCCCCGGCGACCCCGTGACGACGCTGCACCGGCTGCTCACCGACAACCACGAGACGCCGGCGCAGCAGCGGCGCCTGCTGCGGATGGCCCTGGCGATCGGGCGCTCGCTGCTGCGGGCCGGGATCGTGGTGAGGCTGCCGGAGCCGGACGCGCAGGGTCGCCCGTACGCCGTCACCCTTGACCTGCAGCGCGACTTCGCGCTCAACCAGCCGCTGTCGGCGTTCGCGCTGGCGACGCTGGAGGTGCTCGACCCCGAGTCGCCGAGCTATGCGCTCGACATGGTGAGCGTCATCGAGGCCACGCTCGAGGACCCGATGCCGGTGCTCATGGCGCAGCAGTTCGAGGCCCGCGGCGAGGCGGTGCGGGAGATGAAGGACGAGGGCATCGAGTACGAGGAGCGCATGGAGCTGCTCGAGGAGGTGCACTGGCCGCAGCCGCTGGCCGAGCTGCTCGACCACGCGCTGCGGACGTATCGTCTCGCCCACCCCTGGCTGCCCGACACGGTGCACCCGAAGTCGGTGGTGCGCGACCTGTACGAGCGCGGCATGACGTTCACCGAGATGGTCGCCCACTACAAGCTGGCGCGCGCCGAGGGCGTGGTGCTGCGCTACCTGTCCGACGCCTACCGGGCGCTGCGGCGTACGGTGCCGAGCGCGCTGTGGGACGAGCAGTTCACCGACCTCGTGGAGTGGCTGGGCGAGCTGGTGCGGCAGACCGACTCCTCGCTCGTGGCCGAGTGGGAGGCGATGGTCGCCGGGGTCGACGTGGCGGAGGCCGAGACGGCCGTGTCCGAGCGGCCGATCACGGCGAACGCGCGGGCGTTCCGGGTCCTCGTACGCAACGCGATGTGGCGCCGGGTGGAGCTGGTGGCCCGCGACGACGTGGCGGGCCTGGTCGCCGCCGACGAGCTGTCGGCGTCGGTGACCGGCGCGGAGGTCCGCATGGGGCGTACGCGCTGGGACGAGGCCCTGGACGCCTACTACGACGAGCACGAGGAGGTGCTCCTCGACCTCGACGCGCGCGGGCCGGGGATGCTCGTGGTGTCGGAACTGGCGGGCCGCCGCTGGGAGGTGCGTCAGGTGCTCGCCGACCCGGAGGGCAACCACGACTGGTCGATCCTCGCCGAGGTCGACCTGGCCGCCTCCGACGAGGCGGGCGACCTGGTGCTCACCGTGCTGGGCATGGACAGGCTGGACTGACCCGTACGAACGCCGGCCGGCTCATGCCCGCAGCGCCGTCCGCCCGCCAGCGGGATCTGCTGGATCAGCGTCTCCACGGTGATCTCGTGCGGCGGGACACCGCTGAGCCGCCCGCGCGACACGTTCCACGCGGTGTCGGCCGTGCTCGGCTTCGTGGTGGGTACGGCGATCGACCTGGGTCAGCAGCCCCCGGCAGAGGTCGCCGACGGCAGCATGACCCGCGACGAGTATCTCGGCCGGTTCGCCCAGCAGTGGCGCGATCTCGACGCCGACGAGTTCCCGTACATCCACTTCGTCACCGACGGGTTCGTCGGCCACGACGACGAGGAGCAGTTCCGCGCCGGTCTCGACCTCCTGCTCGCCGGGCTGCGCCAGACGGCGCCCTGACCCGCGACGGGTCGGCCCCAGAATCCTCCCACCCGCCGCAGGGTCACTCGCGCCCGGAGGAGATCCAGGTCTTGTCGCCCCTGCGGATGTTGCGCTCGCCCACCACCTGCTCGGCGACGCCGTCGAGACGCTGCAGCTGGTCGTCGCTGAGCACCAGGTCGAGCGCACCCGCGTTCTCGACCATGCGGCTGCTCTTGCGTGACCCCGGGATCGGCACGACGGGCAGTCCGAAGCGTTCGCCCTGGGCGTACAGCCAGGCCAGCACCACCTGCGCCGAGGTCGCCCCCAGCTCGTCGGCGACGCCCGCGATCACGGCGAGGACCGCCTGGTTGGCGTCGAACCCCTGGTCGTACCGCTCCTGCCCCTTGCGCAACGACGACTCCACGTCGGCCTTGCTGAGGGTGCCGGTGAGGAAGCCGCGGCCCAGGGGCGAGTACGGGACGAAGCCGACCCCCAGCTGGGCGGCGGCGGGCACCACGGCGCGCTCGACGTCGCGCGACCAGATGCTCCACTCGCTCTGCACTGCGGCGATCGGGTGCACGGCGGCCGCGGCCCGCAGCTCCGAGCCGGTGACCTCGGACAGGCCTAGGTGGCGCACCTTGCCCTCGGCGACCAGCTCGGCCATCGCCCCCACGGTCTCCTCGATGGGGATCTCCAGGTCGCGGCGGTGCATGTAGTAGAGGTCGATGTGGTCGACGCCGAGTCGGCGTAGGGAATTGTGGCAGGCTTCGCGCACATACTC
>CAKZHP010000077.1 GCA_936924635.1 uncultured Propionibacteriaceae bacterium
GGACCGCCGCGGCTGAGGTCCGCGGCGACTGACGCAGGCCGCACCGCGCGCGCACCGACGCCTGCGGCGTTCCCGCGGCGGGCCGTCAAGCCTGGGCCTAGGCTCGCCCCCATGACAGCCGAGGCAGGCCCGTACCGGCCGCGGGCAGCGCCGCCCGGCCTGGCCGACCTGATCGTCTGCCGGTGGGACGCGACGATGAGCGGCCTGATCTCGATGGTCCCCGACGGCTGCGTCGAGGTGATGTGGCTGGAGGGGCGCGGTCTGGTCGTCTGCGGCCCGGAGACGCAGGCATGGTCGGCGGAGCATGCCCGGCCGGTGCAGGCGTCCGGGGTCCGGCTGAGGCCGGGGGTGGGACGGCAGGTGCTGGGCCTGCCCGTCGGCGAGCTGCGCGACCAGCGTGTCGCGCTGGTGGACCTCCTGCCCAGGGACGTCACCGAGCGCACCGAGGAGCACCTGCTCGGCGCTGACCCCGATCTTCGCTCGGACGCCCTGGTGACGCTCGTCCGCGACCTCAGCGACGGCAGCCGTCCCGGGCCGGGGCTCCCGCGCCTGACCCGGGCCATCGAGAGTGCTGACGGCATGTCGGCCCTCGCGGACGAGGTCGGCTTCAGCACCCGGCAGCTGCACCGGCGCAGCCTGGACCTCTTTGGTTACGGGCCCGCCACGCTGCGCCGCATCTTGCGGGTGCAGCGCTTCCTGGCCCTGCACCGCCGGGCGCCTGCGGAGTCGATGGCCCGGCTGGCAGCGGCCGCGCGCTACTACGACCAGCCGCACCTCGTCCGAGACGTGCGGGAGCTCACGGGCCTCACACCCACCGAGCTGCTCGCCTCCGACAGCGCCTCCTGGCACGGTGAGGGCGAGGTCGTGGAGGTCTGAGTCGGCGAGAACGTCCGATCCGTACAAGCCGACGCGAGCCCGAACCCGTACGGTCGTGCCATGACTGACAACGCATCTGCCTCTCTGGCCATGGTGACCATCGACTGCGATGACGTGAAGGCGGAGTCTGCCTTCTGGAAGGATCTGCTCGGCGGTGAGACGACCGAGCATGGCGAGGACTACGTCATGCTCAAGACCGAGAGCACGACGCTCGGCTTCGGCAGGGTCGACGGTTACGCGCGGCCGAGCTGGCCCGACGACGGCCACAAGCAGTTCCACCTCGACCTCTCGGTGACCGACCTGGAGGCCGCCGCGGCCCACGCCGAGGAGCTCGGCGCCACCCGTGCCGATCCCCAGCCCGAGGGCGCCGAGGGCAAGTGGATCGTGCTGCTCGACCCGGCCGGCCACCCGTTCTGCGTGGCGATCTGGGGCTGAGGCCCGCCCACCAAGCACGGGCGCGTACGCATCGGCAGCTGTCGGTGCGTGCGCGCTCTGTCGCTCCCACGTACGGCCCTGGGCCGCTGTCAGGCGTCGAGGCGGGTCACGTCGACGGCGACGCTCAGCGTGCTGGAGCCGCCGTCGGTGAAGATCACGCCCTTCAGCGGAGAGACGTCGCGGAAGTCGCGACCCCAGGCGGTGACGATGTAGCGAGAGTCGGCCAGGTGGTCGTTGGTGGGGTCGAGGTCGACCCATCCGATGGGTGTCAGCACGCTGACCCAGGCGTGGGTGGCGTCGCTGCCGGCGAGCTTCTGCTTGCCGGGCGGGGGAGCGGTCTCGATGTACCCGCTCACGTAGCGCGCCGGCAGCCCCGCGGCGCGGAAGCACGCCACGGCGAGGTGCGCGAAGTCCTGGCACACCCCGGCCCGTGCCGCGAGCAGCTCCGGCAGGGTGGTGGAGGTGGTGGTCACGCCCTTGGCGTACCGGAAGCCCGTGTAGATCTCGTGGAACACGGCGTGGATCGCCTGCCCCACCGACCGCTCCGGCCAGACCAGGGTGCGGGCGAAGTCGCGTACGGGCCCGGACAGCTCGACCAGCTCCGACGGCAAGGTGTAGAGGCCGACCTCGACCGCGTCGAACCTCTCCTTCACCTCATCGGCCGCACCCTCGACGGTCCACTCGTCCAGCTCGTCGAGGTCGACCCGCGGCCAGTCCACGTCGATCACCGAGGTCTTGGTCACCTCCAGCCGCGTGTGGTCGGTGTGGATCTCGAGGTAGCTGCTGTGGTTGCCGAGCACGTCGACGTGCTCGTCGTGCACCTGGGGCTCCGGGTCGATGCGCAGCTGGTGCTCCGCGACGGTCTGCGTCACCGTCGCCCGTGGCCGCAGGCAGCCTCGGCCGAAGGAGGAGGTGACCGGCTTCTCGTACGTGTAGACCGTGGAGTGGCGCACCTCGTACCGACGCGGCGTGAAGTTGTCGGTCATGAGAGCTCCGGCACCAGGAAGCTGCGGCTGGCCTGCTGGGGGTCGAAGTACGCATGCTCGATGCGGTCGGCCAGCGCCCTCAGCCTCTGCTCGACCTCGTCGAGCAGAGTCGCAAGGCCGCCGCGGTCGCCCAGCACGGCCTCCTCGGCGTCGATCGCTGCCACCGTGTCGATGATCGCGCTCACCTCGTTCTGGATCATGGCGTCGGGCACCAGCACCAGGTCCTCGGCCAGCCGCTGCAGCGAGAAGAACACCGACCGCGGGTTCGTGGGGTCCGTGAGCAGCAGGTGCACGGCGGCGCCCACCGGGATCTCGGAGCCCTGGCCTGCGGCGAGCCGTCGTCTGTACGTGATGATGCTGTCCCCGACCCGCAGCACCGCCTCGGTGACCAGCGCCTCGGTGTTGGGCGGCCGCACGGTGGCCAGTGCCGTGCGCACCAGCCGGCACGTCATCTGGGCCCGCTCGATCCGGCGCCCGGCGTCCTGGAACGCGTAGATCTCGTCGCGGATCACGCTCTCGGCATCGATCCCCGCCAGCGCCTGCCCGTGCTCGACGACACGGCTGGCGACCTCCTGCACCCGCAGCTGACTGCCCTGCTCGCTGGCCGAGGAGAGCGTCCAGCCGAGCCGGGTGAGTACGCCGAAGGTGTCGGTGGCCAGCACCTCCCGCACCTCGTGCGCGCACCCGGTCATCCGGGCGGCGCTGTGGGCGACCGTGCCGGGGTTGCGCGCGTCGACCATCGAGGACCGCAGCAGCGGCAACGGGTCGGCGAGCCGTCGCTCAGCGTCCGGGCCGGTGAAGCCGGGCACCACGGTGCTCACCTGGGTGAGCGCCTCCAGCATGGTCTCCATGGCGGTGTGGCCTGGCGTGTCACTCCGCGAGAGGTTGTCCTCCACGAGGTTGTCGACGACCATCAGCAGCCGTGCCGTGGTCTGGGTGCGCTCGGAGTAGCGCCCCGTCCAGAACAGGTTGCCCGCCCCGCGCGGCGTGAGCCCGGGCAGGTTGCCGGTCCGGCGGGCGCGCCCGGGGGTCTGCGACAGCACCGCGTACGGCGCCGGGGAGTCCTCGGCCTCGACGACCCACACGTCCTTCGAGACAGCGCCCGAGCGGTTGGTCACCGTGATGGTGTCGGGGTCGGTCGCGATCCGGGCCAGCCCGCCCGGCAGGAACCGGTAGTCCCCGCCGACCGAGACACCGAACGTCCGCAGCACCACAGGCCGCGGCTCCAGGCCCTGGTCGGTCGTCAACGGGGCCGTGGAGGGCGGCGCCGCCTCCTGCGCCACCCAGGCCCACGGGGTCGCGGTGATCGTGGCGAGGAGGGTCTCGCGGGCCGCCGCGTCCAGCCGTCCCGGGCGTACGGTCGCCGTGCCCGGAGCATGGGCGGTCGGGTGGATCACCAGGTCCGTGAGGTGCTCCCGCACGTGGGCCAGGCTGCGCTCGTCACCGCACCACCAGGTCTGCGGGCTCGTCAGCAGCAGGTCCTCGCCCAGCAACGTGCGGCACACCGCGGGAAGGAACGGGAACAGCCCGGGGTTCTCGACCAGGCCTGCACCGAACGGGTTCACCACGCCCAGCACGCCGCGGCGCGCGGCGGCGACCATGCCGGGCACACCCAGCCGCGACTCGGCGCGCAGGTCGAGCGAGTCGCACCACGCCGCGTCCACCCGGCGCTGCACCACGTCGACCTGGTGCCGGCGGCCGGTGGTGCGCAGCCAGAGCCGGCCGTCGTCGAGCACCAGGTCGTCGGACTGCGCCAGCGGGTGGCCCAGCATCGTGGCCAGCAGCGCCTGGTCGTACGCGGTCTCGCTGCCCGGGCCGGGCGTCAGCAGCACCACCTGCGGCAGGTCGTCGGTCGGGGGCGCGGACTCCAGCAGCGACTGGCGCATGAAGTCGAAGAACGGTCGGAGCCGGCGCAGCGGGATGTCGCGGTAGAGCTGGCCGAGCACCCGGGCCACGATGCGGCGGTTGGCCATGGCGTACCCCGCCCCCGAGGGCGCCTGGGTGCGGTCGGAGAGAACGGTCCAGGACCCGTCTGCCGCACGCGCCAGGTCGGTGGCCAGCATGGGCAGCTGTCGCGGCCCCGGCAGGCGGATGCCTGTGGTGATGGGCCGGAACTCGGCGTGCCCCACCACCACCTGCGCGGGCACGATCCGCTCGTGGAGCACCCGCTGCTCGGTGGAGAGGTCGGTGAGCAGGGCGTCCAGCAGCCGGGCGCGCTGGTCGATCCCGCGCTCCAGCTCGGCCCACTCCTCGGCGCCGATCAGCAGCGGGAGCGGGTCGACGTGCCACGGCCCGGCCTGCCCGTCGGGCCCGGTGCCGTACGTGACGCCGTCGTCGGCCACCAGCCGCGCCACGTCGCGGCGGTGCCGGTGCAGTGACTGCGGCGTCAGGGTGTCGATGGCGGAGGTCAGTGCCGTCTCCGCCCCTTGGCCGCGCAGGCGCAGCAGCTCGTCGTTGGCGCCCGCCAGGGCCGCGTAGGCGCTCAGGGTGCCCTCGCGCAGCACCGCCGTCGTCATGCGCTGCCCCGACTGTGGCGACGCAGGTCGAGCGTGACTGGGAAGTCGCTCGGGTGCAGCCCCAGCGCCGACGCCGGGGCCAGCCACGCCGAGGTATCGACCCGCCCGGTGGTCTGGTTCGGCTCGAACCGGCTGCTGCGGCGCGACTCGGCCTCGGCCGCGTTCACGGGGTACGTGTCGTAGGACCGGCCGCCCTGGTGCACGACGTGGTAGGTGAACCCGCCCAGCGACATGCGGCTCGCGGTGTCGACGAGGTCGAAGCGCAGCGGGGAGTGCACCCCGATCGTGGGGTGCAGAGCCGACGGCGGCGACCAAGCCTTGAACCGCACCCCGGCCACGCGGGCGCCGGGGGTGCCGTCGCCGCCGATGCCGGAGCCGGTGGTGGCGGTCTGCACCAGCGGCAGCGGGACCCCGTTGCAGGTGACGACGTGGCGGCCCTCGACGAGCCCGGTCGCGGCCACCTGCACCCGCTCGACCGAGGAGTCCACGTAGCGGCTGGTGCCCGTCTGCGTGACCTGCTCGCCGAGCACGTGCCAGGGCTCCACCGCCTGGCGCAGCTCGAGGTGCACGCCGGCCACGTCGACCTCGCCCAGGCGCGGGAAGCGGAACTCCGCGAAGGGCTCCAGCCACCGCTCGTCGAACGTCGGGGCAGCCGGGTCGTCGCGGGTGAGGAAGGCGTTCAGGTCGGCCACTACGGAGCGCACGTCGGCCAGGGCGAACGCCGGCAGCAGGAAGCGGTCGTGCAGGCGGGTACCCCAGCGGGTCAGGTCACCCGTGTACGGGTCGGCCCAGAACCTCGCCACCAGCCCGCGCACCAGCGACGCCTGCATCAGCGCCATCCGTGCGTGCGGCGGCATCTCGAAGCCGCGCATCTCCAGCAGCCCGAGCCGACCGCCACGCCGGTCGGGGCTGTAGAGCTTGTCGATGCACATCTCGGCGCGGTGCGTGTTGCCGGTGATGTCGGTGAGCAGGTTGCGCAGCAGCCGGTCGGTGAGCCACGGCTGCGTACGGCGCTGGCGCTCCTGCCGCTCGTCCGGGTCCTCGTCGGTGCGGTGGTCCTCGCGCACCACGGCGGCCACGTCGTGGTCGATCTCCGGGTCGGCGGTCATCCGGGCCAGCTCGTCGAAGGCGGTCTCCAGCTCGTACAGGGTCTCGTGCCGCCCCTCGTCGACCCGGGGTGCCTGGCTGGTGGGGCCGATGAAGCGGCCGGTGAAGACGTACGACAGCCCGGGGTGGTGCTGCCAGTAGGTGATGATCGAGCGCAGCAGGTCGGGCCGCCGCAGCAAGGGGGAGTCGGCCGGGGACGGGCCGCCGAGGGTGATGTGGTTGCCGCCGCCGGTGCCCGTGTGGGTGCCGTCGAGGTCGAACTTCTCGGTGCTGAGGCCGACCTGCCGGGCGTCGTCGTAGAGGCTGGTGGTGAGCGCCGACAGGTGCGCCCAGGAGGCGGTCGGCTGCAGGTTGACCTCGATCACGCCGGGGTCGGGGGTGACGCTGAGGCTGCTGACCCGGTCGTCGTTCGCCAGCGGGTAGCCCTCTAGCACCACGGGCTGCCCGGTGTCGGCCGCGGCGGCCTCGACGGCGGCGAGCAGCCGCAGGCCTTCCTCCAGCCGGTCGAGCGGGGGCAGGAACACGAACACGCGGCCGTCACGCACCTCGACGGCCAGCGCGGTGCGCGGCGACTCGGTGACCGGCAGCACCCGGGCCGGTGCGGGGGCCTGTCCCGAGGGGGCCTCGCCCAGGGCGGGCCGGTCGCCCGCATCCGTACGCGGGATGTCTGGCCCCTCGCCCCACGCGATCGAGGAGAGCGGGAGGCGCAGGCCCATGGGGGAGGTGCCGGGTGTGAGGAAGAGGGCGCGGCGCCGCGGGGTCCAGCGGGTGGTGGCCCAGCGCTCCGGGTCGTCGGGGTCGACGAACAGCGGCACCACGTAGCCCACCGGGTCGCCCACGGTGGCCTCCGCGTCGGCGGCATCAGTCACCGCGGCAAGGTCGGCTCCCTCGGGGTCGTCGGGGCGGGGGCCCACGGGCTGCTGGGCCAGGAACAGGGCGCGGGCCAGCACGTCCTCGTACGCGGGGAGCACCACGTCGCCGGGCACGCCCAGGTGGCGTACCAGGGCGTCGACCAGCGCCCGGGCGTCGGGCCGGGAGCCCTCGACCGGCGGCGTCCAGGGGTCGGCGAGCAGGTCCTGGCGCTGCCAGAGCGGCTGCCCGTCGACCCGCCAGGAGAGCTGCATCTGCCAGCGGGGGAGGTCCTCGCCCGGGTACCACTTGCCCTGGCCGTGGTGGGTGACGCCGTTCGCGGCCCAGCGCGTACGCAGCCTGTCGGCCAGCGCGACCGCCAGCCGCCGCTTCTCGGGACCGTCGGCTGCCGACTCCCACTCTGGCGCCGAGGTGTCGCCGGCGGTGACGAACGTCGGCTCGCCGCCCATCGTCAGCCGTACATCCCCTGCCTCCAGCAGCCCGTCCACGTGCGCGCCGAGCCGGTCGATGGCGGCCCACTGCTCGTCGGTATAGGGCTTGGTGACCCGGGCGTCCTCGTGCACGCGGGTGACGGTGTTCTCGAAGGAGAACTGCACGCCCACCACGTCGGTCGCACCCGTGATGGGTGCCGCGCTGGACGGCTCGGGTGTGCACGACAGCGGGATGTGGCCCTCGCCGGCGAGCAGGCCGGAGGTGGCGTCGAGGCCGATCCAGCCCGCGCCTGGCACGTACACCTCCGCCCACGCGTGCAGGTCGGTGAAGTCGGCGGTGGGCCCGGCGGGCCCGTCGACGGGGGTGAGGTCCGGCGCCAGCTGCACCAGGTAGCCCGAGACGAACCGCGCTGCTAGGCCGAACCGCCGCAGCACCGAGACCAGCAGCCACGCCGAGTCACGGCAGGAGCCGATGCCCTTGCCGAGGGTCTCGCCGGGCTCCTGGACGCCCACCTCCATCCGCACCGTGTAGGCCACGTCGCGGTACACCGCCTGGTTCACCGCGACCAGGAAGTCGACCATCCGGGTGCCGCCGTCGGTCACGCCCAGCGGCTCGACTGCCCGCTCGATCCAGGCGTCCACCGCGTCGGTCCCCTCCCGCCCCGCGAAGGCCGGCACCCGGTACAGGTAAGGCTGCAGGTCGCGCCTCAGCCCCTCGGGGTAGTCGAAGGGGAACGTCTGCGCGTAGTCCTCGACGAAGAAGTCGAACGGGTTGATGACGGTCATGTCGGCGACCAGGTCGACGGTCACCGAGACATGGTCCGCGGGCTCGTTGAAGACGATCCGCGCCAGCCAGTTGCCGAACGGGTCCTGCTGCCAGTTCAAGAAGTGGTTCGACGGGGAGACCGTCAGCGTGTACGCCTCGATGGGCGTGCGCGAGTGCGGCGCCGGTCGCAGCCGGATCGTGTGCGGGTAGACCGTGACGGCATGGTCGAACGTGTACGTCGTCGCGTGGTGCAGGCCTACCCGGATGGTCATGTGCGACACCGTAACCAGTCGCTGTGACAGTCGCGTGACGACGGGCCGAGTCAGCGCAGCGTACGCGGCTCGTTCACACCGCCACGGGCTCGCGCCGGGGCGTCCGGGAGATGGTCAGCACCGGTCGAGCTACGAGCTGGCGTGGTCCATCGCCGGTGCCTGTGCCTGGTGGCCGCAGCGGTGGTGGCGGCCGAGGCGAGGCCGACGAGGCCGAGCGCGACGGTCACGGTGCGGCGTACGCCCGACCGGTCCATCAGCGCTGCCGTGAACGGCGCCACCAGCCCGAACAGCACCAGGTTCAGGGTGACAGCGCCCGATGTGGTCGTCCGGTCCCAGCCGAACTCGTGCTCGATGGGTTCCATGAGCACTCCGGTGGAGCTGTGGAACGCGGCGGCCGCGACCAGCGTCGCCAGGGTGACCACGGCGACGCCCCAGGCCGGGTGCCAGCCGGTGCGCCGGTCAGGCAGCGGGGTCTCGTGCGTCATAGCGCGGGAATGTACGCGATCGCACCGGTGCGGCCCCACAAGGGATCGGTCTCGGTCGCTCCTGCCCGCTTCGGGCGAGTACGCGCTCCTTCGGCTGTGGCCTGTGGTGCGGTGACGCGGCTGGCGCTCTACGGCTGGGTACGGACTCGTGCCGCGATGCCCATGGCTAGGGAGCGATGACCGCCAGTGCGTCGGGGACCGAGTCGACCAGGAACAACTGCTCTCCCATGGGGCGCCCTGCCGCCAGTGTCTGCAGCAGCGGCCAGGCCGGTAGCGTGGAGGTCCAGAAGCCGCGGCCGACGAGCACCATCGGGGCGACCTGGTCGGGCTGGGTCGCGTAGTAGTTGGCGGTCGTGGCCTGGAAGATCTCCGTCACGGTCCCGGCGCGTCCGGGCAGGTACACGATCCCGCCCCGGCAGCGTGCGAGCAGCGTGTCCTCCCGCAGCGCGTTCGAGAAGTACTTCGCGATCCAGGTCGCGAACACGTTGGGCGGCTCGTGGCCGTAGAACCAGGTGGGGATGCCGATGCTGGGCCCCAGACGGTCCCCGAGCTCGGCGACTACGGCCAGGGCTACCCTTGCCCAGGCGTCGATGCCGACGGGCGCCTTGAACGTGGGCGCCGTGGCCAGCCGCGCGATCACGTCGTCAATGGCGTCCGGCACGTTCACCAGGGACGCCCCGAGGTTCGCCGCTTCCATCGCGCCGGGTCCGCCGCCGGTGAGCACCGTACGCCCCGAGGCCGCGAGCGCCAGCCCCAGCTGCGCTGCCGCGGCGTAGTCAGCGGTGCCCCGCTCGGCCGCATGCCCGCCCATGACACCCACCGTGAGCGCAGGTGCCACGCCAGACAGCGCGTCATCGAGGGCATCGGCCACCGCATGGTCGTGCAGGCTCATGGCCAGGGTGGCGGAGACGTGCGGCGGGTGGGGGAGCGCCCGCGTCCAGCCGTACACCCTCCCGTCCGTGCACGTGCTGTAGTCGTCGCCCGCGACCACGCCGTCGAACAGCTCGCGGGCCGCGTACAGGCCGCCTCGATAAGGGTCGAACGGCAGCTCCGGCAGCCGGGGGAACAGCAGCGCGCCGCCTACGCGCAGGTGCGCCTCGGCCTCCTCGCTGAGGGGGCATCCCAGGAAGACCGCTCCGCGCGGGTCGGCGGTGAGCAGCTCCGCCGTACGCCCCGTGAGGTCCACCGACGATACGAACCACCCGAACAACCGGTCCGTACGCACCCGCTGCGTGTCGAAGTCGGCCAGCGAGTCGATCTCGACGGTCTGCGGCGGGGGAGAGGGCAGGGGATCCACGACGTCAGTCTGACAGCCTGACCCGCCATACCCGGGGCCCTCGCCGCATCCCCACAGCCTCCATCGATCCGCGCAGCCGTCATGGCCGCTGCGAGGATCGATGCGGGGTGCGGAGATGCGGGCAGCCGCTCGCACCGGCGACACGCCTGGGCCCGGCGTGGTGCCCGGGTCCGGCAAGCCTCGCGACGGGATGAGAGACCTGCCATGCCTCGGCTGCCGGGCTGCCCCGAGGCGATAGCCTTCACCACGAACGAGCACCCCCTCAGAGCCGCCGCTCAGGCGAACCCGACCCCCGAGGAGCACCCAGCATGTTGGACGTGGAGCTGTCCCAGCTCGACAGCGCTGTCGCCGAGCTGCAGGGCCAGCTGCGTGACGGCCTGGTGGCCGCCGACATCCTCGACCTCACCAGCGGCATCAGCCTCGCCGGGTTCAACTCGAACCCCGCCGCGACGGCGATGTTCCCGCTCATGGCCGACCAGATCAACCAGATGCTGGAGGGGATCGCCTACCCCGAGCTGAACCGCTTCTTCCTGCTCGACCTGGCCAGCGACCACAGCCTGGTCGTGGTGCGCTCGGGCGAGGACATGCTGACCACGCTGCTCATCGACAACACCAAGACCACGCTGGGCGTGCTGCTCGGGGTCGCCATCCCGCGGGCGCTGGGCAACATCGAGGCCGCGCGCCGGTGACGTCCGCGGCCGTGCGCGACGTCGTCCTGCTCGGCTCGACCGGGTCGATCGGCACCCAGGCCCTCGACGTCGTCGAGCGCAACCGCGACCGCTTCCGGGTCACCGCCCTCGCCGCCGGCGGCAGCCAGATCGGCACGCTGGCCGAGCAGGTACGCGCCTTCGAGCCCCGCGTCGTGGCGGTCCCGTCCGACGAGGCAGCGGCGGCACTGCGTACGCAGATCGGGGCCGGCACCGAGATCTGGGCCGGGCCCGACGCCGCCACGCGGCTCGCCGCCGGCCCGTGCGACGTGGTGCTGAACGCCATCACCGGCTCGGCCGGTCTGCTGCCGACCCTGGCGACGCTGGAGGCCGGCACCACCCTGGCCCTGGCCAACAAGGAGTCGCTGGTCATCGGCGGCCGCCTCGTCACCTCCGCCGCGGACCCCGGCCAGGTCGTGGCGGTCGACTCCGAGCACTCGGCCTTCGCGCAGGCGCTCCGGGCCGGCCGCGCCGACGAGGTGCGCCGGCTGATCCTCACCGCCTCGGGCGGGCCGTTCCGGGGCCGTACGCGCGACCAGCTGCGCGACGTCACCCCCGACCAGGCGATGGCCCACCCCACCTGGGCGATGGGCCGGGTCATCACCATCAACTCCTCGACCCTGGTCAACAAGGGCCTGGAGCTGCTGGAGGCAGGGCTCCTGTACGGCACCCCGCTCGACGACATCACCGTCGTCGTGCACCCGCAGTCGGTGGTGCACTCCATGGTCGAGTTCCACGACGGGTCCACCATCGCCCAGTGCTCGCCGCCCGACATGCGGCTGCCGATCGCCCTCGGCCTCACCTGGCCGGAGCGGCTCGCCGACGCCGCCGCCCCCTGCGACTGGACGCAGGCCACCTCGTGGACCTTCGAGCCCCTCGACGACATCGCGTTCCCGGCGGTGGAGCTCGCCCGCCGCTGCGGGCTGGCGGGCGGGACGGCGCCGGCGGTGTACAACGCGGCCAACGAGGCCCTGGTCGACGCCTTCTGCGCGGGCCGCATCGGCTTCATCGACATCGTGGACACCATCGCCGCGGTCGTCGACGAGCACCTGGGGCGCTCCGCCGGCGACGTACCATCGCCTGCGGGCTCGGCGTTCGTCGGAGACGACGGCCTCAGCGTCGACGCGGTGCTCGCGGCCGATGCCTGGGGCAGACGGCGGGCCGAGGAGCTGACGGAGGGAGCGACCCGGTGACGATCGTGCTCGGCGTGCTGTTCGCCCTGCTGTTCTTCGCGCTGATCCTGGCCTCGATCGCCCTCCACGAGGTCGGCCACATGGTGCCGGCGAAGAAGTTCGGGGTGCGGGTGCCGCAGTACTTCGTGGGCTTCGGCAAGACGGTGTGGTCGGCGAGGCGCGGCGAGACCGAGTACGGCATCAAGGCCATCCCGCTGGGCGGCTACGTGCGCCTGGTCGGGATGTACCCGCCAGCCTCCAAGCACCGTACGGGCCGTCTCGCCGAGATCGCCGAGGACGCCCGCGCCGCCGAGGCGGAGACCATCCTGCCCACCGACGTCGAGAACAAGCGGCTCTTCTACCAGCTGAAGACCTGGCAGAAGCTGGTCGTGATGTTCGGCGGCCCTTTCATGAACATCCTGCTCGCGTTCCTGATCTTCCTCGGGGTCAACACCGTGTACGGCCAGCAGCAGCTCACGATGACCGTGGACCGGGTGGTCTCCTGCGTCGAGGAGCCCCCCGCGCCCTGCGTGGCTCCCCCGGGCAAGGCGGCCGGGCTGCAGCAGGGCGACAAGGTCGTGGCGTTCAACGGCACCCCGGTGACGGCGTGGTCGCAGCTCGTGGGTCTGGTGCGGGCGAACGGTGGCAACACCGTGACGCTCGCGGTCGAGCGTGGCGGTCAGCGCGTGGACCTCGCCCCGGTGCCCGGTGCCGTGCGTCAGGTGCAGTCGCTCGACGACCCGTCCAAGACGGTCCAGGCGGGCTACCTCGGTGTCGCGCCCAGCAGCGCCCTGGTGAAGGTCGGCCCGGTGCAGACCGCCGTCGACATGTGGGAGCTGACGCGTCAGAGCCTCACCGCGCTCGCCCAGTTCCCCGTCAAGGTGTTCACCGTGGCGTGGGACATGGTGACCGGCAAGCCGCGCGACGTGAACGGCCCCATCAGCATCGTGGGCGCCTCGCGGGTGGCGGGGGAGATCGCCACCACCGACTCGCTCACCCCGGGCTCTCGCGTGGCCTCCTTCTTCGGCCTGCTCGGCGGTGTCAACCTGTTCGTCGCGCTGCTGAACCTGGTGCCGCTGCTGCCCTTCGACGGCGGCCACATGGCCGGGGCGCTGTGGGAGGGGCTGCGACGGGCCGTCGCCCGCCTCCGCGGCCGTCCCGACCCCGGTCACGTCGACACCGCCCGGTTGCTGCCCGTGGCGTATGTTGTAGGGGGATTCCTGGTGCTCGCCGGCGCGATCCTCGTAATAGCCGACATCATCAGCCCCGTCCGCATCTTCTGACTACCGTTCCCCTCAAGGAGTGTCGTGGCCGCCGTCAACCTGGGCATGCCGAAGGTGGCGCCCCCTGTGCTCGCCCCCCGCAAGCCGACCCGTCAGATCAAGGTCGGCAAGGTGCTGGTCGGCGGTGACGCGCCGGTGTCGGTGCAGTCGATGACCACCACGAAGACGACCGACATCAACGCCACGCTGCAGCAGATCGCCGAGCTCACCGCGTCCGGCTGCGACATCGTGCGGGTCGCGGTGCCCAGCCAGGACGACGCCGACGCGCTGCCGATCATCGCCAAGAAGTCGCAGATCCCCGTGATCGCCGACATCCACTTCCAGCCCAAGTACGTGTTCGCCGCGATCGACGCGGGCTGCGCCGCCGTACGCGTCAACCCCGGCAACATCCGGGCGTTCGACGACAAGGTGGGGGAGATCGCCAAGGCGGCCAGCGACGCCGGGGTCAGCCTGCGCATCGGCGTCAACGCCGGCTCGCTCGACAAGCGGCTGCTGGAGAAGTACGGGGCGCCGACGCCCGAGGCGCTGGTGGAGTCGGCGATGTGGGAGGCCTCGC
Source organism: uncultured Propionibacteriaceae bacterium (assembly GCA_936924635.1). Classification (GTDB taxonomy): domain Bacteria; phylum Actinomycetota; class Actinomycetes; order Propionibacteriales; family Propionibacteriaceae; genus Fen-668. The sequence goes on from CAKZHP010000077.1 coordinate 13,760, forward strand.
TGTTCGAGGAGCACGGCTTCCGTGACTTCAAGATCTCGGTGAAGCACCACGACCCGGTGGTCATGGTGAAGGCCTACGAGCTGCTCAGCGAGGCGTGCGACTACCCGCTCCACCTCGGCGTCACCGAGGCCGGCCCGGCGTTCCAGGGCACCATCAAGTCGTCGGTGGCCTTCGGTGCGCTGCTCAGCCAGGGCATCGGCGACACCATCCGGGTCTCGCTGTCGGCCCCGCCGGTGGAGGAGGTCAAGGTCGGCATCAAGATCCTGGAGTCGCTCAACCTGCGGCCCCGGCACCTGGAGATCGTGTCCTGCCCCTCGTGCGGGCGGGCGCAGGTCGACGTGTACACGCTGGCAGACGAGGTGACCGAGGGCCTGCAGGGCATGGAGGTGCCGCTCCGGGTGGCCGTCATGGGGTGCGTCGTCAACGGCCCGGGCGAGGCTCGCGAGGCCGATCTCGGTGTGGCCTCCGGCAACGGCAAGGGCCAGATCTTCGTGCGCGGCGAGGTCATCAAGACCGTGCCCGAGGACCAGATCGTGGAGACCCTGATCGCCGAGGCCAACCGTCTCGCCGAGGAGATGGGCGACACCACCGCGGGGGCGCCCGTCGTCTCCGTCGGCTGACACCGATGGCGGCGACGGTCCGGACGCTCACCAACGACGACCTGATGGCCGTGGTCGGGCTCCTGCACCGGCGGCCGTTCGAGAACGTCTTCGTGGCGTCCCGGATCCGCACCGGGGGCCTGGAGTCGTTCACGCTCGGGTGCGAGGTGTGGGGGTACGAGGAGGACGGGGAGCTGCGCTCGATCCTTCACCACGGGGCGAACCTGGTGCCGGTGAGCGCCTCGCCCGAGGCCCTCGACGCCTACTGCGCCGCGCTCGGCCCGACCCGTACCTGCGCGTCGATCGTCGGCGTCGCCGAGGAGGCCATGGGTCTGTGGGAGCGGTTGTGCGCCCGGTGGGGCGGCAGCTGGGCGAACCCGCGCGAGATCCGGTCGCGGCAGCCGCTGATGGTGATCTCCGACCCGCCGTCGGTCGCGCCCGACCCACGCGTGCTCCGGGTGGGCATGGAGGACGTCGACAGCTACTTCGACGCCGCCGTCGCCATGTACACCGAGGAGGTCGGGGTCTCTCCGCTGGATGGGTCGAACGGCTACCGCTGGTACGTGGAGCGGCTGATCGGTCAGGGGCGGGCGATGGGGATCGTCGACCGTGACCACGTGGTGTTCAAGTCCGACGTCGGCTCGGCCACCACGAACGTCTGCCAGGTCGCCGGTGTCTGGCTGCGGCCCGACCTGCGCGGCCGCGGGCTCTCGGCGCCCGCGATGGCGACGGTCGTGGAGCTCTGCCGCGAGGAGTGGGAGCACGTCTCGCTGTACGTCAACGACTACAACACCCGCGCCCGGGGGCTCTACCGCAAGGTGGGCTTCGAGGAGATCGGCGACCTCGCCACCGTCCTCTACTGACGCGGAGCTCACCTGACGCGCCGGCACTGCCCGTACGCCCCGCGGGGGGTCAAGAACCGGGACCGGCCGACCAGCTGGCGAGCCGACCCGCGATACTCGACCGGTGACCCTCACCCCCGGCTCCACCGCGGCCACGGCCCTGCGGCAGCCGGTCGGCGTCCCGGGCGACCTCGTCGCCGCCCCCGAGCGGTGGGTGGTGCGCTTCGCCGCCTCCGGAGCCGGCCACCTGTTCATCACCTGGGGCCGGGTGGTCATCAGCGGGATCGCCCTGGCCGCGCAGCTGGTCGCGCTCGCCCTGGTGATCCGCTACGCCGTCGACGCCACCGCCTGGCTGCTGATCGCCTTCGAGCTGGTGTCCGTGGCGGTCCTGCTGGGCCTGCTCAACGGTCAGATGGCGATGGCGTACAAGCTGGGCTGGACCCTGGTGCTCCTGCTGCTGCCCCTGATCGGGGCGGTCTTCTACCTGCTGTTCGGCAGCCACCGGGCCGGTGCCAGCCAGCGCCGCCGGCACGAGGCGAGCCTGGTGGCCGCCAGGCAGGCGCTGCTGCTGGCGCCCACCGTGCAGCCGCCTGAGGACGACAGCCAGGTCGCGCGGCAGATGCGGCACCTGAAGACCGCCGGCGGCTACCCGGCCCGGCCCGCGACCGGGGTCCGGTACTACCCGACGGGCGCCGAGGGGTTCGAGGCGATCCTGGAGGCCATCGCGCAGGCGGAGCGCTACGTCTACATCGAGTACTTCATCCTTGCCCGCGGCTGGATGTGGGACCAGCTGTTCGCCGCGCTCGCGGAGCGGGCCCGGGCGGGCGTCAAGGTGTGCGTGCTGTACGACGACCTGGGGTCGTTCATGCGGCTGCCGAAGGGTCTGTGGGCCAGCTGCGCCCAGGCCGGCATCGAGGTACGGCCCGTGAACCCGTTGCGGCCGGCGCTCTCGCTGCGCGCCAACAACCGTGACCACCGCAAGATCTGCGCCATCGACGGCACGGTCGCGTTCACCGGCGGCATCAACATCGGTGACGAGTACGTCGGTCTGGACAAGCCGTACGGCGACTGGAAGGACCACGCTATCCGGGTCGAGGGGCCGGCCGCCTGGTCGTTCACCGTGATGCTCGCCGAGCAGTGGGGCGTGATGGCGGAGCGGCGGGTCGACTACCAGGCACTGCTGCCCAGCACCTGGCCGGAGCCGGGGGAGGGCATCGCCATCCCCTTCGACGACACCCCGTTCGTGGAGACCTCGCTGGGGCTGGCCACCTACCGGGAGCTGCTGTCCACCGCCCGCAGCACCGTCGACATCGTGACGCCCTACCTGGTCATCGACGACTTCCTGCACGAGGTGCTGGCGGTGACGGCGCAGTCGGGCGTCCGCGTGCGGCTGGTGGTGCCCGGCACGAACGACAGCTGGATCACCGACCAGGTCGCCAAGGCCGCGTTCGCCCGCCTGATCGAGAACGGCGTCGAGGTCTACCGCTACTCACCCGGCTTCGTGCACCAGAAGACGATGACCGCCGACGACGACACCGCTGTGGTGGGCACCATCAACTTCGACTACCGCAGCTTCTACCTCCACCAGGAGTGCGCGGTGTGGTTGTACGGGACCCCGGCCATCGAGTCCGTACGCGCCGACGTGGAGCTGGTCGTCAGCCGGTCGGACCGGGTGACGATGGCGGAGGCGACCGGCGCCAACCCGCTGACGCGCCTCGTCCGTGCGCTGCTGGGTGTGGCCGCGCCGCTGATATGACTCAGGTCGTCAGCAGGTAGGCCACGCCGAAGACGGCGACGACCAGCAGGGGGATCAAGGCGAGGACCCCCACCATGAAACCCACCCCCTTGCGCTTCTGCGGCTCGTAGCCGATCGACCCGGTCGTGAACTGGTGGAACGGCGGCCCGTACCAGACCTGGATCAGCTGCCCCGGCCGCACGTCGATGTCCATGGCGGCCTGACCGTACGTGCGCATCCACTGCATCTCCACCGCCAGCCGGAGCGGGCCGGGCGGCACTGCGACGTCATTGGCCCCGTAGCTGAGGGAACGGCGCGCACCGTTGAGGATCGCCGTCGGCGGGATGAAGTTGCTGGTCATCACGTTGCCCTGCACGTTGATCCTCAGCAGCGCCGCCCCGGCCGGCAGGCCCTGCGGCTGGGCTGTTGCTGGCTGGCCGTAGCCAGGATGGTTCGGCTGCTGCGGGAAGGGCGCGCCCTTCGGCGCGTACCCGGGCTGCGGCGCGTACCCCGGCTGGGAGCCGTACGCCGGCTGCTGTCCGTACACGGGCCGCTGGCCGTACCCGGTCGGCTGCCCGCCGGGACCCTGCGCGTGCTGGCCGTACGGACCCTGCGGCTGCTGCCCGTGGGGCTGCGGAGGCTGGCTCATGGGCGGAAAGCGTACTGACAGGGCGACTCAGGTCAGGGCAGGGATCACCACAGGGTCCTGACAGGTGACGACGGGACTGTCGTGGTGACCGGGTGGACAGAGCCCGGCACGACGAAGGAGTGACTGTGATCAACACGACGAAGCTGGCCGTCGGCGTGGCGGCCCTGGTGGCGGGCGGCGGTCTCGCCCTCGGCGTCGCCTCGGTGGCGTCGGCCGACCCGTCCACGCCGCCCTCGAGCGGCTCCAGCGCCTCGGGCAGGCCCAGCGGTCAGCCGGGCGGCGAGCGCCAGAAGGGCACGGAGGTGTCTGGTGACGAGGCGACGAAGGTCTCGGGTGCGGTCACGGCGAAGGACTCGACGGTCAAGGTCGAGTTGGTCGTCAAGCTGGCCGACGGCTCGTACCGGGTCGAGGGCACCAAGGACGGCGCGCGGGTGGCGTACACGGTGAGCGCCGACCTGGTCACGGTCTCGCAGGCCCCCGAGGGGCCCGGTCGCGGCGGCAAGGGCGGTGCGCAGCACCAGCACACCGACGCCACCGCCGAGGAGACCGCCAAGGTCACCGCCGCCGTGAAGGCGAAGGACGCGGCCGTCACGGTCGAGAAGGTCGTCAAGGATCCCGACGGCTCCTTCGACGCCCAGGGCACGAAGGACGGCACGAAGGTGATGGTGGAGGTGAGCGCCGACCTGCAGACGGTCACCGTGCGCGCCGGACGCTAATCCTGTCGTGGCGGGAGATCCGCCTCGACACCTCGTCTCGCGTGCTGCGGGCGGCTCTCCCGGGGGCCGCCCGCAGCCGCGTCTGCGGGCAGCGCGCGCCGGGGAGCACGGCCGTCGGCGTCGTCGTTGCGGGACCGCCTCTCGACCACGGCCAGCCGCCGGAGAGCCACCAGCGTGGCCGCGACCGTCAGCGCGGAGACAGCCACCGAGAGCCAGACGGTCAGGTGCAGCCGGGTGTCGGTGTTGGTGACCATGGTCAGGTCAGGCATCGGGTCGTTCAGGTCGCGCTGCATCACGCCGACGCTCCAGTGCACCGAGTGCCGCGCCAGCTCGACGGCCCCGACCGCGCTCAGGGCGAGCACGCAGAACGTGATGAAGCGGTGGCGCCGCACCAGCGACGTGAGCCCCAGGCCTGCGTACGCGATGCCGATCAGCAGCGGGACGGCGACGAAGCGCGTCGACACGCGCTCGGTGGAGAACGGGAGACCGAAGGCGTACAGGGGCTCGTAGTACCGGTCCATGGAGAGGAGGAAGAGCACCGCTCCGGCGACCAGCCATGGCCACGACGCACGAGCCTTCACGACCACGCCCACGGCGCCTCCCACCAGCAGCAGGAGCAGCAGGCACCAGCCGAGGAACAGGGAGTACTCCCACTGCCCGAGGCTGCGGATGCCGATCGAGTAGTACGTCCAGGTCGTCACGAACGCCTTGGGGAGCACGCCCCACGGGATGCCGGTGAGGTACTCGCCGGGGCTGGGGAAGTACACGGCCCCCGGCAGCAGCCGGCCGAGGCCGGCCAGCACCCCGACGGCCCCGGCCGCGGCGATGCGTACGAAGGCGCGCCGGAGCAGGACGCCCAGCAGGGCCAGCGTCAGGGCTGCCGCGACCACGAGGTGGATGGAGCCGTTCCACACCATGACGCCGAGCGCCAGACCCAGCAGCAGCGCCGGCCGCCACGACCGGGAGCGCTGGATGTCGAGCACGAAGACGGCCAGCCAGGGGAAGCAGAAGTACCCGGTCCACATCAGGTGAGCCATGGCGAGGTGCGTGACGACGTACCCGTTGAAGCCTGCCATCAGCCACACGGCCACGAACGGGGCAGGGGCGATGCGCCCGCGGGCTGCGAGGACCAGGCACCCGGCGAGGCCGATCAGCGCCCACCCGGTGACGTGCAGGGTGAAGAAGCCCTGGTTGCTGAGCCACGGCAGCAGCCACACGTCGGGCGTCAGCGTGAGCTCCGGGTTCGCGGCCATCAGCGTGGTCTTGTGGTAGATGACGTGAGCCTGCTCCCAGGGGATGGTGCCGCTGCGGATCGAGGTGCGCAGGATCTCCAGCGAGGCGCTCTCCTTGACCCAGTCGGTGAACGCGAAGCGTGGGGACCCGAGGTGGAAGAACAGCCACCAGTGCAGCACGGTCACCAGGGCCGTCCCGGTCACGAACGCCGCGTACGCACGGCCGCCGGGACGGAGAGCGTCCGGGTCGCCCCACCAGGCAAGAGGGTGTCGTGGCACAGCGGTCCCCGGGTCGTTCGTCAATGGATGGACGGCGCGAATCGTAACGTCGCGCCCGAGCCGGCTGGGGGAGGCGGTTCCGCGGCGCGTACGGGGCGGGGTGAAACCGGGACGCCGGGGGCGGAGGGTTGTCGGTAGGCTCGGGCCCCGTCTCATCAGGTTGCTCGAAGGGTGTGCCATGGCCGTCGCGAGGATGTCCCAGCTGTTCGTCCGTACGCTGCGCGAGGCCCCGGCCGATGCCGAGCTGCCGAGCCACCGCTGGCTCGTCCGCGCCGGGTACATCCGCCGCTCGGCCCCCGGCATCTACTCCTGGCTGCCGCTGGGCCTGAAGGTGCTGGCGAAGGTGGAGGAGATCCTGCGCGAGGAGATGGCCGGGATCGGCGCGCAGGAGGTGCGGTTCCCTGCGCTGCTGCCCCGCGAGCCGTACGAGGCCACGAACCGCTGGACCGAGTACGGCCAGAACCTGTTCCGGGTCAAGGACCGCAAGGGCACCGACATGCTGCTCGGCCCCACCCACGAGGAGATGTTCACGCTGCTGGTGAAGGACCTGTACTCCTCGTACAAGGACCTGCCGCTGACGCTGTTCCAGATCCAGACCAAGTACCGCGACGAGGCGCGCCCCCGCGCCGGGCTGCTGCGCGGCCGCGAGTTCGTGATGAAGGACTCGTACAGCTTCGACATGGACGCCGAGGGCTTGCAGGCCGCGTACGACAAGCACCGCGAGGCGTACATCGCGGTGATGGAGCGCCTGGGCCTGGAGTACGTGATCGTGAAGGCCACCTCGGGGGCGATGGGTGGCTCGGCGTCGGAGGAGTTCCTCGCCGTGTCGGCGAACGGGGAGGACACGTTCGTGCGCTCGCCCGGCGGGTACGCGGCCAACGTGGAGGCGGTCACCATCGTGGCCCCGGACGCGGTCGACGCCTCGGGCGTGCCCGCCCCCTCGACGGTGCTCACCCCGGGTGCCGGCACCATCGACACGCTGGTGACGGCGGTGACCGAGGCGGCGCCGCGTACGGACCGGGCCTGGACCGCCGCCGACACGCTGAAGAACGTGGTCTTCATGCTGCTGCACCCCGACGGCAAGACCTCGCCGCTGGTGGTCGGGCTGCCCGGCGACCGGGAGGTCGACGTGAAGCGCTTGGAGGCGGCGGTGTCGCCGGCCGAGGCGGTGCCGTTCACCGACGCCGACTTCGCCAAGCACCCGCTTCTCGTGAAGGGCTACATCGGCCCGGCCAAGGACGGCGAGCAGGTGCTGGGGGAGAAGGCGGCCACCGGCATCCGCTACCTCGTCGACCCGCGCGTGGTCGAGGGCACGGCCTGGGTGACCGGCGCGAACGTCGCCGACAGCCATGTGGTGAACCTGGTCATGGGTCGCGACTTCACCGCCGACGGCACCATCGACGTCGCCGAGGTGCGTGCCGGTGACCCGGCGCCCGACGGCTCCGGTGAGCTGGAGCTCGCCCGCGGCGTCGAGATGGGCCACATCTTCCAGCTCGGTACGAAGTACGCCGAGGCGCTGGGCCTCAAGGTGCTCGACCAGAACGGCAAGCTCGCGACGGTGACCATGGGCTCGTACGGCTTCGGCGTCTCCCGAGCCGTGGCCATGGTGGCCGAGACCACGTGCGACGAGCGCGGGCTGGCGTGGCCGCGGGCGCTGGCGCCGTACGACGTCGTGGTGCTGGCCGCGGGCAACGGCGAGGACGTGGTGGCGAAGGCCGAGGAGATCGCCCTGGGGCTCTCCGGCGCGGGCCTGGAGGTGCTGATCGACGACCGCAAGGCCTCGCCCGGGGTGAAGTTCACCGACGCCGAGGTGCTGGGCATGCCCACCGCCGTGGTCGTGGGCCGGGGCCTGGCGAACGGCGTGGTGGAGGTCCGTGACCGGGCGACCGGCGAGAAGGCGGAGATCGCGGTTGAGGACGCGGTGGCGCACGTGCTCGACGCGGTCCGCGCGTGATCTTCGACCTGCCGGCCCTCACGCTCGGCCTGCTGGTCCTCGCGGCGTTCGTCGCGGGCTGGATCGACTCCGTCGTCGGCGGCGGCGGGCTGATCCAGCTGCCGTCGCTGCTGATCGGGCTGCCGGACACCCCTGCCGCCACCGTGTCGGGCACCAACAAGGTGTCGTCGGTGGCGGGGACACTGGCGGCGTCGGCGACGTACGTGCGGCGCGTCGGCGTCTCCTGGCCGACGGCGCTGCCCTTGGTGGTGCTCTCGTACGCGGGGTCCTCGGCGGGTGCCGCCCTGGTGCAGTACCTCGACCGCAAGTGGTTCACGCCCCTGGTGCTGCTCGCGATCGTGGGCATCGGCTGGTACACGCTGCGCAAGCCCGAGCTCGGCCTCCACCATGCGCCCCGGCACGAGGGCGGCGCGAACTACCTCCGGCTCGCGGGGATCGGCCTCGGCGTCGGGCTGTGGGACGGTGTCGTCGGCCCCGGCACCGGCACGATCTTCGTGATCCTGCTGGTGTCGGTGATGGGGTACGCCTTCCTGCAGTCGTCGGTGCTCGCGAAGCTGGCGAACCTGGCCACGAACGCCGGCGCGATCGGGGTGCTGGCCTTCTCCGGTCACGTGCTGTGGGGGCTCGGGCTCTGCATGGCGGCCGCCAACCTGAGTGGCGGCCTGATCGGCAGCCTCATGGCGATCAGGCTCGGCAACGACTTCATCCGCAAGGTCTTCCTGGCGGCCATCGTGATCCTCGGCTCGAAGCTCGCGTACGACACCGTACGCATGTTCGTCTAGCCGGTCGTCTGCAGGCGTCTGCCTCGTCTGGCAGAAGGCGCGGGGGCGAGGCGAGATGTGCTTGTCTCTTGCTGTGAACGCCAGGGATGCCGACGCGCAGAGCGTGCCAGCGCCGCGGAGCACCCTGGTGATCGGCGGCACGGGGATGCTGCTGGGCACGCTGAGACATCTGTTGGGCGCGGGCGACGACGTCTGCTCCGTCTCCAGGCGGCCGCCGGCGCTGACGCACCCCCGGCTGCACCCCCTGCTGGTGGACTACCGCGACCCGGTCGCGCTCGGGCTGGCACTGGACCGCAGCGGCCGCTTCCAGCGGGCCCTGGTCTGGGTTCACTCAGTCGCTCCCGACGTACCCGAACGCGCTGCCCTGCATGTGAGCGACGACTTCTTCCATGTGCTGGGCAGCGCGGCCGCCGACCCGGCAGCGCCGGCCCCAGACCGCCGTGAGCGCTTCGAGGCGCTGGGGGTGCGCTACCACGAGATCGTTCTGGGCTTCATGACGGAGCAGGGGCACTCACGGTGGCTGACGAACGCTGAGATCAGCGAGGGCGTGTGGGGCGCCGTGCAGCGGCCGCAGCCGAGGTGCGTCGTGGGCACGGTCGAGCCCTGGAACGCTCGCCCGTAGGCTGAGGAGGGCGGCGCCTCAGCGGCGGTTGCCTGGGGTGGCCGGCTGCACGGTGGCGTACAGGTCGAGCCAGGTGCGGAAGGGCTCGGGCACCGGGACGCCCGGGGGTAGCGTAACCGTGGCGGTCTGGCGCGTGAGCCGGTGCTGGGGCCCGTACCGGCTGCCCCGGTAGTCGAGCGGCTCGGCGGGGGCGGTGAGGCACGCCTGGCAGATCCGCGGCAACGGTCCCTCCACCATCTTGAGGTAGCGGATCGTCGTGACGTAGAACGCGAGCTTGACCACTCGCGCAGGCTAGCCGTGAGTGCCCCCTACGATGCCAAGCGGAGGTGCCCCCATGCCCGAGACCCGCACCGCAGACCCCCGGCTGCACCTGGCGGACGCGTTCACGTCGTTCCGCGTCCCCGCGTCCGACCGTGCCGAGCGCGTCGCGCACGGCAAGAAGCTCCGGATCGCGACGCCGCACGAGCAGCTGGGCAGGTGGAAGGCCACCAAGGACCGGCCCGGGGTGGTCGACCTGATCGCCCGCTCGCACGAGGGGCGGCTGGAGCGGCTCCTGGGTGTACGGACGTCGCGGATGGCCGCGTCTCCCTTCGGCCTGCTGCGCGGCACCGCCAACCTGTTGGCGTGGGACGTGGCGCACCTGCCCGCGACGGGCGTGCAGACCACCGCCTGCGGGGATGCGCACATCGGCAACATCGGGTTCTACGGCTCGCCCGCCGGGGAGCTGGTCATCGACCTCAACGACTTCGACGAGGCGCACACCGGCGCCTGGGAGTGGGACCTGCGTCGGCTGACCGCGTCGATCTTCGTGCTCGGCCGCGACAACGGCGCCAGCGAGGACGACTGCGCCGCCGCGGTGCACGCATGCGTGACCGCGTACCGGGATGAGGTGAGCTTCCTCTCCAAGCAGCCGCTGCTGTGGCGGGCGTTCAACCACCTCGCCGTCGACGACCTCAACGAGACGGTGACAGAGCAGGCGCTGCGCGACGACATCACCCGGGCGGCAGCGGCAGCACGCAAGCGTACGAGCGAGCGCGCGCTGCCCAAGCTCACCGGCGGGGGCGAGCGGATCGTGGAGGACCCGCCGCTGCTCACGCGGCCCTCGCCGGAGGAGTACGAGGCGCTGGCCGAGGGCCTGGACGCGTACCTGCCGACCCTGGCCCCGCAGTGGCGGCGCATCGTCGGCGGCTACACGCTGGTCGACATCGCGCACAAGGTGGTCGGCGTCGGGTCGGTCGGGCTGCGGGCCTGGGTGGCGCTGCTCGTGGGGTCGCGACCCGACGACGTGCTCTTCCTGCAGATGAAGGAGGCCAGGCGGTCGGTGCTGGCGCCGTACGTGCACGGCGAGGTCGCCTGGCACACGCACCAGGGCCAGCGGGTCGTCGAGTACCAGCAGCAGCTGCAGACGGTGTCGGACCCGCTGCTGGGCTGGACGACGGTGGGGGAGCACCAGTACTACGTGCGGCAGTTCCGCAACATGAAGGGCGGTGTGCCCCTGGACGCGATGACGCCGGAGTCGCTGATCGACTACTCCGGCATCACCGGGCACCTGCTGGCCAAGGGGCACGCCCGCACCTCGGGCGCGTCGGTGATCTCGGGCTACCTCGGCAAGTCCGACGCCCCGGCCACGGCGTTCGCGGCGTTCGCGAAGGCGTACGCGGACCAGACCGAGGCCGATCATGCCGCGCTGCTCAAGGGCATCAAGGCAGGTCTGCTCCCGACTGAGGACCTGACGGCGTAGCGGCCCTCCGACTCTGCTCGACGTGGTCGAGCAGAGTCGAAGGTGTCCTGGGGCGCGCAGCCCGAGCATCGTCAAGGCGGCAGCTTTGTTCCGATGTCGGAACAAGACTGTCGCGCTGTACGCCGCCGCGTGGTCAGACCACCGGTGGCCGGCTCGGGCGCCCCATCCAGTTGGCCAGGCGTTCGGTCGGGCGGGCATCGGCGGCGGGCTCGACGACCGCCCCGAACGGGATGTCGTCGCGCTCGGCCGGGACTCCCTGGTTCGCGATGGCGAGGCACGCCTCCGCCAGGGCCGGGTCGGCCTCCGGCTCTTGGCCCGTGGCGATGGCCAGGTCCCAGCCGTGGGTGAGGTGCTCGACCGCGTACACGGCCATGAAGACAGCGCCGGGCGTCGGCCCCCACGGAGAGTTGACGGTGAGGTCGAGTGTGTTCGCGTCGGCCCAGGCCCGCATGGCCGTCGCCGCCGCCTCGCGGTACGCGCCGGCTGCGTCGCCCGGCACGTCCAGCTCGACCGGCTCGGCCGACGGGTCACCGCCCTCGCCGGCGACGAGGAGGCGGCGCTCCACGCCGAGCATGTGGCCGATCAGGCGCCGTACGTCGAGCTCGTCGCACGGCGTCGGCCGGTCGAGCATCTCCGGGGTCACGTTCTCCAGGAGCTGCCCGACCCACTGCTGGGCAGCGGTGGTCAGGGGCCGTGCGTCACCGGGGCCGGTCTCTGAGGTGCTGGGTGCAGAGGTGGTCATCAGGTGTCCTTCGCGGTCGTCGCCATCGCTTGTCGACGGCGTCTGACACCACGAGACCACCGGTACGATGACATCCACTGTCATGGTTTCTGGCCGATCTCGGAGATGTACGGATGAGGGCTGACCGTCTGCTGCAGGAGATCACCCTGCTGCGCCAGCACGAGCGGCTGTCGGCGCCGGAGATGGCGCGTCGCCTGGAGGTCACCACGCGCACCGTGATGCGCGACATGGAGGCGCTGTCGGCGGCCGGGGTGCCCGTGTACGCCACCCCGGGACGCGACGGCGGCTTCTCGCTGCTGCCGGGCTACCGGCCGCGTACGGAGGGGCTGACCCCTGAGGAGTCGGAGGCGCTGTTCGTCGCCGGAGCCCCCGACGTGGCGAAGGCGCTCGGCATGGACGCTCCCTTCAGCCGCGCCCTGCGCAAGCTCGCCGACACATTGCCCGACGCGGAGGCTCGTGCCGTGGGTGCGGCGCGCCGCCGCATCGTCGTCGACGCGGCCGGATGGCTGGGCACGACCTCGGAGGAGCTGCCGTTGTCACGGCTGTTCGAGGCGGTGCAGGACGAGCGACGGGTGCGCATGCAGTACGTGCCCAGGGACACGACCCGGGGAGGGGAGCGGACCGTCGACCCGTGGGGCCTCGTGCTCGCCGGTGACGACTGGTACCTGATCGCCGCTCGCGACCGGCAGCCCCGCAGCTATCGCGTGTCACGGATGCACGACGTCGAGGTTCTCGCCGAGCCGGCCGTGGTGCCCGCCGACCTCGACCTGCTCGGGGTCTGGCAGGAGATGCAGGAGGCCTTCGCCTCTCACCCCGGCACGCCGATCCGCCTCCGGGTGCGCCGCGAGCGCTGGGACCTCACCCGTCGCATGCTCGCCCTCTCGTTGCGACCCGGGCCGGTCGTACGCCCTGACGGCGGCGACGTCATCGTCGACGCCGAGGTGCTGGCCCTGCGTGGCGCGGCAGGAGGCCTCCTCGGTCTGGGCACCTGGGTCGAGGTGCTCGAACCTCCAGAGCTGCGGGACATGATGCGCGAGATCGCCGCCGAGGTGGTCGGGATGTACGGGAGGCCCACCTCGGGCTAGGGATGCCGCAGACGACATCTGGGCACTCGCCGTCATCAGGCCGTCCCTCACTGCTCCTCGCACCGGTCCAGACGGTTGCGCGTGACGGAGGTGGACAGGACGCCGCCGGCCGAGGCAAGCCCCAGTCGGCTCAGTCGGGCCAGCCGGGCCACTCGGCCAGACCAAGGCCGAGCGGGAGGCCCAGGGTGGAGGCGGAGACCAGGCCCGCCGCAGCGCGCTGCCGGCCCTCGGGGTCAGCGCTGGCGACCCAGACTCCGCAGGCCTGGGTGATGGCCCGCACCAGACCACCGAGGAGTGCCTGGATCTCGGCGTCGGTCGTGGCCGTGGGCAGCGAGTACGCCGGGGCGCCCGGGTCGGGAGTCACGGAGCGGGAACGGAGATGGGCCACGAGTGAGTCGCGCTCGGCCTTGAGCCCGGTGACGAGCAGGGAGACGGGCGTCCGCCACGGGTGGCGCGGCGGCAGGAAGCCGAGCGCGGACTGCGACCCGTACACCGCCTCGTGATACCGGCTCAGGACCCGGTTCGCGGCGACGTCCCAGGGGGTCACCACGTCGACCAGCCGCATGGGAACCGCCGGGGTGGCGGCGGTGACGGCGAGGCTGAGCGCGGCGCGAGCCTGCTCGGCCGCCGCCGCCAGGGACGCCCACAGCGCGGAGGCCACCCCGGACGACTCCCGGGCCAGCACCAGCTCGGCGTCCCGCAACGAGACCAGGGCGGCCGTCATGGCGGCGACACCCGCGTCCCGCGTGGCGGCAGCGGCGACCGGGGGCACGGAGGGGACGGGGCCGGCCTGTCGGCGCAACGGGTCCACGGACCCGAGCACCGCGGCGTGCGACCTCCGGATGCCGGCCAGCAGCGGCCAGCGGCTGCCGTCCGCGGCCGCCCAGGGCGCCGACGCGGAAGCCGCCAGCACGCCG
>CAKZHP010000078.1 GCA_936924635.1 uncultured Propionibacteriaceae bacterium
AACTGTTCTGTCCGTTGCGAAGCGAAATTTCGCTTCGCAACGGACAGAACAGTTGTTCAATCGGATCCTGACGGGCCGGCATCGACCCACCCGGGGGGGCCTCAGCATCCGGGGAGTGATACCACCCCTCCCCGAGACGCGGCCGCGCCGCTACTGTGCCCGTTCGTGACCTCAGAGCTGAACCACGTCGTGCTGCCGGAGTCGGAGATCCCGACGCACTGGTACAACATCGTCGCTGACCTGCCCACGCCGCCGGCGCCTCACCTGCACCCCGGCACCAAGGAGCCGGTGGGTCCCGACGACCTGGCAGCGATCTTCCCGCCCGAGCTGATCGCGCAGGAGGCCACGACGGAGCGCTGGGTGGAGATCCCGGAGCCGGTCCGCGAGCTGTACAAGCTGTGGCGGCCCTCCCCCCTCGCCCGCGCCCGCCGCCTTGAGGAGGCGCTGAGCACGTCGGCGCGGATCTACTTCAAGTACGAAGGCGCCTCCCCCGTCGGCAGCCACAAGACGAACTCGGCCGTGGCGCAGGCGTACGCGAACGCGCAGGCGGGCATCACGAAGCTGAGCACCGAGACCGGGGCCGGCCAGTGGGGCTCGGCGCTGGCCTTCGCCTCGCAGGCCTTCGGCCTCGAGTGCGAGGTGTTCCAGGTCCGCTCCACGTACGACTCGAAGCCGTACCGGCACGTGCTCATGGAGACCTTCGGCGCCACCGTGCACCCGTCCCCGTCCGATCTCACCGAGGCCGGCCGCGCGATGCAGGAGCAGTTCCCCGGCACCACCGGCTCGCTGGGTATGGCCATCTCCGAGGCCGTCGAGGTGGCGGCCAAGGACCCGCACTGCAACTACTCGCTCGGCTCCGTGCTCAACCACGTGCTGATGCACCAGACCGTGATCGGGCAGGAGGCCGTCAAACAGCTGGCGCTGTTCGGCGAGGAGCTGCCCGACTACCTGTTCGGCTGCGCGGGCGGCGGCTCCAACCTCGCCGGCATCGCGTTCCCCTTCATCCGCGAGAACCTCGAGGGCCGCGGCCGCACCGAGATCTGGGCGTGCGAGCCCAAGGCCGCGCCCAGCCTCACCCAGGGCGAGTACCGCTACGACCACGGCGACGTCTCGGGGCTCACCCCGCTGCTGAAGATGTACACGCTGGGTTCCGACTTCGTGCCCGACCCGGTCCACGCCGGCGGCCTGCGCTACCACGGCATGGCGCCGCTGGTCAGCCACTGCTACCACGAGGGCCTCATGAAGGCGACGGCGATCGGTCAGCTGGAGGCGTTCGAGGCGGGCACGATCTTCGCCCGGGCCGAGGGCATCGTGCCGGCGTCGGAGTCGAACCACGCCATCGCCGGCGCCATCCGCCAGGCGCGCCAGGCCGCCGAGTCGGGCGAGTCCCCGGTCATCCTCATCGGCGTCTCCGGCTCGGGCCAGCTCGACCTCCCGGCCTACCAGGAGTTCCTCGCCGGGCGCATGGCCGACAGCTGACCGAGGGCCTCGCCCGGTCTTCGTGACAGACTGGGCGATCACCGTACGCAGGGTGCCGCTGCGTACCGAACCGCCGACGACCAGGGGGGACCGACCGATGGCCGGACGTCCACTGCCCGCGGGCCAGGGGCCCGAACCGCTCGCCCAGCACGTGCTCGGGATGGTAAGGGACTCCGTCCCGCCGATCCACCCGGCCGCGCGCCCGTTCGTGGCGGCGCCGCTCGCCGTGGCGCTGCTCGGCTGGCGCCACGGGTGGGTGCGACGCTCGTCGCTGGCCGCGGCCGGTGCGATCGCGCTGTTCTTCCGCAACCCGGAGCGGGTGCCGCCGTCGCTCGCGGGCGCGGTCGTCGCGCCCGCCGACGGCGAGGTGACGCTGGTCGACGAGGCCGTGCCGCCGCCTGAGCTGGGCATGGGCGACGCGCCGCTCCCCCGGGTCAGCATCTTCTTGTCGGTGCTCGACGTGCACACCCAGAAGGTCCCGGTCTCGGGCCGGGTGGCCTCGATCGCGTACACGCCCGGGAAGTTCCTGCCGGCCGACGTGCCCGACGCGTCGACGGACAACGAGCGCAACGCCATGCGGATCGAGACCGCTGACGGCACGGCGGTCGGCGTGGTGCAGATCGCCGGACTGGTCGCGCGTCGCATCGTCTGCGAGGTCGCCGAGGGTGACGAGCTCACGATCGGCGACACGTACGGGCTGATCCGCTTCGGGTCGCGCCTGGACACCTACCTGCCGGCCGGCACCTCCCTGATCCCCGAGGTGGGCCAGCGCACCGTCGCGGGCGAGTCCCTGCTGGCCGTGCTGGGCTGAGGTGAACGAGCCGTACGCGCCTGCCGCCGCGTCCTCCTACGCACCTGGCGAGGCTCCCGAGGGCCTGGTGGCGGCGCCGGACGCCGGCGGCCTCGCCGCCGACGAGGGCCCCCGCCGCAACCCCGGCATCCAGCTGCTGCCGACCGTGGTCACGCTCGGCGCGCTGGCGTGCGGTCTCAGCGCCGCCCGGTACGCGAGCGACGGTCATGCCCTGCTGTCGCTGCTCCTGGTCGGGGCGGCGGCCGTGCTGGACGGGATCGACGGCCGCATCGCGCGGCTGCTGTCGGCGACGTCGAAGATGGGTGCCGAGCTCGACTCCCTGTGCGACGCGATCGGCTTCGGCGTCACGCCGGCCCTGATCACGTACTTCCTGATCGTCCGCCCCGGCGACGGCCTCACCCGTGACCTGGGATGGATCGCCGCCGTGGTCTACGCCGCCTGCATCATCCTGCGTCTCGCTCGCTTCAACACGCTGCTGCAGACGCCCGACCAGCCGGCCTTCACGAAGGAGTTCTTCGTCGGCGTCCCGGCGCCGGCCGCTGCGCTGCTGGCCCTGGCGCCGGTCTTCGCGCTGGTGCGGTTCGGTCCCGGCTGGTGGTCGAGCCCGCTGCTGAGCGGCCTCTGGCTGCTGGTGGTGGCGTTCCTCGCCTTCAGCCGCATCCCGACGTTCTCGGCGAAGACCGCGAAGGTCAGCCCGCGGCGCGTGCCGCTGCTGCTGCTGGTGTTCCTGCTGCTCATCGCGGGGCTGATGTCGCAGCCCCTGATCACCGTGCTGATCGCCGATGTGCTCTACCTGCTGCACATCCCGTACGCCGCGTACTCCTACCGGTGGCTCGCCGCCCACCCCGACGCCTGGGAGGTGCCGGGGCCGGAGCGACGTCGCCTGCGGCGCACCGGAGCCTGACCGCCCGGTCTAGAACTGCGTCTGGGCGACGCCCGGCTGCCGGACCAGCACGTCGCGGGCCTCCTGGGCGACCTTGTGCTCGCAGAGGATCTCGTAGCGGGTGGCCACCGTCTGCTGCACCGAGTTGAAGTCGCGCTCACCCCTGCTCAGGGCGTACGCGATCGCGGCGAACACCACGCTGACGCCGATGCTGATCGCCAGGGCCGTCAGCAGCAGCGAGAAGATCGAGACGCCCGGGGTGAACACCCAGAGCAGCAGGAACAGGATGAGGGCGGTGCTCACGCCCTGCACGGCACCCTGCGTCAGCACGGTGCCCCAGGTCTTGCGCGACAGCACCCGCTCCACGGTCTTCAGGTCGGTGCCCACGATGGCCAGGTTCTCCACGGGGAACTGCTCGTCGGCCAGGTAGTCGACAGCCTTCGCGGCCTCGGCGTACGTGTCGAAGATGGCCACCGACTGGGGGTAGCTGAGAGTGAAGAGCGAGCCCGTACGGGTCGCGCCCGCGGGTCTGGCGGCGGGGCTGGGGTTGACCGGCGTCGTCATGTGATTCCTTCCGTGGCTGACCTTCGCCCCAACCTCGCCCTCCCCGGTGCTATTCCGCCGTTCACCCCGGCGGGTGAGAGCCGGGCGCCGCGGGGCGAGACGCTGCGCTCGCCTCGGCGCGCGACGGCGGCTGCCCAGAAGAGCGTTCTGGAGCCGAGACCTGGCCCTTGCCCGCGTGCGCGCGGGGCGGCCCCCCGGATACCCTGCACCCGTGGCTTCCCCGACGACGATGTTCATCACCCGGCTGCGGGGTCTTCCCGTGATCGACGCCGACGGCGACCGCATCGGCAAGCTGAGCGACGTCGTCATCCAGGTGCGCGGCCAGGGGCGCCCGCCCCGGGTCAAGGGTGTGGTGGTCGAGCTCTTCGCGCGCCGCCGGGCGTACCTGCCGATGGAGCGCGTGTACTCGATCGACGCGGTCCAGATCGTCGTGTCGGGCGTCGTCAACACCCGGCGCTTTCACCCCCGCGAGGGCGAGAACCTCGTGATCGGAGACCTCCTGGGCCGCAAGGTCGTGCCGCGCGGGGCGAGCAACCCGAAGATCATCGCCGACATCGCCATGCACGTGGGCCGTGCCGGTGACTGGGAGGTCTCGCGCGCGGCGCTGCAGGCGACGGCCCGGTCGTTCCAGCTGCAGTCGCGCGTGCCGCTGGAGATCGTGACCTGGAACGACGTGCCCGACCTGGGCCTTGCCGCCGGCGTCGCCGAGGACGCCCAGATCGCCGACATGCTGGACAAGAAGGCCGCCGACGTGGCGCGGGAGCTGCACGACATGGCCCCCGACCGCCGCGCCGAGGTCGCTCACGCGCTCGACGACCGGCAGCTGGCCGATGCCATCGAGGAGCTACCGGAGGACGAGCAGGTCGACCTGATCTCCATCCTCGACCCGGAGCGTGCCGCCGACGTGCTGGAGGAGATGGACCCCGACGACGCCGCCGACCTGATCTCCGAGCTGCCTGACGAGCTCGCCGAGACGCTGCTCGACCGGATGCGCCCCGAGGACGCGCAGGACGTGCGCGACCTTCTCCTCTACGAGGACGACACCGCCGGCGGCATGATGACGCCCGAGCCGATCATCGTGGCGCCCGACGCCACGGTGGCCGATGCCCTGGCGATGGCGCGGGTCGAGGACGTCCCGCCCGCGCTGGCCGGCATGGTCTTCGTCTGCCGCCCGCCGCTGGAGGCGCCGACCGGCAAGCTGATCGGCGGGGTGCACCTGCAGCGTCTGCTGCGGGAACCACCGTCGACCCTTGCCGCTGCGCACATCGACACCGAGCTGCGCCCGCTGCTGCCGACGGCCGACCTGGCCACGGTCAGCCGCTACTTCGCCACGTACGACGTCGTCGTCGTGCCGGTCATCGACTCCGAGCACCGCCTGCTGGGGGCGGTGACTGTCGACGACGTGCTCGACCACATGCTCCCCGACGACTGGCGCGGGCTCCAGATGGAGGGAGTCGTGACCCCGGAGGTGAAGGGTGGCTAGGACTCGCAAGCGCATCGACACCGACCGCCTCTCCAGCCCCGGCCCGCTGCGGCGCTCCTGGCTGCCCGACGTCAAGCTCGACTCCGAGGTCTTCGGTGCCTTCGCCGAGAAGTTCGCCCGGTTCATGGGCACCGCCAGCTTCCTGATCTGGATGACGGTCTTCGTGGTCGTCTGGATCTCATGGAACGTGCTGGCTCCCAAGGAGTGGCAGTTCGACGAGTTCCCGTTCATCTTCCTGACGCTCGCGCTCTCGCTGCAGGCCTCGTACGCCGCGCCGCTCATCCTGCTCGCACAGAACCGGCAGGAGGCCCGCGACCGCATCGCCACCGACGACGACCGCAAGACGGCAGCCCAGTCGCGCGCCGACATGGACTTCCTGGCCCGTGAGATCGCCTCGCTGCGCAGCCGGCAGGGTGACCTGGCGACCCGCGACTTCATCCGCGGCGAGCTGCGCGGTCTGATCGAAGAGCTCGACCACCGCGCCGACGAGCTGGGCCGGGGCCAGGAGGCGGGAGAGCCCGTCACCGCCTCGCCCGGCCGCACCGACCGGCACTGAGGCCAGACATGCCAGACGGGCCCGAGGTCGTCGACCTGGGGCCCGTCTGGTGACGTCGTCAGCGCTCGGCGGGCATCAGTACCCACAGGGCCAGGTAGACCAGGACCTGCGGCCCCGGGAGCAGCACGGAGAGCAGGAACAGGGCACGCACCTGCCACGAGCGAAGGCCGGTGCGGCGGGCGATCCCACCGCAGACGCCGCCGATCCAGCGGTCCGTCCGGTTCGTACGGGTCATGGTCATGTCAGGTCCTCCCGGTGGCGGGCCGCCCGGGTGCGGCCGCCTGCCAGTCTTGCGTCCGGAGGGCCGTACGCCATCGGGGATCACCCCCGGGACGGCCGGACCCACCCCGGGGCCGTACGGAGGGCGAAGGTAGGGTGTCCGACGTGTCTGACGAGCATCCGCTGCTGCCCTCCATCCGCGCCGCCCTGCACACGGTCGACGACCCCGAGATCCACCGCCCCATCACCGACCTCGGCATGGTCGACGACATCACCTGCGACCAGGAGGGGCGGGTCGCCGTACGCATCCTGCTCACGACCTCCGGATGCCCGCTGCGCGACCGGCTGACCACCGACGTGACCGCCGCGGTGTCGGCGGTCGAGGGCGTCACGGCCGTCAGCGTCGACCTGGGCGTGATGGACGACGAGCAGCGCAGCGCCCTGCGCACGCAGCTGCGCGGCGGCGTGCCGGAGCGGGAGATCCCGTTCGCCAAGGCCACCAACCACACCCGGGTGATCGCCGTCTCCTCGGGCAAGGGCGGTGTCGGCAAGTCGTCGGTGACCGTGAACCTGGCGCTCGCGCTGGCCGCCGACGGGCACAAGGTCGGCATCCTCGACGCCGACGTGTACGGCCACTCGATCCCCGACATGCTCGGCATCGACGAGGACGAGGGCCCCACCATGCTCGAGGACGTCGGCATGCTGCTGCCCGTCGAGGCCCAGGGTGTCAAGGTGATCAGCGTCGGCATGATGAAGCCCTCGCGCGACCAGGTGGTCGCCTGGCGCGGCCCGATCCTCGACCGGGCGCTGACCCAGCTGCTGGCCGACGTCTACTGGGGCGACCTGGACTACCTGGTGCTCGACCTGCCCCCCGGCACCGGCGACATCGCCATCTCGCTGGGCCAGAAGCTGCCGAGCGCTGAGGTGCTCGTCGTCACCACCCCGCAGCAGGCCGCGGCCGAGGTCGCCGAGCGTGCCGGCACCATGGCCGCGATCATGAAGCAGAAGGTCATCGGGGTGGTCGAGAACATGGCCTACCTGGAGACCACCTGCCCGCACTGCGACCAGCCGCACCGCGTCGACGTGTTCGGCTCCGGCGGCGGTCAGGCGGTCGCGGCCGGCCTCACGGAGCGTCTCGGGTACGAGGTCCCGTTGCTCACCGAGGTCCCGCTGGAGCCCGACCTCCGGGCGTGCGGCGACGCCGGTACGCCGCTGGTGGCCATCGACCCGACCCGGCCCAGCGCCGCGGCGATCGTGAAGCTGGCGCGCCACCTCGCGGGGTCGCGCCGCAGCCTGGTCGGCATGCAGCTCGGGCTCTCGCCCGTCGGCTGAGCCCGCACCCGCGCGTCGTACGCCCCTCAGCCGCGGGCCTTCACCTGCTCCAGCGCCGGGGTGTTCCACTCGACCTGGTGCTGGCGCAGCCGCACGCGAGGTCGAGCACGTCTGAGCGGCACGCCCGATCTCCGGACCGGCCACCGCGCCCCCGGCCCGCAACCGCCATGATGGGCCGGTGACGCGCCCTGTGTACTACGACTGCGACCCCGGCATCGACGACTCCCTCGCCCTGGCCTACCTGCTCGCCTCTCCCGAGGTCGCGCTGGTCGGCGTCGGCACCGTGAGCGGCAACTGCGACGCGCGCACGGGCGCCCGCAACGCCCTGGACCTGCTCGCCCTCGGTGGCCGGGGCGACGTGCCCGTGGCGGTCGGCGCGATGGAACCGCTCGCCGGTGCGTACGACGGCGGCGTCCCCCACATCCACGGCGGCAACGGCGTCGGTGACATCGACCTGCCCGCCTCTGGGGCGACGCCGGCCTCCGAGAGCGCCGTGGAGCTGCTGCTGAGGCTCTCGCGCGAGCACGCCGGGTCGCTGGAGATCCTGGCCGTGGGACCCCTCACCAACCTCGCCCAGGCGCTGTCGGCCGACCCCACGCTGCCGTCGCGGATCCGTCAGGTGGTGGTCATGGGCGGCGCCGTACGGGTACCGGGCAACATCAGCCCCGTCACCGAGGCCAACATCGGCAACGACGCCGAGGCGGCGCGTGCGGTGGTGGCCGCCGACTGGGACCTGGTGCTGGTGCCCCTCGACGTCACCATGGAGAACACGCTGGAGGAGACCGACCGGCAGGCGCTGCTCGCGTCCACGCACCCGCTCCCCCAGGCGCTGGGCTCGATGCTCGACCTGTACTTCGACTTCTACGTCGCCGAGTACGGCCGGCGCATGAGCGCCCTGCACGACCCGCTCGCCGCCGGTCTGCTGGTCGGTGGGGTCACGGCGACGTACGCCCCCGCGGTCGGCCTGGAGGTCGACGCCACGTCGGGCCCCGGGCGGGGTCAGACGATCGCCGACCTCCGCGGTCAGCGGCTGGGCCCGGCCGACCAGCCCGGGCGCCGTACGCGCGTGGTGCTCGCCACCGACCTTCCCTTCGGACCCGTGCTGATGGAGCGCCTGCTGACCGTCGGCTGACGCGGCCAGCAGCTCCGCGCGGCCGCACGTCGCGATGCCACCTGACAAGGGTTCTGCGCCATCGGAAGGGATATCTCGCTCCTGTTCCGACTGAACATGTGGTCAGTCCGGTCGGAAGGGCGGGTCAGGTGGCCTCGGAGTCGTACGGGGAGCCGATCGTCGCCAGCTCCGGCTCGGGTATCGAGGAGTCGGCGACCGCGTCGTGCAGCCCGGCAACGGCGCCGGTCATCTCCGCGGTCGAGGAGCTCAGCGCCGTGCGGGACTCCTCGATGACGGAGCGCACCTCGGCGATCTCGTTGGAGTCCAGCAGGTGCCGCTGCACGAAGGTCTTGGGGTTGAGGTCGCTCAGCCTCACGTCGTCCCACTCCGGCCCCAGCTCGGCGCGCAGCTGCCCCTTGGCGTCGTTGGCGATGGTGTTGAGGTAGCGCACCACGCGCGCGGCCTTGCGGGCGATGCCCGGCAGCTTCTCGGGCCCGAACATGAGCACGGCGAAGAACGCCAGCATGATGATCTCCGGGGCGCCAAGGTTCACGCGCGCCAGGATAGCCGTCCCGCCCGTGAGGGCGGGGCGTCGGTTCGGGCTACAGACCGGCCGCGTCGAGCAGCGCCAGGAAGGTCGCCGTCTCGGTCGCGTCGGCGTTGAGCAGCGGGGGCCGTACGTGCCCGACCTGACGCCCGCGGGCGTTGAGGGCCGCCTTCA
Source organism: uncultured Propionibacteriaceae bacterium (assembly GCA_936924635.1). Taxonomy (GTDB): domain Bacteria; phylum Actinomycetota; class Actinomycetes; order Propionibacteriales; family Propionibacteriaceae; genus Fen-668. The sequence goes on from CAKZHP010000078.1 coordinate 9,160, forward strand.
CCAGCATCACGCCCTGGGTCGCGAACACGCCGTGGTAGACCGGCAGCAGCTCGCGGTAGCCGCGCAGCGCCGTCTCCAGGTCGCCGGCCAGGAACGCGCGGATGATCTCGGCCGTGCGCGCCCCCGTGAACTGCGTCGAGGTGCCCACCACGCCGACCCCGCCCACCGACATCAGCGGCAGCACCATGGCGTCGTCGCCAGCGTAGAACTGCAGGCCGGTCTCCGCCATCACCACCGCCGAGACGCCCGGGAGGCCCTTGGCGTCCTTCACGGCGACGATCCTCGGGTGCTCGGCCAGAGACAGGAAGGTCTGGGTCTCGATCGGGACGCCGGCGCGGTGCGGGATGTCGTACAGCATCACGGGCAGGTCGGTGGCGTCGGCCACGGCACGCAGATGAGCGACGATCGCGTCCTGCGGCGGGCGGGAGTAGTACGGCGTCACTGCGAGCAGCCCGTGCGCGCCGGCCGCGGCGGCCTCCTGGGCGAGGCGGATCGAGTGAGCGGTGTCGTTGGTGCCCACACCCGTGAGCACCCGGGCGCGATCGCCTACGGCGCCGACCACGACCTCGACCAGCCGGCGCTTCTCGTCGTCGGACGTGGTGGGCGCCTCGCCCGTGGTGCCGTTCAGCACCAGCCCGTCGTGACCCTGCTCGTCGACCAGATGGGCCGCCAGCGCGGCCGCGGCCTCGAGGTCGACCTGCCCGTCCACGTCGAACGGGGTGACCATCGCCGAGAGGACGCGGCCAAAGATGGGCTCACTCATGCCGGTCATCGTAAACGTACGGATAGGGTGCACCCGTGAGTCCCACCACCGCATCGTCAGGCACGCACGCCCCGAAGCCCGCCGCCTGGGCCTACACCGAGGACTTCGTCCCCGACACCGACGCGGGCATGGAGGCCCGCCGGGCCGGAAACGACCTCGGGCTGGCCAGCCCCAGCCGGGGTGCCGCCCAGACGCTCACCTTCCTGGCCCGGGTCATCGACGCCCGTTCGGCCGTCCAGATCGGCACCGGCTCGGGCGTCGCCGCCCTGGCGCTGCTCGAGGGCATGAGCCGCGACGGCGTGCTGACCACCATCGACCCCGAGGCCGAGCACCAGAACGTCGCCCGCCGCATCGTCGGTGCCACCGGCGTCCGCCCGCAGCGGCTGCGCACGATCGCCGGTGCACCGCTGATGGTGCTGCCGAAGCTCAGCGACGGGGCGTACGACCTGGTGCTGATAGACGGCGACCCGCTGGAGTCCCACGAGCACCTGGAGCAGGCGCTGCGGCTGCTCCGCCACGGGGGCCTGCTGATCCTGCACCACGCCCTCATGGGAGGCACGGTGGCGGAGCCCACGAACGAGAGCGACGAGGCCGTCATCACCCGCGAGGTCCTGCAGGCCGTCGCGGGCATCGACGAGCTCACCCCCGTGCTGCTGCCGGTGGGCGACGGGATCCTGGCGGCCGTCAAGGACTGAACCGGGCTCGCACCGGCCGGCCGCGACCGCGCCTGCGCTGACCTGCCCCTGGACACGCGTCGGGCCGGGCCGCTTCACGCGGCCCGGCCCGAACGCGTCGTCACCAGTCCTGCGGGATCTTGGTGTTCTTCGTGACGACGGTGATGCCGTTCTCCGACACGGAGAAGCCGCGCGCCAGGTCGTGGTCGCGGTTCACGCCGATCTCGGCCCCGTCGGGCACCGACACGTTCTTGTCGAGGATGGCGCGGCGCACCACGGCGTTGCGGCCGATCTGGCAGCCGGAGAAGATCACCGACTCCTCCACCTTGGCCCACTTCTCGACGAGCACGTTCGGGCTGAGCACCGAACGGTCCACGTCGCCGCCGGAGATGATGCAGCCGGAGCCGACGATCGAGTCCTCCGCGTTGCCGCGCAGGGTGAACTTGGCACCCGGCGCCTGGGCCTGGCTGGTCCAGATCGGCCACTTGCGGTTGTAGAGGTTGAAGTCGGGGTCGACCGACACCAGGTCCATGTGGGCCTCGTGGTAGGCCTCCAGGGTGCCGACGTCGCGCCAGTAGTTGCGGTCCTTGTCGGTGGCACCCGGGACCTCGTTGGTGGTGAAGTCGTACACCTGGGCGGAGCCGGCGTCGACGAAGGCGGGGATGATGTTGCCGCCCATGTCGTGCTTGGAGCTCTCGTCGGCGGCGTCGGTGTGCAGCATGTCGACGAACGCCTTGGTGGTGAAGATGTAGTTGCCCATCGAGGCGAACGACTCGTCGGGCGAGTCGGGCAGGCCGGGCGGGTCGGCCGGCTTCTCAAGGAACTGGTTGATCTTGCCGCCCGGCCCCGCGTCGATGATGCCGAACGCGCTCGCCTCGTGGCGCGGCACCCGGATGCCGGCCACGGTGCAGTCGAGGCCGGAGTCGATGTGCGCGGCGAGCATCTGCTCGACGTCCATGCGGTAGATGTTGTCGGCGCCGAACACCACGATGTAGTCGGGCTTGTCGTCGTCGATGAGGTTCATGGACTGGTAGATGGCGTCGGCGCTGCCCGAGAACCACTGCTTCCCGGTCCGCTGCTGCGCCGGGACCGAGGTCACGTAGTTGTTCAGCAGCACCGACATGCGCCACGTGACCGAGATGTGCCGGTCGAGCGAGTGCGACTTGTACTGCGTCAGGACCGCGATCTTCCGCAGGTCGGAGTTGACCAGGTTCGAGAGGACGAAGTCGATCAGCCGGTACGTGCCGCCGAACGGGACAGCGGGCTTGGCGCGATCGGCGGTCAGGGGCATGAGCCGCTTGCCCTCGCCCCCGGCCAGGACGATCGACAGCGCATCAGGGCGGGACCTCATGCCCTGACCCTATTGCCGGCCCGGGCCTGGCGCGAGGGGTAGGCCGCAAGTTTCCCGAGTCGTCACCCCCGGGGTCATCGGGCCGTGGTCAGCGCGCCAGCTCGTACAGGCGCCAGGTGTAGTCGCGCCCGTCCTTCCACTCCTTGGCCAGGCTCCCCACCCCGCCACCGTCGGCGTAGATGCCCGGGTAAGCCCGGGCCACCGCGTCGCCGCTGGACACCTCGGGCTTGGTGACCATGGCGTAGCGCACGCCCGCGGCGCGCGGCGAGGCCAGCGCGTCCAGGAAGTCACGGTCGGTCGTGATCACGAACTGGCGCGGGTCGTGGCTGGCCAGCACGATCGGCCCCGAGTACGCCACATCGGTGATCACCGATCCCTCCGGCAGGCCCTGCGCGTCGAGCCAGGCGGCGATCTCGCGCTCCATGCGGTGCTGCCCGGCGCGACCGGACAGCTGCATGATCGACTCCTCCCGGGCGAGGTCGGGTCGCTGCAGCACCCACAGCGTGGAGGGCACCGAGACCAGCACCGCCAGCAGCATCACCACGGGCACGACGACGACCTTCTGGAAGCGGGCGGCGAGCGCCCCGGCCAGCAGGACCGTGAGCGGGATCGCGCTCACCTGGAACCGCAACCAGCCGAACGAGCCGCCCTGCGCCAGCACCAGGGCCTGGAAGAGCAGCACCGACGCGAACGCCGCGATCGGCACCAGCAGCAGCATGGAGCGGTCCCGCAGGGCCACCCCCAGGGAGACGAGCAGCACCAGCCCGAGGGCCGGCGCCAGCGCGGAGGCCTGCGTCAGCGCGTACCCCGCCGTGCCCAGTGGGCCACCTGCCGAGGCTCGGATGCTCTCGATGGCGAAGTCGACCTGGGCCGCGTTGCCGTACTCGCTGGTGAAGGTGGCGAACCACTGCCCCACGACCAGCTTGCCGGCGACGGCCCAGCCCACGAAGGCGAGCACGAACGGCATCCCGACCAGCACCACGTCGTTCAGCACGTACGCGCCGCGCTGCTCCCGGTGCCTCCCCCCCGCCGACACGATCGCCACGCCGACCATCACGGCGACCGCAGCGGCCACCGCCTCGTACCGGGTCAGGTAGGCCAGCGCCATGGCCAGCCCGGCGATCACCAGCTGCATGGTCTCCTGCCCGATCACCCAGGCGACCAGCGCCCGGGTGCCGAGCAGCAGCCAGCACAGCAGCAGCGTCTCGCTGGCGCCGGTCGCGGCGCCGATGGCGATGTAGGGGTGGAACGCGTACGCCGCCGCGAAGGCCAGCGAGAGCCAGCGCCCGGCTCCGAACCGCGTCAGCGTGTTGCGCACCAGGCCGGCGTTGACGACACCGATGAGCACCGTGGGCAGCGCGCCGGCAAGCCCCAGGTGACCGACGAGCACCGGCGACAGCGGGCTGAGCAGCAGCAGCGGCATCGCCATCACGCTCGGCAGCGGGTTCCAGACGAAGCCGACGGCGGCCAGGTGCGGGTCGCGGCTGTGGAGCGCGTAGAACGCGTTGCCGACCCGGCTGACGGCGTCGGTGAAGAGCAGGTCCTCCCGCATCAGGTACGCCATCAGGCCCAGGTAGACCAGGCCCGCGGCGACACTCAGCGTGCGGCCCTCCCATCCTGGCCTCTGCCGCTCCTCGGCGAGCGCCCGGGGGGCCTCCGGCGAGGAGGAGGCCGGCCTCCTCAGCACCGCGGTGCTCACGCCGTCTCCTGGCTCTCGTGCGCCTGGGCGGCCTTGTGCAGGCCGTGGGTGGTCTTCTCCCAGTAGGACGGGTTCACCACGAGCTGCACGGCCGCCTTGACGGCGGCGACGCTCATCAGCACCCAGTACCCGAGCACCAGCAGCGCGGCGCCGAGCAGGTCGGGCCGCTTCATGTGCCGGGTGGCGAACACGTTCATGTAGAGCACCGCCGCGTTGCCGAAGGCGAAGCACAGCAGGCCCAGGTAGTAGACCGGGGCCGGGAACAGGGCGGCCACCCAGGGCGAGCGGGCCGTGAACCAGACCAGGGTGAGGAACCACATCAACGCGTTGCACGCCGTGAGAGCGGGCGTGCCGGCCACGAACAGCACCAGGCCGGCGAGGCCCCGCCACCCCAGCTCACGCATCACGGCGACGGGCTGCCGCACGTGCACCAAGAACGTCTGGAGGTAGCCCTTGTACCAGCGGCTGCGCTGCTTGATCCAGTTGATCTCGTCGCAGTTCGCCTCCTCCATGGTCACGGAGTCGAGCACCCCCACGCGGTGCCCGGCCCGGTGCAGGCGCATGCCGAGATCGGCGTCCTCGGTCACGTTGAACGGGTCCCAGGCGCCCACGTCGCGCAGCACCTTGGTGCGGAAGTGGTTGCTCGTGCCCCCGAGCGGCACGGGCGCCCCCAGGGCCACCAGGCCCGGCAGCAGGTAGGCGAACCACATGCCGTACTCGATCGTGAACCACTTCGTGAGCAGGTTCTGACGGCTGTTGAAGTAGCTGAGCTGGGCCTGCACGCACGCGTACTCCGGACCCAGCCGCTCCAGCGCGACGGCTGCCCGGCGCAGCTGCAGCGGCTCCGGCTTGTCCTCGGCGTCGTAGATGGTCACCAGGTCGGAGTCCGAGCCCACGAGGCCGTAGTTGCAGGCCTTGGGCTTCGTGCGGGGGTCGGACGGCGGGACCCGCACCACCGTGACGTGCGGCGGCAGGTTGCTCGCCTCCGCGGCCGCGATGGTCTCGTGGTCGTCGGCCTCCAGCATGAGGCGCACGTCGAGCTTGTCGCGAGGGTAGTCGAGGTCGGCGAGGTGGCCGACCAGGTCACCCACGTGCGGCTCGTGGAACGCCGGCACCAGCACCAGGTAGCGCGGCAGGTCGGCGTCGGGCACGGCCCTGGCCTTGGCGTCGCTCACCCGGACCAGGTGGCGGCCGTCGGCGCCGTACGCGAACAGCAGCACGCGGTAGACCAGGGTGGCCAGGTAGCAGGCCGTGACCACCCCCACGACGATGCGGGCAGCGGTGAGCGGCCAGACCACCACGGTCACCAGCGCGGCGACACCGATCACCGCGAGCAGCGCCGTCTGGGGACGGGTGAGGACGGTCTGCGCGGAGAGCTCAGGGGTGCGCTCCGCCAGCCCCTGTGTCGCCTCGAGGAGCGCCGCGTCGGCCTGCGCCTCCGGCTCGGGCGTCATGGCCAGCCGTGAAGCGGTGGCCGTCACCCGATCACCCCGTACGCGACCACGGCGATCACCGCGGCGGCGAGGACCGCCTCGACGACCGCCCGCGGAGCGCGGGGCAGGCCGAGCCCGCGGTTGTCCAGGGCGTACGTGGGCCGGCGCCGGACGACGCGGATCGCGAGGGCCACGACGAGCGCGAGCACGACCACCAGCCACAGCCACGACTGGGGCAGCGCGGCCGTGAGCCAGCCGAGACCCACGGGCCACATGCGCGCGGTCACCCGGGTGCCGACCAGGAGCAGGCAGGCGGCGACGCCGGCCATCATCGCTACCACGACCCCCGCGGAGGGGCTGCGCCAGGTGAGCGCCGCCCAGACCGCGACACCCATGGCCGCGACGGCGAGGATGTGGTCGAGCTGGCGGTCGTGCACGGTCGCGGCGCGTACGTCGGGCACCACGGTGGCCGCGGTCGCCACCAGCACCAGCAGGGCAGCCACCACCAGCGAGGTCGCGGGGCGGGCCCACGGCGCCGGGACGGCGGCGGCGCCGAGGGCGTACGCGATCACCACCCTGGCCAGCGTCGAGAGCAGCGAGGCACTCCCCGCGCGGCGGGTCTCCATGGGTTCGGTCAGTGGGGCGTCTTGGACTACATGAGCAGCCATGTCGACTCCTGGGATGGGGGTCACGAACAAGCGTCCGCATCATCCGGCTCCCCCCCCACCGGCACCTCGAGCCAAGCCCCCCAAGGACCGGCCGCGATGTCACGAATCGGTCTCACCGTAACCTCGGCTCCTCCACGGACGCACATCGCCTGCAACAGTTGGCACCGCTTCCAGGCAGGGACACCGGCTGACAAGATGCCGAGCATGGCCCTTCGCGTCGCGATCCTGACCCGTGAGTTCCCGCCCTTCATCTACGGCGGCGCCGGTGTGCACGTCGGCCAGCTCGTGCCTCAGCTGCAGAAGTTCTGCGACACCGTCGAGGTGCATGCCATGGGCGAGCCGCGCGCGGGCGCCACCAGCCACCCGGAGACCTACCCCGAGGGCGCCAACGCCGCGATCCGTACGCTCGGCACCGACGTCGCCATGGCCGCCGCGGTCGGGGAGGTCGACATCGTCCACGCCCACACCTGGTACACGCAGTTCGCCGCGATCGTCGCCGGCCAGTACCGCGACGTCCCCGTCGTCGTCACCGCCCACTCCCTGGAGCCCGACCGGCCGTGGAAGGCCGAGCAGCTGGGCGGCGGCTACCGGGTGAGCTCGTGGATCGAGCGCACCGCGTTCGAGCAGGCCGACGCCGTGATCGCCGTCAGCGAGGCGATGATCACCAACATCACCAACGCCTACCCCTCGGTGGAGCGGGAGCGGATCCACGTCGTCAAGAACGGCATCGATCCCGAGGAGTTCTCCCCCGACCAGGGCACCGACGTCATCGAGGGCCTGGGCGTCGACCTCTCCCGGCCGATCGTCACCTTCGTGGGCCGGATCACGCGGCAGAAGGGCCTGGTGCACCTCGTGCGCGCCGCGCAGCGGTTCGACCCCGGCACCCAGGTGCTGCTGCTGGCCGGCGCCCCCGACACCCCCGAGATCGCGGCCGAGTTCGACGGCGCGTTCGCCGACCTCAAGGCCTCCCGCGGCGGCGGTGTCACCTGGGTGCAGGAGATGCTGCCGCGAGCCTCCGTACGCCAGGTGCTCACGCACTCCACGGTGTTCGCGTGCCCGTCGGTGTACGAGCCGCTGGGGATCGTGAACCTGGAGGCGATGGCGTGCGAGACCGCGGTCGTGGCGTCGGCGGTCGGCGGCATCCCCGAGGTGGTCGTCGACGGCGAGACCGGGCTCCTGGTGCCGTACGACCCGGCGCAGGCGGGCGACGAGGCGTACGTGGCGAGGTTCGAGGAGACGTTCGCCGACCGCGTGAACGAGCTGACCCGTGACCCGGAGCGGGCCCGTCGGATGGGGCTCGCCGGCCGTCGGCGCTGCATCGACGAGTTCTCGTGGGAGAAGATCGCCCAGGAGACCGTCGCCGTGTACGAGCAGGCGATCGCCGCCCACCAGGCGCGCCGCTCCTGACAGACCGCGCCGCACCCGACGACAAGCGCCGACAGACGACGAGCACCCGCCCACGACGTGGGCGGGTGCTCGCGTACACGGTCGTGCCGGGGCTAGCCGACGACCCCCCGCAGAGCCTCGAGAAGGTCGGTCGCCTCCTGGGCGTTGAGCTCGACGACCAGGCGGCCGCCACCGTCGACGGGCACGCGCATCACGATGCCGCGCCCCTCCTTGGTCACTTCCATCGGGCCGTCTCCGGTGCGGGGCTTCATCGCAGCCATGCGCGTCTCACCTTCTGTGGTGGTTGGTCTGTCGGCGACCAGTATTCCAGGTCATCCGCCCTGGGTGTCAGAGGGAGCGGCAAGCGTATGCCCGGTGGCCCGCGGAACGGCTGGCTCCACGCTCTTCGGCCCGGTGGTCTCCGAGGGCTCGTCACCGAGCTCGGGTGCGGTTCCCGGCTGCGTGGGGTCGCCGTCGGTCGTAAGCCCGGCGACCGGCGTCGCACCGGGGGGCTCCCCGGCCTCGAGGCCAGCGGTCACGGGGGCTGGGACGCCCACCGCCTCCGAGACCAGGGGTTCCGAGGAACCGGCTCGTGTCGGCCGCATCTCTGCCGCGAGGCGGTCGAGCAGGTCGTCGACCTGGTCCATCGAGTAGCCCCTCGGCACGACCGCGAAGTCGACCTGGGTGAGGTCGTCCGCGGTCAACGCGCGGTCGGGCAGCTCGGGCGCGACACGGTCGTCGACGAGGTCGGGCAGCTCACCGAGGCGCCCCGTCGCCATGTAGGCGGCGACGCCCAGCACCAGCACGGCCAGCGCGGCCAGCAACCACTCCATCGGTGCTCCTAGTTCGGGTCCTTGGGAGGCGTCGTCGGCAGCGGCGCCAGCATGCGGTCGACGACCTCCTCGATGTCGTCGGTGACCACGAGCATCTCGAGGTCGCGCTCCCCGATGTAGCCGTCGGCCAGCACCGTCTCCCGCAGCCAGTCGATCATCGGCGCCCAATAGGAGGCACCGAACAGGACGATCGGGAACGCAGTAACCTTGTTGGTCTGCGCCAGGGTCACCGCCTCGAACAGCTCGTCGAAGGTGCCGAACCCGCCCGGCATGACCACGAAGCCCTGGGAGTACTTCACGAACATCGTCTTGCGGGCGAAGAAGTAGCGGAAGTTGATGCCCAGCGTCACGTACTTGTTGAGCGACTGCTCGAAGGGAAGCTCGATCCCGAGCCCCACCGAGGTGCCCTTCGCCTTCGCCGCACCCTTGTTGGCCGCCTCCATGATGCCGGGGCCGCCCCCCGTGATCACGGCGAACCCCGCCTCCACCAGGCGGCGGCCGATCTCCCCGGCGGCCTCGTACATGGCGTGCCCACGCTTGGTCCGGGCCGAGCCGAACACGCTCACGGCCGGGCCCAGCTCGGCCAGCGTGCCGAAGCCCTCCACGAACTCGGACTGGATGCGCAGCACCCGCCACGGGTCGGAGTGCACCCACTCGGTGTCGCCCCTGCTCGAGAGCAGCCGCTGGTCGGTGGTGGTGGGCGTCTTGTCCGACGCCCGCCGGATCACCGGTCCCTGGTTCTGAGTCTTCTCCTTGGGCACGGGCGCCAGCCTAGTGGTGACGGGTCAGCGGCAGTCGTACACCGGCACGCCGTCGGGGATCTCGTAGGTCACCAGGGCGCAGTTCGCCTTCACCATCTCCTCGTGCACCCGATTGCCCGTGCGCCGGTCGACCAGCACCCGCCAGATCTCGTTGCGGCGGAACACGTCGTCGCCGTGCAGCAGGAACATCTCGTCGCGCGCCTCCACCTTGTACGTGTGCGGCAGCTGCTCCGAGACCCGCAGGTCGCCCTCCAGGTAGCGCTCCCCCACGCTGACGCAGAGCTGGAAGGTGTGCTCGGTGTCGTTGCGGATCACCAGGTCGACATAGTTGTACGCGATCGAGCACCCGACCCCCCAGGGCAGCACCCGCCCCTTGTCGGGGAACGGGTCGAAGCTGTGCTCGGAGCGCTCCACCACGGTCAGCGGACTGTGCAGCACCAGCCAGTGGATGAGGTTCGCGAGCTGGCAGATGCCGCCGCCCACCCCCTCGGTGGGCCGCCCGTTGTCGAGACGCATCCCCGTGACGTACCCGCGGCGTCGCGTGCAGCTGCCGACCGTCTTGTTGAAGGAGAAGGTCTCGCCTGGGCGGATCAGGATCCCGTCCACCTGCTGGGTGGCGATCCGCAGGTTGACGACCTTGTTGTGCTGCAGCTCCATCTCCTCCGGAGACAGCTCCCGCAGCAGCAGGGAGTTGTGGGTGTAGACCGACACCGGGAGCTGCTCGGTCTGGTGCAGCGCCGCCCAGGACGCGCCCGACCGCGCCCACTCGAGGTGGCGCCGGGCCTGGAGAACCTTGACGGCGAGCGGGTACAGCGCGGGGAAGCGCTCGGTGAGCCGGGCCGGCGCGACAGCGCGGGTGGGCGGGACGAAGTCGGTGGGGGGGGCTCAGGAGGAGCATCGTCGGTCTCCTTGGGTCCGTGACGGCCGGGCTGGCCGTTCTGTCACCCACCCAACGCCCCAACGGGGTCAATCGTTGCAAGCAGCGCCGATGTTTACGATTCTCTCAGCAACGATTCAGCCACCGCCGCAGCGCGTCGCGACAGGTGTCGAGATCGGCCGCCGGGCAGAACTCGTCGTCGGCGTGCGCCTTGCCGGGGTCCGCCGGCCCGAAGTTCACGGCCGGCACGCCCATGGCCGAGAACCGGGCCACGTCGGTCCAGCCGAACTTGGGGCGGGGCTCGCCTCCCACGGCAGCCACGAACGCTGCAGCCGCCGGCTGCGTCAGGCCGGGGCGGGCGCCCTCGGCGCAGTCGAGCAGCTCGGTCTCGTACCCCTCGAACAGCCGCTGCACCTCGCCGTACGCGGCGTTCTTGTCCTTGCTCGGCGCGAACCGGTAGTTCACGATCACCTCGCAGCGGTCGGGGATCACGTTGCCTGCGATGCCGCCGGTGACCGCGACCGCGTTCATGCCCTCACGGTAGGTCAGGCCCTCGACCTCGACCTGCTGCGCCTCGTACGTCTCCAGGCGCCGGAGCACCTCCCCCGCCGCGTGGATGGCGTTCGACCCCAGCCAGGAGCGGGCGGAGTGGGCGGCGGTGCCCGATGTACGGACGGCGGCGCGCAGCGTGCCTTGGCAGCCGCCCTCGATGCCCGCGGAGGTGGGCTCCATGAGAACCGCGAAGTCGCCGGCGAGCAGGTCGGGGCGTGTACGGGTGAGGCGCGTGAGGCCGTTCAGGGAGGCATCGACCTCCTCGTGGTCGTAGAAGATCCAGGTGATGTCACGCACGGGCTCGGTCACCGACGCTGCCAGGGCGAGGGCGACGGCGACGCCACCCTTCATGTCGCAGGTCCCCCGCCCGTACACGCGGCGCTCGCCCTCGACCGTCTCCTCCCACGACGGGAGGTTGCCGGCCAGCGGCACCGTGTCCAGGTGGCCGGCGATGACGACCCGCTCGCCCCGGCCCAGGGTGGTGCGCGCGATGACCGCGTCGCCGTCGCGCTCGACGGTGAGGTGTGCGTGCGCCCGCAGCGCCTCCTCGACGAGATCTGCCAGCGCCTTCTCGTTGCCGCTCACCGACTCCACGTCCGTGACCGCGCGCAGCAGGGTGACCAGGTCGGTCGTCAGGTTGAGCATGGGCGCACCTTAGCGGGACGGCGTGCGGCGTCCCTCAGGTCAGCGCACGCTGCGCTCGTCCAGGCGTGCGCCGCGGGTGGCCGTGAGAACCACGAGGCCGAGCGCAGGGAGATGTTCCCGGGCGGCAACGGACGGCCCGGCCGCTGACTGGGGTCCCCAGCAGTGTTCACCACCACGACTCGACAAGAACCCTCATGCTGAGTGACGCCGAGTACAGGACCTACGTGACGGGCGCTCCCAGCGGGCTCGTCTACGCCGTGGACAACCCCGAGACGGTGACAGGTTCGACTTCTCCGGGGCCGCCCACGGCAAGCTCCTCTTCACCCTCCCCTCCCTGCTCGGAGCGGTGCAGCCCGACGGCTGCTGCCAGACAGCACGCTCCGCACGTACGTCGGGCTGGCCGCCGTGCAGCTGAAGGCGGCGGGCGCGAACCCGATCCAATGGGTCTGCCAGGACCCTGTTGACGCGGCCGCGCTCGCGCACCTGCTGGACGACTTCTCGGCCGAGCTCCGCGCGTACGGGCCGAACCGCATCGAGGTCGTGACGGTGGTGCCGGAGACTGGGACGCCCGTCTGACCGGCACCGTGCGGATGCCGGATGTCGGAGGCCATCGGTAGGCTGCCCGCATGGCTGAACGACGCGCATGGGGCTGGGGTCTGACGACGGTGCACGAGTCGGGGCAGGTGCTCGACGCGTGGTTCCCGGAGCCGCGCCTGGGCGGCAGTGACGGCTCCGCCGCGCCGGCCGGCCTTGACGCCACCGCCGACGACGTGCGGCAGGTGCGCACGGAGGTCACGCAGGTGGAGATCGACCTGGATGCGAAGCCGGCGTCGACTGCGGACGCGTACCTACGCCTGCACCTGCTCTCGGCCCGCCTGGTGAAGCCGCGGGAGATCAGCCTGGACGGCATCTTCGGCGTGCTGCCGAACGTGGTCTGGACGTCGGCCGGCCCGTGCGCGGTGGAGGGGTTCGAGCAGGTCCGCCTCGCGCTGCGCTCCCGCGGGCACCTCACCGTCTTCGGCGTGGACAAGTTCCCGCGCATGCTCGACTACGTGGTGCCCTCAGGCGTGCGGGTCGCAGACGCCGACCGCGTACGCCTCGGAGCCCACCTGGCACCGGGCACCACCGTGATGCACGAGGGCTTCGTGAACTTCAACGCCGGCACGCTCGGCACCTCCATGGTCGAGGGCCGGATCTCGGCCGGTGTGGTCGTCGGCGACGGCTCCGACGTCGGCGGCGGCGCCTCGATCATGGGCACGCTGTCGGGCGGCGGCACCGAGGTGATCTCGATCGGTGAGCGGTGCCTGCTCGGCGCCGAGTCGGGGGTCGGCATCTCGCTGGGCGACGACTGCGTGGTGGAGGCCGGTCTGTACGTGACGACCGGCACCAAGGTCACCCTTCCCGACGGCTCCGTGGTCAAGGCGCGGGAGCTGTCGGGCCACGACGGCCTGCTGTTCCTGCGCGACTCGGTCTCGGGGGCCGTGCTGGCCAAGGCGCGCGACGGGGGCCGCGTCAAGCTCAACGCGGCGCTGCACGCGAACTAGTGGCCAGCCGCAAGGGGTCTGCCGGGTACGCCCTGATCGGCGTCCTCGTCTGCCTCCTGGTGCTCGGTCTGCTGGCCTGGGCTGTGGTGCGGTGGTGGCGCAACGAGACGCTGCCCGCAGCCGTTCCCGCCCGGGAGCGGTGCGTCGCGACGGTCGCCGGCCAGACGGCCGAGCTGGCCCTGGACCAGGCGCACTTCGCGGCCATCATCTCCGGCGTGTCGGTGCAGCGCGGTCTGCCGCCACGGGCGGCGACGATCGCCTTGGCCACCGCGTTCCAGGAGTCGGACATGCGCAACATCGACTACGGGGACCGCGACTCCATCGGCCTGTTCCAGCAGCGGCCGTCGCAGGGCTGGGGCACGGTGGAGCAGATCATGGACCCCCACTACGCCACAAACAAGTTCTACGACGCGCTCGTGAAGGTTCCCTCCTGGCAGACCGGTGACGTGAACGACGTCGCCCAGCAGGTGCAGCGCTCGGGGGTGCCCGACGGCTACCGCAAGCACGTGGAGCGGGCACGGATCCTCGCCAGCGCGCTCAGCGGCGAGACGGAGGCGGCCTTCACCTGCCTGGTGCGCGACCCTAAGCCGGCGAACCCCGAGGGCTACCGCACGCTGATGCGCAAGACGTACGGCGGGATGGCCCCGGTGACGCTCGTCGCGACCCCGCCCGGGCGAGCCGACGTCAGCGTGGCGAACGCGCGTGCCCTGTGGGCCGTGGCGGCCGCGACCCAGGCCTGGGCGGCCGGGCACGGCATCGGCGAGGTCGCCGTCGGTGACCGGGTCTGGACGTCGTCGAGCACCACGCTGCCCACCTGGAGCACCTCCTCCGCACCGGCGAGCAGCCCGGGCGGGCTGGTGGCGCGGTTCCGGTGACCGGATGGGCCCTGGTCACCGGGGCGGCCTCCGGGCTGGGAGCCGAGGCCGCACGGCAGCTGGCCGCCGACGGGCTCGGCCTGGTCCTGGTCGACCGTGACGCCGCGGGGCTGGCCACGACGGCCGCTCGAAGTGGCGCGGGTAGCCCCGGCCGGCGCCGCCGCCCGGCCCGCCGTGGAAGAACACCGCAGGGATGCCGTCGGCCGACCCGTGCACCTCCCAGTACGCCGTATGGCCGCCGCCGAGATCGAGCTCACCGGTCTGGTACGGCTCGCTGCGGGCGTACATCAGGCTGCGCGCCTCACGCTGAGGCAGCCTCCACGAGCCGCGCCGCCGCGACGGCGATCCGCTCGTCGGTGGCGGTCAGCGCGATCCGTACATGCCCCGCCCCGGCAGCGCCGTAGAAGTCGCCGGGCGCGGCCAGGATGCCCAGACCCGCCAGCCACTCCACGGTCGCCCGTCCGCTCTCCCCGCGCGTCGCCCACAGGTACAGGCCCGCCTCGGAGTGGTCGATCGTGAGACCCGCCGTCTCCAGCGCCTCGCGCAGCACGCGCCGACGAGCCGCGTACCGCTCCTGCTGCAGCTCGACGTGCCCCTGGTCGCCCAGCAGCACCGCCATCGCCGCCTGCACCGGGCCCGGCACCATCATGCCCAGGTGCTTGCGCACGCCCAGCAGGTGCGTCACCACCGCGGCGTCACCGGCGACGAACCCCGCGCGGTAGCCGGCCAGGTTGGAGCGCTTGGAGAGCGAGTACGCACCCAGCAGCCCGGTCACGTCACCGCCGTTGATCGCGGTGTCGAGCACGGAGACCGGCTCGGCGTCGTAGCCGAACTCGCCGTAGCACTCGTCGGCCACGAGCAGCGCGCCCTTCTCGCGGGCGTACGCGACCCAGGCCTGGGTCTCCTCGGCGCTCATCACGCGCCCGGTCGGGTTGGACGGGGAGTTCGTCCACACCAGCGCCGGCGACTCGTCACGCACGTCGTCGGGGGTCTCGGCGGTCACCACGCGGCAGCCCGCGACGCGCGCCCCGACCTCGTACGTGGGGTAGGCCGTCGCCGGGATCACCACGGTGTCTCCCGCACCCAGGCCGAGCTGCAGCGGCAACCAGGCGACGAGCTCCTTGGTGCCGATCACCGGCAGCACACCGGCGTCGGTGACGTCGGGAGCGCCCCAGCGCGAGGTGAGGTAGGTGCGCACCGCCGAGCGCAGCTCCGGGGTTCCCCAGGTCAGCGGGTAGCCGTGGGCGTCAGACGCCGCGACCAGGGCCTCCCGGCCCAGGTCAGGGGTGGGGTCGACCGGGGTGCCGACCGAGAGGTCGCAGACGCCACCGGGGTGCGACCGCGCCCGAGCCGCCGCCCCCGCGATGGTGTCCCACGGGAAGTCGGGAAGGTCCAGCGGGCGGAAGAACCCGGCAGGGGCGCTCACTCGCCCTGGGGCGGGAGCGCCGCGACCGTCGGGTGGTCGTCGTCGATGAGGCCCAGCTTCGCGGCGCCGCCCGGGCTGCCGACCTTGTCGAAGAAGGAGGCGTTGATGTCGAGGTACTCCGAGTACTGCGGCGGCGTGTCGTCCTCGTAGTAGATCGCCTCGACCGGGCAGACCGGCTCGCAGGCGCCGCAGTCGACGCACTCCTCCGGCTGGATGTAGAGCATCCGGTTGCCCTCGTAGATGCAGTCGACCGGACACTCGTCCACGCAGGCGCGGTCCTTGATGTCGACGCACGGCAGGGCGATGACGTAGGTCACTTCGGCTCCTCGACTGACGGGTTCTACGGGCTCTGCTGACGATACCCGTTCCGGGCCCCGCGAGGCGGCCGCGGACCACCGGCCGGTCGCCGGATCGCCGAGCGGCCACGACGAGCACCAGACCAGCAGCTCACGGCCGGGCCAGGGCGCCGCGTCACCTGCGGGCGTCGCCGACCGGTGCGGCGGCCTCGCCCCGCTGGGCGGGGGCCTCCCACGCCTGGGGCTGGACCCCCTCGCAGCAGGGCCGGATCCAGCCGCAGCGGTCGCAGCGCTCGTGGGAGGTCTCCCAGCGCATCAGCGCTCCGCAGGCGAGGCAGGGCTCGGTGAGGTCGGTCATGGCTCAGCCCTTCGAGCAGACGATCCGGTCCTCCGGCGCATAGCGCCAGAAGAACTTCTCCTCGCGGGCCACCTGACCGCCCTTCACGAACTGCCGGGAGTAGTTCACGTCGAAGCCCTGCGTCGCCCCCTGCGGCTCGCAGGTGGGCGAGGTGGAGGTACGGGTCGCGGGCGAGGTGAAGTTCGACTTCACCAGCTCCGACGACCGCACCTCGTCCCACACCTTCGTCGACCACATCCGCACGGTCACCGACCCCTGCTTGCCCGAGCTCGACGGGCTGATGAAGGCCTGCACCAGCACGCCGTACGGGGTGTCGTTCTGGAACTGCAGGTCGAGGCTGCCGTAGTAGACCGTGGCCTCGCGACCCGGCGGGTAGCGGTCGATGTAGAACATGTGCGGGTGGTGCTCGACGTCCTTCAGCCCGGCGAAGAACATGGCGTTGTACGTCGTCGTGGCACTCTGCGAGATGCCGCCGCCGGTCTCCTTGACGAGCACGCCGCCCTGGATCACGTAGCCGTCGACGTACCCGTTCTCGGGCGTGCGCGGGCCGAGGATCTTGTTGAGGCTGAAGGTCTCCCCCGGCTTCAGCAGCGTGCCGTTGATGCCGGCCGCGGCCTTGCCGATGTTGGTGTTGCGGTAGTCGGCGTGCGGCCAGTTGGTGGTGAACTCACCGATGACCTCCTTCACGCCCAGCGCCTGGGCGGCCTCGGTCGTGAAGGCGGCCTTCTGGGCGGTGGCCTCGACCTTGCCGGTCTTCTGGTCGGCGGGCCTGCCCAGCAGCGGGTCGACGCCCTCGGCGAACTTGGCCGGGGTGATGGTCAGACCGTCCTTCGACGGGGTGATCGACGGCTTGCCGTCGGCACCGAAGCCGATCTTCGCGTCGACAGGCGCGCCGAGCTGGAGCCCCTTCATCGCCTCGGTGGTCGCGGCGAACAGCTTGTTGTAGTCGACGAGCGGGCCGATGGCGCCGTCCTTGACGGGGAAGGTCGTCGACGCGGCAATCGCCGCGGGCTGCACGGTGAAGGTGCCCTGCCCGGTGTCGAGGGTGATCGGCCCAGCGACCGCGTTCGTCGCCCAGCCCTTCGCGAGCTCGTCGGCCTTCGCCGTGGTCACGACCGGCTCCGCCTTGGTGGCCACGCCGGCGACGGTGGTGGAGCTGAGGTAGGCCTTCTTGACCGCCTGGGCGGTGGCGGTCTGGTCGGTCGAGACACCGGTGGCCCCGGGCGTCACCTTCGGGGTGACACCCTCGTAGGCCAGCGCCGCGTCCTTCGGCTTGGTGTCGACGGTGCCGGCGAGCCCGGCCACCGCTGCGGACAGCTTCGCCTCGTCGGTCACCCGCACCAGGTCGACGGCTCCGCCCCCGGTGAGCACGCGCACGATGTGGGCCGGCGACCACGACCGGCCGACCCCGGACGCATCGACGGTCGCGGCGTAGTCGGCTCCCAGCCCAGCGGCGGCGGGCTGCAGCGTGGCCGACTTGCCCTCGACGGTGACCGTGAGCGGGGCGGTGACGCGGGTGGCGAGCTGCTTGTCGAGCTCCGCG
This sequence comes from uncultured Propionibacteriaceae bacterium, assembly GCA_936924635.1. Classification (GTDB taxonomy): domain Bacteria; phylum Actinomycetota; class Actinomycetes; order Propionibacteriales; family Propionibacteriaceae; genus Fen-668. The sequence continues at coordinate 26,844 of CAKZHP010000078.1, forward strand.
GCGGCCTGGTCGCGGGTCATGCCACCGATGGGTACGCCCTCGACGGTGGTGCTCTTCGGCACGGTGTCGCCAGCCATGAGGTAGCCCGCCACGTAGACGCCGCCGAGCACGAGCACGAGCAGCCCCAGGGCGTACGGCCAGAGCGGGCGCCGCCGCTGAGCCGGCTCCTCGACCGGCTCGCTGGCCACTGCCACCGGCTCGTCCACGGCCGGCAGGACGCGGGTCTCGGGCTCCTCGGCAGCGGCCGGGATGACCCGGGTCTCGTCCGTCACGGCGGGGCGCACCCGGGTCTCGACCTGGTCCTCGCCGACCGCGGGCACCACCCGTGTCTCGGCGTCGTCCGGCCGTTGGGTGCTCGCGTCGTCGCGGGGCTCGTCACTCACTCGGGACCTCTTCAGGTGTGGGGAACGCCCACACCCTACCCCGGTGGGTTCCAGCGGCCCGCTGAGCCCTGACTGCGGCGCCGCAGCGGTGAGGCGGCAGGACACGCGTACGGCACTCGACGCCCGGGCCACACGGTGCTGACGCTCCGTTCGTCTTACGCAACCCGTGCGGCTGCGCAGGACGACCGGCTCGAGATCCCGTCTTTGCCAGTCCGTGGGATCGCTGAGACCGTCGACGTCTGCCCGCGACAGGCTGTGGCACCACGGGCGAAGCTCCTCGGACCACCGTGATTCGGCAGGCGCCAGTCTGCCATCACCTTGGGTGCCGCCTGCAGCATCGTCGGTCACGATCGAACCTCGTCCAGGAAGCCCGGGACTGCTGCACGAATAGGTGACGGGTTGGGTTAGGCCGCTTGAGGGGCGGCT
>CAKZHP010000079.1 GCA_936924635.1 uncultured Propionibacteriaceae bacterium
GGCCGGGCCGGGTCCGCCCTCGCCGCCTCGGCCGGGGGTGTCCTGGGGCGGGGGCCCGCCTCGCGGGGGGGGGCGACCCGGGCACCCGCCTCGGGCGCACCCGGACGCCTGTCGCCCGTCGAGGTCGTGCCGCCCGCGAGCTCGGGGCGCCCCACGCGCGGCCGGTGGGACCCACCCTTGCGACCACTCCGCGTCGTCGGACGGTTCGTCGGACCGCCGCAGCCGTGGGCCCCGGGTCACCGGGGCGTCGACCTGCTCGCCGCCGCGGGGACGCCGGTCCTCGCCCCGGACGACGGCGTGGTGGCGTTCGCCGGCATGGTCGCCGGCCGCCCGGTCCTGTCCATCGACCACCCGGGAGGGCTCCGCAGCACCTACGAACCCGTCGCGTCACGCGTCGTGGTCGGCGACCGGGTGGCGCGGGGTCAGGTGATCGCGGTCCTGGTCGCCGAGCCGAGCCACTGCGCCACCACGTGCCTGCACTGGGGCGCACGACGGGGCGAGACGTACGTCGACCCCATGACGCTCATCGATCGCGGGCCCCTGGTCCTGCTGCCGCTGCGCTGAGTGCACCGTCGCAGACTGAGTCCCCCGCTCCCACAACGCCGCCCGACCCACCCTCACACGACCCACGCCGAGCCCCCAGCCCCCAGCCCACAAACCGCCGCCCGCACGCCCTCTGGACGACCCACATCGAGCTCGTGGCTCACCAACCGCCTCGGGGACCCGGTCAGGCGCGCGGGTGGGCCTGGCGATAGGCCGCCCGCAACCGATCCACCGACACGTGCGTGTAGATCTGGGTCGTCGCCAGGCTCGAGTGGCCCAGCAGCTCCTGCACGACGCGCAGGTCCGCCCCGCCGTCGAGCAGGTGCGTGGCGGCGCTGTGCCGCAGCCCGTGCGGTCCGAGGTCGGGCGCGTCCGGGACGCGCGCCAGCAGGCGGTGGACCACCTCGCGCACCTGACGGGGGTCGACCCGCCGACCACGGCGTCCGAGGAGCAGGGCCGGGCCGCTGGCCGGGGTCACGAGCTGCGGTCGACCCCGCGACAGCCAGGTGTCCAGCGCGCGCTGCGCGGGCACGCCGTACGGCACCGTGCGCTCCTTGTCTCCCTTCCCGAGCACCCGCAGCGTCCGCGTCGACGGGTCGAGGTCATCCAGGTCGAGCCCGACGAGCTCGCTGACGCGGATCCCGCTGGCGTACATGAGCTCCACCATCGCGGCGTCCCGCAACGACAGGGGGTCGACCTCACCCGGCGGGTCCGCGGGGCCCTCACCGGCGGGCTCCCCCGTGGCGCCGGGCCCGAGGTCGGGCTCCCCCTGCGCGTCGACGTGCTGGTCGGTCTCCGCCGCAGCATCGACGTGTCGACCGGGCCTCGCAGCAGCGTCGGCCGCAGACTGCAGCAGAGCGTCTGCCTGCGCGTGGTCGAGCACCCCCGGCAGGGTGCGGGTCCGCCGCGGCGACGCCAGCCTTGCGGCCGGGTCGCTCGGCAGGTGCCCGCGGCGGGTCGCCCAGGCATAGAACGCCCGCACCGCCGCCGCCCGGCGTGCCACCGTGGCGCGGGCCGCCCCCTGCGTCCCCTGACGTGCCAGCCACGAGCGCAGGTCGGGCAGCCCGAGGTCGGTCAGGTCCTCGGCACCCTGCTCCCGCGCGTACGCCCGCAGGGCCCGCAGGTCACCGAGATAGGCCCGCACCGTGTGCTCAGAGCGTCCACGCTCCACCCGCAGGTGCTGCGCGAACTGCTCGATCAGGTCCTCGGCCACCCGCTCACGGTCGCAAACCGCGTGATCGGGAGCAAGGACCGCCGAGCAGACGCGCCGGGATCTCCGGTCCGGCTGACACGTCCCGGCACGACCGGCCGGCTGTCACCGCCCCGCGGTGCTGCGGCGGCGTGCGTCGGGTCCCAGGCGGTATCCCCCATCCCGAGTCTCCGCCAGGCCCAGCGTCACGAGCCGGCCGAGCGCGGCCCGAGCCTCGGGCACCGTGACGCCCGCGGCCAGCGCGGTCGACTCGAGGCGGGCGAGGTTGCGGACGGGCAGGGCGGCGCGCACGGCGGCGTCGACGGGGCCCAGCAGGTCCAGCTCGTGCACCGGGGCCCTGCGCTCCGGTGCCAGGTCGACGCCCATCCGCCCGCACAGCTCGGCGACCTCGGCCGCATCGGTCACCAGCTCGGCCATCCCATCGCGGACGGCCTGGTGGCACCCCGCGCTCGTCATGCTCGTCACGGGGCCGGGCACCACCGCCACGGGCCGGACGAGCTCGACGGCGGCGCGCATCGTGCTGAGCGCCCCGCTGCGATAGCCCGCCTCCACGACCACGGTGCCCTGGCTGAGCGCCGCGATGAGTCGGTTGCGCAGCAGGAAGCGTGATCGCGTGGGCGCGCACCCGGGCGCCACCTCGCTGACCACGGACCCCGTCTCGGCGATGCGGGTGATCAGACGCTCGTGCGCTGCGGGATAGGGACGCTCGACGCCCCCGGCGAGCACGGCGACGGTCTCCCCCTCCTCCGCGAGCGCGCCTCGGTGCGCGGCCGCGTCGATCCCGAAGGCCGCTCCCGACACGACGGTGAAGCCCCGCTGCGCGAGGCCGGCGCCGAGGTCGGCGGCCACGCGCTGGCCGTACTCCGTGGCAGCCCGGGAGCCCACGACCGAGACGCTGCGCTCCATGGCCTCGGCGAGCGGCGCGGGCCCGCGGACCCACAGGCAGTAGGGGCGTCTGACCACCGGGAGGTCGTCCAGGCCAGGCGGCCACTCGTCGTCGCCGGGGACGAGCAGCCTCGCTCCGCACCGTCGGGCCAGGGCCAGGTCGCGTCCAGGCTCGGCGGCCGCGAGCCGGTCGCGCAGCGCGTCGTGACGGGCCTCGCCGTCGTGCAGCAGGCCCTGCAGGGCGGTGACGGGGTCGACACCGTCGAGCATCGCGGCGACCCGGGTGTCGGCGGGCTCGGCGATCCTGCTCCACAGGGCGCGGGCCGTCCGCTCGTCGCGGGGAAGCTCGTCGGGTCTCATGCCGCCACCTCCGCCGCGCCGCGCAGGGTCAGTGCCTGATCGACGTCGTCACTGGTCGGGCTCGCGTGGCCGGCGAGATCGGCCAGCGTCCACGCCACCCGGGTCACCCGGTCGTAGCCACGCAAGGTGACCCCTCCCCGGTCCAGCGTGCGGTCGAGCAGCCGGGTGGCTCTGCGCGAGGGCCGCAGCGGGCCACGGCGCAACCGGCCGGGGGGCACCTCGCCGTTGAGCGACCAGCGTTCGCCCGCATAGCGTTCCGCCGCGACGGCGCGCGCCTGCGCCACGCGTGCGGCCACCACCGCCGTGGGCTCCGGGTCGGCCTCGACGAGCTCGAGCCGGGAGACCGCCGGCACCGACAGCTGCAGGTCGATGCGGTCGAGCAACGGGCCCGCCAGCCGACCGAGGTAGCCACGACGCTGGTTGACGGTGCAGGTGCAGCCGAGGCCCTTGCCCACGGCCCGGCCGCACGGGCACGGGTTGGCGGCGAGGACCAGCTGGAAGCGGGCGGGGAAGGTCAGCATCCGATCGGTCCGACCGATCGTCACCGTCCCCGACTCGAGCGGCTGGCGCAGGGAGTTGAGGACGTGGGAGGCGAACTCAGGAGCCTCGTCGAGGAATGGAAAGTACACCTCGGTGTGTACAGGAATTCTACCGCGAGCTGCGCTCAGACGCCCCTGCTGGAGCCGCGGACCGCAACAGCCTGATCGGCGATCGTGACACCTCCCACCAAGCCTGTCTCCCCGTCCTCCAAGCGACCAGGAGCACGGGTCCTGCACACCGACATGGCCGTGCGCCCGCACTGCGGCCGGCAGGTGTTCTAGTGCTCGGCGCATGGCACAAGTCTCCGATGCCGCACGGATCGGACGACGACCTCCGGCCTGGGTGGTCGTCAACTGCTCCGCGCCGACGCCGCCGCTCTACGAGACTCCGTGACCAACGACGCTCGCGTTCACAGCCCGGCCGTGCCGCTACCTAGCGCTTCTTGCCGCGGGTGCCGTAGGGACTCTGGTTGGCCGGCTTCAGCGAGACACCCAGCTCGCCGGCCCGGCTGCGCACGGCGTCTTCGGTCCGGCCAAGGTGTAGGCCCAGGACTCTGGTCGGGGTGTTCTGCGCAGCCTCACGGCGAAGCTGAGCGTCATGGGCGGCTGTCCACGACTTGCCGGCATTAGCAGGCTTCTTGGCCATGCTGGGACCTCATCTCTCGGAAGGGGGCGGGTACGACATCCGCCGCTAGCACCAGCGTGCCAGGGAGTGCGAGAGGACTCAAGCAGCAACACGCGCGTCTGCTTAATTTTTCTACACATGTTGCACGGTCTTGCTCATCAGCGTGTCGCATCGGCGGCTGACATGCGGGCCTGCTTAACTGGTGTCATGACGTCATGGGACCCACATGGGCATGTCCACCTGGACTCGCTCCGTACCAGCTTCGCCGAGGCGGGGTTGATCGACTTCGTTCAGGCTGCGGTCGCCGAGGTGTGGCGGATCAACCGAGAGCGCCACGAACCGGTGGAGGCGTACGACGACGCCTTCACCTTGAGCGTGCTCTCCTCGCGGAATCTGGCCAACAGGTTGCTCGCCGAGGTGCCGGACAGTGCCGCGCTCCGAGCCGCGGGGGTGGTTGCCAGCAAGGAGTTCGGCTCTACGGTGCTGCACACTCCCCGAGCTGACGTGCGCTTGGTGAAGGCACCCTTCGGGTCGGGGCGTCACCCGAGTTTCGAGGCGGACTTCGATTGGGCCGACTCCGAGGGCAGACAGGCCGCAGCGCTACGCAACCATGCCGCGTACGACCCGCCGTCGCGAGACCCGCAGGCTGAGCCGCTGTTCGAGCTTCCGTTGCCGAACGCTGCTGAAGCGGTCATTCACTGTCGTGAGGTGTTCCTGGTGTGGGGTGCGGAGCTGAGGACGGGACTGACTGCGGGGTGGTTGGGACTGCCCACAGCGAGCGCTCAGCGCTGGATCGCGGTGACCCCCGTCTGGTGGGACGAACCGCCCGCCCAAGACAGCTCGGCCAGTGGTGAAGGACCCGGTTCCGACGACGGATCGACCTTCGGCGATAAGCCCGCCCCAGTGCCCTCTCTGACGCTCAAGCCGCGCCGGCAGGAAGGAGGCAACAGACTGTGACGTTCGAGTCCGAGTCACGTCAACGGGCACGTCGTCGCCGCGCGAGCGGAGCCTTGGTCGACTTCGATGGCAAGCGCCTGTCGGTTGCGCGGCGCCTACGCAGGATGCAGCGGACCGCTCTGGCAGCGCAGACCAGCGTGACAGCAGCGGCTATCACCCAGTACGAGCGCGGGGGTCGGCCCACGAACACCGTCGCAGCAGAGCTGGCGTTGGCTTTGGGCGTGCCGATCGAGTTCTTCCGGCAAGGCCGCCCTTTGACAGCGGTCACCACGGGCGATGCGCACTTCCGGTCGCTGCGAGCCACACCGGCCATCTCCCGCGACCAGGCCCTGGCCTTCGCCGAGATCGCACTGGCCGTCATCGAGGTCATCGAGCAGTACGTCGACCTCCCCCAGATCACCGACATCATCGAGCCAGTCGACGACGAGCCCTCCCCGGCCCTGATCGCCTCCATCGCCGCCGATACCCGTTCCCGACTCGGCGTGGAACCGGGGCCAGTCCCACACGTCGTTCGTCTCCTTGAGGCTCACGGCATTATCGCCCTGCGCCTGCCACCGGAGATCGACCCCCGCGTCGACGCGTTCTCCACTGAAGCCGGCCACCGACCCCTGGTGCTGCTCTCTCCGCTCAAGGACGACCGAGCACGAAGCCGTTTCGACGCCGCCCACGAACTCGGCCACCTCGTGATGCACCAAGACGTCGAGCCCGGCTCCAAGATCATCGAGACTCACGCACATCAGTTCGCTGCGGAGTTCCTAGCACCGACACCAGAGCTAGAGCCGGACCTGCCACGCAAGGTCGACTGGGACGCGCTACTGCAAGCGAAGACCAAGTGGGGCATCAGTCTGGCTGCTCTCGCCTACCGATGCCACGCCATCGGACTATGGGGCGAACACAGCTACCGCCGCGCGAACCAGCACCTGCGCAGCCAGGGTTACCCCGAACCCGGTCCGCTCGGTCCTCCTGAGTCCCCGTATCTGCTCGGCGCTGCCGTCGATTTGCTCAACCAAGCAGGAACCACAACCGATGACCTGGCAAGAGCGAGCCGCTTCACCGTCGAGCAGATCGACGACATCGTCGCGGCCGGCAGCGAGACCAAGCCCCGGCTGCGCCTAGCCGTCGGCCCCACACCCTGAGCCCACCTCGATCCCTGGGAGAACCAATGCGACTCCTTCCCGCTCCAACTGAGCACGCGGGTTCAGCCTGATGGAGGACCCGATGCCGGACTTGTGCGCGCGGGACGGGCACGGTGTGCGGCAGCGCACTCCCATCGCGCAGCCGACCAGCGGAGCAAAGGTCCACGGTGAGGGGAGCATGAGATGAGGTTCAGCAGCGCCTTCGGTGTCACCCACGGCAAGAAGAGCCCGTGGTTCAATCCCCTGCTTGACCAAGACACGCCGCTGTACGTCGACCCGTTCCTGGTGTTCGACGACAACAAGCCCCTGTGGGCGGGTGCCAAGCAGGAAGTTACGGACTTCTTCGACGCCGCAGCACGTCTCATCGAGCAATCCAAGGGCAACCAGAGCTCGCTCGCATACAAGAAGGCGCTCGAACTGCTGAGGTTCCCCGAACCCAACGAGTTCTGCCTCGGCCTGAGCATGGGAGCCCCGCACGGGTCCGGGACGGGCCCCAAGTTCGCCCGCGAGATGGCAGGCGTCCTCGACCTCGCACGCCAGTACGGGCATATTGAAGACCTCGCGTCCATCGCGGGCTTCAACCTCTTCGCCAGCGGGATCGGTCTGGATCGGATCAGCGACATCCTCTGCAACATCCTCAAGCACCGGTTCATCCGATACACCCAGAAGGTGTCCAAGAAACTCGGCATCCTGATGGAGCCAGTGACCGTCAAGCACCTCGGCTGGGACCGGCAGCGATCCAGGTGGCTTCCCGACGCCAAGATCGAACTACCTAAGTCGCCCTTCGGTGACGGTGGAGTACTGCTCGCACCCGAGCGGTTCTTGAAGGAAATCCCGACGGTGACCCCGGACGAGTTCTGGAAGTGGGCCGAGGTCCACGAAGCTCATCTTCTGCGACAGGACTTCAGCTACGAGATTGCACAGGGCCTCAACCAGGCAGACCGCCGCGTGCTGGCACGACGCTTCGCCCGCAAGTATCCAGACAAGGCAGCCGACTACTTGCGACTGGTAGCACAGATGCCCCACCTGCCCTACGACGTCGAGATGGACCCGAAAGGCCTGGTCTTCTGGCGGGAGACCGGAGAGGCCGTGGGTAAAGCCTCGCCCATCACCTCAGCCGAGGTTCCTTCCCAGCAGCGGGAGTTCCCGGCGTTCGTCGAACTCCTCGCGACACGCTTCCAGCACGCAGTCGAGAACACTGATCTGTGGCGGGCACTGTGGGCCGCCGGCAACCCGCAAAAAGAAGAGGTCATCCAGGCCATCGCCGGCGCGATGTGGACAGAAGCCTGCCGCGCCGCACAGGTTGACATCAGCCAAGAGGTCAACCGCGGCCGCGGCCCCGTCGACTTCAAATTCTCCAAGGGCTGGGAAGATCGCGCCCTCCTCGAAGTCAAAGTGATCCGCAGCAGCGGCTTCTTCAAGGGTGCCGCGACCCAGCTGCCCCAATACATGAAGACCGAGCAGATCAGCCACGGCGTGTACCTATGTATCGGACACTACGACGAGGACTTCGCGCCCGCGCGCATCAAGCGCGTCGAGGACACGATCGCCACTCTGGCGAAGGAAAAAGGCATCAAGATCAAACTCGTCCTCGTCGACGCCAGGCGAGAGAACAAGACTTCTGCCTCGAAGCAATAGACGACTCCGGTTGGTTGCACGAACTGTTCGTCGGGACGCGTAAAGGGCACACCGCCTCCTGGTCCGGAACCAGCCAACCCAGAATGCGGTTGCAGACGTCGCCAACCTCAACTCCGGCACCAATTTCTCGATTTCCCCGTCTGCGATCAGCTTCACCGCGCTACCCGGTCTCTACGTCATACGGCCGGCGGGATAGATACTGATGATGATCTCGACCACGAGGTTCGGGAGCTTCGGCCTCATCCGCCGTCGCCGGCGGGTGGGAGGTCACCACCGCGAGCGCGCGGGTTGCCGACGCGCGCCCGGTGAGATCCGAGCTGAGGGGTGCGCCTGCTGTGCCAGAGCGTTCATGCGTCTGCTCGGATGCTCTCTCCACGGCCACGTAGTAAGCGGTAGCGTTGCGCACTGTCCGTCCGACGCCCACAGGCTTCAGGCGGCTCCCGGGCGGATGAAGGAGTCTTGCGTTATGGCAGACCGCACGAGTGCAGGTTCTCATCCACCCGCCGAAGACCGCCCCGGTTCAGACGGCGGTGTCAACGTCGGCTCAAAACTGACCCTCTTTCGTCGCCTGAAACTTGACCCCTCTCGGATTGCTTCTATCGGTCTGCGCCCGGGATGGGCGCGGTCTTGATGAGCTCGCGACGAGCCCTGGTGCGGTAGGAGTCCCCGCCCAACGTCAGGACCTCAGCGTGATGGACGAGGCGGTCGATCATCGCTGCTGCAACGATGTCGTCGGCGAAGATCTCCCCCCACCGCCCGAAAGGCATGTTGCTGGTGATGAGGATCGACCCCTGCTCGTAGCGAGCTGCGACGAGCTGGAAGAAGAGGTTGGCGGTGTCCGCGTCGAAGGGCAGGTAGCCGACCTCGTCGATGATGAGCAGCCGGTAGCGTCGCAGTCGCTTGAGCTCGGCCTGCAACCGCCCGCCCTGGTGAGCGCAGGCGAGTCGATCCGCCCAGCCGGTGGCGGTGTCGAAGGCGACGGGATACCCCGCCTGGGCGGCCTTGATCCCAAGCCCGATACCCAGGTGGGTCTTGCCGACCCCGGGAGGCCCGAGCAAGATGACGTTCTCGGCCTTGGGGATCCAGGTCGTTGTGGCCAGGTGCGCCAGCACGTCACGTCGCAGCGAGGGCTGATGATCGACGTTGAAGTCCTCCAGCGTCTTGACGGCCGGAAAGTGGGCCCCCGAGATCCGCAGGCTGGTGCCGTTGGCCTCACGGTCGGCGACCTGGCGAGCCAGCACCGCAGCAAGGTACTCCTCGTGGGTCCATGACTCCTGGCGGGCGGTATCAGCCAGTTGCTCCCAGATGCGTGCGATCGTGGGGACCTTCAACGCGCGGGTGAGGTAGGCCAGCGTCGCAGCGGTCTCGTTGCCCGCGCCCATCACAGCACCGTCCCGCTCGAGTCCTGGAACCGGACGCCGAACAAGTCGTCGTAGTCACCCGGATCCCGCAGCATCACACGCCGCTCGCCCAAGGTCGTCCCGGCGCGTTCACGCTCACGCTTGGCGGCCGAGAACTGCGACCGCAAGCCCTTGGCGATCATGACGTGCTCCGGGTCGGTGATGACCGCGGCGTTCGCCCAGCAGCGGACGTGATCGGCAACCGTCGTGCCCTCGCAGACCACGACGACACGCGTCTGCGTCGCGGTGACGTCCACCACTCGCCCGATGACCCGCGGGTCCACGGAGTAGTCGTTGCCAGCGATCCGCACGTAGTAGTCCCGTCCCAGCCGCACCCGGTTGCGCAGGCCCGTCACCGGAGGGCGCGGAGGCAACGGCGTCATCGCCGCAAGGTCACGCTCCAGGACGTCGATGGGTCGGCCTCCCAGGGAGCGGATCGTGCGAGCGTTGGCCCGCGGCAGCCAGTCCCCGAGCTGAGCATTGAAGTCCTGCGGGGAAACGAACCTGCGCCCGGGCAAGAACGAGGTCTCGAAGAACCCGTTGTTGCGCTCGGTCATGCCCTTGAACTCCGGATCCCGAGGCGGGGCCAGCACCACCTTCGTGGCTAATGTCCCCGCGAACGCAGCCGCGACCGAGGTCGTCTTGCCCCTACCTCCGATCGCGGCCTCGCGGTCCCAGACGAGCACCTTGGAGACCGCCCCGACCTGGGAGATCAGCTGCCACATTCCTGCGGTCAGGTCCCCACCCTGCCGGGAGGGCAGCATCACCGCGGCCAGGAACCGCGAGTACGTCAACGTCATCACGAGCACCGGGAGCATCGCCGCCTGCCCGAACCCGACCGGGATCAACGGCGCAGGAAACCACAAGTCCATCTGCGCTGAGTCGCCCGGCTCGCGCACGATCCGGTCGGCAGGGTCGAGCCCGGCATACTCCGGGCGGATCTGACGCAGCCGGTCCTTAAGAATCGTGATCGAGTGCTCCCACCCGATCCTCTCGGCGATGACCGTCGCCGGCATCTTGGGATCCTCGCGAAGCCACTTACGGACCTCGGGCTCGACCGCGTCGACGAGAGAACCGCGCCGAGCGCGCCGGTAGGTCGGCGGTTCGTCGGAGGCCAACGCTGCCCGGACAGTGTTTCGGGCGACTCCGAGCTTGCGCACGATCGCCTTGATCGGCATGCCCTCGGCCCTGTGCAGTCGGCGGATCTCCGCCCAGTCTTCCACTGAAATCACCCTCCAAGAGTGTCGGAGGGGTCAACTTTCAGACGTCGCCTCGGGGTCAGTATTCAGCCGTCGTCGACAGGCGGTGTAGACGATGAAGCCGTCGTCAGAAGCACATTCTCTGCGCTCGACGACTGGCGGAAGGTCCGCGGGCCGTTCATCCCCGTTCCTGGGAGTGACCTAGCGATAGACGACGAAGATTGGCCTCCCTTCGGCGTCTCGCAGGTGGCGTGGGCAGGATTCACCGTCGCGGCCGAACACCTTCAGGCGATCCGGGCCCATATCGACGTTCGTCCCCCGAACCGGCCCAATCTGTACGCGTTCGCTCACCAAACGCTGGCGCGCACGGCGTTGGTGGGCGCCACGAGCGCGGTATGGGTCCTATCACCGGAGGAGCGGGAGGTGCGAATCGCTCGGGCACGGAACATCGTGACGTACATGCAAGGCGAGCATCTCAAGTACCTGCGTGCGCTCCAAGAACTGGCCGAGCACCACGGTACTGATTTGGTGGCCAGCCACGTAGAGATGCGTCAACGAGAACTCGCGGAAAAGCGGGAAGCCGACGGCGACAGAGCCAAATTCGAGACGACGAGAGTTATCCGGGAGGCTGCGGTAGACACATTCGGAGACAAGAATATTGCTAAAGAGGTCGTGGCGGAGTGGAGGTCTGGTTCGGGCGCGGCGCACGGACTCTTGCACGCAGTCATTGGTCGATCAGGAATGACACAAGATGGTCCGGCGGACTCCTCCGGCCGCGCGACATTCATCAGCGGTGGAGACTTCGGACTGTTCTCTAATTCTTACATGGCTGCGTACCATATCGGGCTCTTCGCCGATCCGGTAGGGATCACCTCGTGAGTCCACCCGCGGCGAGCAGCATCCGTAGCCGGTAGTTCTCGCGATTGCGGTAACCGCGGGCGAGGCGCCGGTGGAGCTCGATGATGCCGTTCATGGCTTCAGTGCCACCGTTGTTTGCTCGGCCCGTCGTGAAGTAGGCGAGGAACGCGCAGTGCCAGCGGCGCAGGGTCCGTCCGAGGCGGGCGACTTCCGGGATCGGGCAGGTGTGGAACGACGCGAGGACCTTCTCGGCCAAGCGACGGCCCTCGGCCAGATCTCGGACCCGGTAGGCGGCCCGCAGCTGCTGGGCGCACTGCCAGGCGAGGAACACTTCCTCATGGGCTTCATCGGACTCGATCGCTCGGACCAAGCGGGCCTGCTGCTTGTCGGTGAGGTTCTCGGCGCCGGCGCGCAGGATGGTCTGGATGCCGAACAGCGGGTCGCCCTTGCGACCGCGGTGGCCGGTTGTGTCCTGCTGGACCCGGCGACGCACCTCGTCGACGACCTGCGTGCCGAGCTTGACGACGTGGAACGCGTCCAGGACCGCGGTGGCGTCCTGCAGCTGGTCATCGATGGCGGACTTGTAACCGCCGAACGGATCCAACGCCGCGACGTCGATGTTCTTGCGGAAGTCCTCGCCGCGGTCATCGAGCCAGTCGGCGTAGGCCTTCTTCGACCGGCCGGGCACCAGGTCCAGCAGACGGGCGTGCACCTTGCCCTGCTCGTCGCGTGTGAGGTCGACCATCCCGGTCAGCTCCTTCGGGCCCTTCGAGCGTCTCTCGCCGTGGTGCCAGATGTGCTCGTCCACCCCGAGACTGGTCACCCCGGTGAAGCGGGACTCATCCGCGGCGAGGCGTTCGAGCTCGGGACGCACCAGACGCCACAGCGCCCCCCACGACACATCGAGCCGACGCGCCAACCCCGCGATGGTGGCGTGTTCACGACGTAGCTGCCCGATCGCCCATGTCACGGCGCGCGTGGTGACCTGGGCGCGTGGTGTGACCAGCGTCGGGACCTGCTCGACGAACGTCCCTCGCGGGCATCCCGCCTCCGGGCACCGCCAGGTGCGTTGCCGCCACACCAACCGGACCCGGACCTCGCCATGCGGCACGTCGTGCAGGACCCGCCGCCTGCGGCCGCGGCTCGGCGCCACGACCCCGCAGTCCGGGCAGCCCTGCAGCTGCCACGGCGTCGAGACCGTCACCGTCATCGCCGTCTCGGTCCGCTGGACCGACTCGACATGGACCGCCGGCAGGCCGAGCAGCACGTCACAGCGCGAACAAGGGTCAGTAGTGGTGGGCGCGTCGGCGCACCGCGTAGCGTTGGACAACGTCGAGGTCCTCGAGGTCGATCAGTGGTTGGCGCTTCTGATCATCGGGGACCTCGACCCCTACACCCAGCCCGTCACGGGGCCCGAACTACTCCCCACCAGATCGGCGAAGAGCCCCATATCGCGCACAAGGCGCATGAGCTCCTAGCCTCACGGGGACTCCAAACCTCCGCACGGTAAGTCGATGGCGTTCATGATTGGGGCCGTCTGGCTATGACAGGTTGGTTTGGCCCCGCTGTGGCGGCCAGAACTGGCCCCACTTGCGACTTGCCGGGGTGGTTATGACGGTTTGATCTGGCCCCACCTGAACCTTGGCTCCATCACTGGTTCGACGGATGGGGTTGGGGATGGAGTCACGGGTGGAGTTGTTCGCGGCGATCCGTCGGGACGCGCGGGTCGAGGAGCTATCGATCCGGGAGTTGGCCAAGCGGCACGGGGTGCATCGGCGCACGGTGCGGCAAGCGTTGGTGTCGGCGACACCACCAACGCGAAAGGCCCCGATCCGGTCCTCGCCGCGCCTGGACCCGTTCAAGGACGCGATCGACGACATGCTGCGCTCCGACCTGGACGCACCCAGGAAGCAGCGGCACACCGCGACCAGGATCCTTGCCCGCCTGGTCGATGAACACGGTGCGACCGGGCTGTCGTACTCGACAGTGCGGGACTACGTGCGGGTCCGCCGCGCGCAAATCGATCTGGAGGCTGGCCGCCGCGTCGAGGAGGTCTTCGTCCCGCAGGAACACGCTCCCGGGCAGGAGGCCGAGGTCGACTTCGGCGAGGTCTACGTCGTCATCAAGGGCGTGAAGACCAAGTGCCAGATGTTTATCTACCGCCTCTCCTTCTCGGGGAAGGCGGTCCACCGGGTCTATCCGACCGGCGCGCAGGAAGCGTTCCTGGAAGGGCACATCGACGCGTTCGAAACGTTGGGTGGCGTCCCGACCCGGCACATCCGGTACGACAACCTGACCTCTGCGGTGCTGGCCGTGGTGCACGGCGGGAACCGGCGTCGCAAGGAGAACGACCGGTGGGTGCTGTTCAAGTCGTTCTACGGATTCGACTCGTTCTATTGCCAGCCCGGCATCGCCGGCGCGCACGAAAAGGGCGGCGTCGAAGGCGAGGTCGGCTGGTTCCGCCGCAACCACCTGACACCGATGCCCGAGGTCGACTCCCTGGACGAGCTCAACGACAAGATCAAGCACTGGGAGGCGGCCGACGACAGCCGACGGATCACTGGGAAACTGAAGACGATCGGCGAGGACTATGCGACCGAACGTGACCTGTTGGCACCGTTGCCTGTTGACCGGTTCGATCCCGGCCTGGTGCTGCACCCGCGAGTGGATCGGTCGGCGATGATCACCGTGCGGATGATGAAGTACTCCGTCCCGGCCCGCCTGATCGGCCGTAAGGTCCGGGTCTCGCTGCGGGCCTCGCACCTGGTGGTCTTCGACGGCCATCAGGTCGTGGCCACGCATCCGCGAGTCGCATCCCGTGGCGGGCACGTCGTCGACCTGGACCACTACCTGGAAGTGCTGAAGCACAAGCCCGGCGCGCTGCCGGGCTCGACCGCGCTGGCATCGGCTCGAGCCTCGGGTGCGTTCACGGCGGCGCATGACGCATTCTGGGCCGCATCCCGCAAGGTCAACGGCGACAGCGAAGGCACCAAAGAACTCATCGACGTCCTACTGCTACACCGGTCCCTGCCCGCCGACGCCGTGATCGCAGGGATCACCGCGGCTCTGACCGTGGGTGCGGTGACCGCTGAAGTTGTCGCGGTCGAAGCCCGCCGCAACGCCGCAACCATAGACGCTGGCTATTCCGCCGCGGGCGGGGCCAACGCTGATCGTCATCTCGTTGCTCACGATGGTGTGCGTGAACAACGCGTTGTCAGTCTCACCCAGCGACGCCTGACCGACCCGGCCGCCGTGATCGCCGGCCTGCCGGCGGACACCAGGCCGTTGCCGTCGGTGGCCGCCTACGACGACCTCCTACCCCGACGTCACGCCACGGTGGCCGCGTCCGATCTGACGAAAGCGAGCACCAGCTGATGCCGACCGCACTCGACACGACCATCACTCCTACCCTGCGACGACGCCGCGGGTTGACCGAGGAAGCCGCCCTGGCCGCGGTCGACCAGGCCTGCCGTCGCCTGCGGCTTCCGACGATCCGCGGCGTGCTCGATGAAGCGATCGGCGTGGCCAAGAAGGAACAATTGTCGTACCCGGGGTTCCTGGCCGAACTGTTACTCGCGGAGGTCGACGACCGCGACCGCCGCTCGTCAGTGCGCCGCGTCAAGGCAGCTCAGTTTCCCCGCAGCAAATGGATCGGTGACTTCGACTTCGACGCCAACCCCGCCATCGAAGCCGCGACCATCCACCAACTCGCCAAGGGCGACTGGATCCGCAAAGGCGAACCTCTGTGCTTGATCGGGGATTCCGGCACCGGCAAATCTCACCTGCTCATCGGCCTGGGCACTGCCGCGGCCGAGCAAGGCTTCCGTGTCCGGTACACCCTGGCCACGAGGTTGGTGAACGAACTCGTCGAAGCCGCCGACGAGAAGACCCTCGCCAAGACCATCGCCCGCTACGGGCGCGTCGATCTGCTGATCGTCGACGAACTCGGCTATATGGAACTGGATCGTCGCGGTGCCGAACTCCTCTTCCAGGTCCTCACCGAACGCGAGGAGAAGAACAGCATCGCCATCGCCTCCAACCAGAGCTTCAGCGGTTGGACCGACACCTTCACCGACCCGCGATTGTGCGCCGCAATAGTTGACCGCCTCACCTACCGCGGCACCATCATCGAAACCGGCACCCAGTCCTATCGACTCGCGCACGCACGATCAGCGTGACCGGACACCGGCCTACAGCGGCAACGTCATGAACACGCTATTGGGATCCGCCGCATAGGGACCGAACGGTGCACAATCAGTGAACCCCGCCTTGCGATAGAACGCCCGCGCGGGAGCGAAGAACTCCATGCTCCCGGTCTCCAACGACACCCTGCCGACGCCGCGCGCTCGAGCATTTCGCAAAGCGTGGTCCAACAACTGCGAGGCGATGCCCGCGCCCCGACGCGCCGGCGCGGTCCGCATGCTCTTCAACTCTTCATGCCCCACAGTCAACTCAGCCAGAGCGACTGTTCCCACCACCGCACCCGAGTCACGAGCAACCCACAACCGCACACCCGGTCCCTGAAGCGAACTGAGGTCGAGTGCGTGCTGACTCTCCACGGGAGCAGTCGGAGCAATGTCATCCAGGTGCTCCTGCAGGAACATCACAAGCTGCTCATCCTCGAAGTCAGGCTCCGCGATATCGATCATGTCCCAATCAAACCGGGTCCAAGTCAAACCGTCACACCGGGGCCGAACCTAGTTGACATAGCCAGTGCTGCAACCCTCCAGGGTTCAGCCTGAAGTTCCGTAGCCTCGACCCTAGGGCCGCACGCCAGTGCGGCCATTACACATGATTTCGTTCATTCTCGTGAGTGATGAAGCCAGGGTCAACGGTGCAACAGGGGCTGTCGAACGACGAGATCCCCGCCGCCGACGACAAACAGCTCGCCAAGACCATCGCCCGCTACGGCCGCGTCGACC